>JAYPXF010000035.1:24485-33776 GCA_038154405.1 Verrucomicrobiales bacterium | reverse complement strand
ATCCATCCAGCCGAACAAACTCGACGTCTTCACGTATCCCAAGGTCGAGTTCCCGAGCAGATGAAACAGGCCGATCCAGAGCAGCGACAGCCACCCCATCATCAACTTGTTGGGCATCGCCTCCCACCATTCGCGCAACTCGTCGACGAGACCTGGTGACGGAAGTTCATCCGCTGCCTTCACTGAGTCCTTCTGTGCTTCCGGGTCCGACATCTCAACGATCTGCCGCGCGATAGGCCTTCAACAGTTGTTCCACGGACCGCTCCCAGTTAAGTTCCGTCCGAAGGCGCTTCTCCCCCACCCTGCCCATTCTTGCCCTGGACGGTTCATCGTCGAGCACCTGCGAAATCGCGTCCCCCAGCGCAATCGGTTTGTTGCTGTCCACGTAGACCGCCGCCTTCTGCGCGGAAGCACGGCCTTCCACAAGGTCAAACATCACCTGTGGTTTCCCAAATGCCATGTACTCCAGCACCTTGTTCATCGTGCAATGATCATTGTAGCCGTTCTTCGGATCGGACGACACCCCGAGATCCATGGTCTTTAACGCCGCAAACAGGAACTCGTCGCTCACCCGCCCCGGCATATCCAAAAAACCTTTGAGGCCAAGCTGATCCCGCTGCGCGACCAAGGTGTCAAATTCCGGCCCGGTGCCCATCAGCAGGAACTGCGTATCCTTGCGTCCCCGTCCGTTCACAAAATGATTGATCGCCTCAAGCAACAGATGCACGCCATCGGCATTCCCCATCACCCCGACGTACCCGACCAGGAACTTGCGCCCTCGCCGCAGCGATTCGTCCACCTCCGCAGCAGCCGCCACGATCTTGGGCGCAGTCCGCACCACATAGACCTGATGCTCTTTTTTGCCGCCTCTTCCAGATGCAATCGCCTTGACCGATTCGTTCGTTGCCAACACCACGTCGGCCGTGCGATAGGTCAACCACTCCGTTATCCGCACCGCCCAATACATCAGTCCGCGCCTCTCAAACTTCGCCTCAAACATCTCCGGCCATGCATCGTGCACGTCGAAGATCACCTTCGCCTGAAACAGAAGGCGAAACGGCAACGCGACGAGAAACAAGAGATCGGGAGGATTGCAGAGATGAATGACCGACGGTCGATGCTTCCACCACACCTTCAACGCCAATGACATTTCGCCGATCAACGCCGAGGCGTATTCGGACAAGAATCCCAGCACACCGCTCGCCTCCCCGCTGATCCAATGACGGTAGATCCGGACGCCATCAATGACTTCCTCCGGTTCATTGAAGCCTCGCATCCGCGGACAGATCACCACCACCTCGTAACCCGCATCGCGCAAGGCGCAGCTCTCCTGCCAGACCCGCCGATCCAGCGGCACCGGAAGATTCTCGACAATGATGAGAATACAAGGCTTGCGGCTCATTCAAACTCTCGCAGCAACGCCCCGCCGAGGGTCACCAGCAGAAGCCTTCGTAGCTGCACGAAACGTCATTCAGTCCCGTCCAGCCATTGACGTCAATCACGTGATGGTTGTCGTTCACGAGTTTTGAAAGTTCGTCAACATCCGCACATTTCTGCGCAGCGACCACCACGCCCTGCGAACCGATCGCCGACGCAAGGTCGCCCTTCAACAGTTCCGCCAGATGCGGCATGCGGACATCGATCACGCGCTTGTTTGCCCCAACCAGCGCCGAGAGATTCAACGCCGGATCATAAATCCGCAAGCTGTAGCCATGCCCCAGAAGATACTGGGCAACATCGACCATCGGGCTTTCGCGCAGGTCATCCGTGTTCGATTTGAACGACAATCCGAGAATCACCACCTCCCGCTGCCCCGACGCCTCGACCAGCGCCAGCAGGCTCGCCAGGTGTTTTTCATTGCTCGGCAGCAGACTCTCCATCAACGGCAGATGCACCCCGGTCATCCGCGCCTTGTTGGTCAACGCCCGCACATCCTTGGGCAGGCACGAACCACCGAACGGATTGCCCGGCCGCAGGTAATAGGGCGAGATGTTCAACCGGGTGTCCTGACAAAGCATGGACATCACTGATCGCGCATCGATCTCCAGCTGCTTGCCAACGCGACCGATCTCATTGGCAAAGGTGATCTTCGCCGCATGAAACGCGTTGCACGAATACTTCACCATCTCCGCCGTCGGCCAGTTCACCACGTTGGCTTCCGAGCCGAACAACTCCTTCATCAGCACATCCGCGGGCGCCGTTCCGGCGCGCGAACCAACCACCGCCAATGACGGCTCTTCAAAATCCTTCACCGCCGTGCTCTCGCGTAGGAACTCCGGATAGTAGAAGACATCCAACAGTTCACCCGCCTCCAGATCCGCCAGTTTTTCTCCGACAATATCAACCGTGCTGCCCGGCAACATTGTACTGCGAAAGACCAGGGTATGATGGGCATTCTTCTTCGTCACCGCGTCGCCAATCTGCCCGGCCACGGTCCTCACAAAACTCAGATCCAACGCACCCGAAGGGGCAGATGGGGTACCGACACAAACAATGGAAAGTTCCGTATCCGCGATGGCGTCATCGCAGTCCGTGGTCGCCCGCAACAGACCCTTCTCCTTGGCGCTCTTCAGCAACTCATCCAGGCCCGGTTCCACAATCGGTGGAATGCCGTTGTTGAAATCCTCAACCTTGGCGGGATGCACGTCGACCCCCACCACGTGATGCCCCTTGGATGACAGGCAGCCAGCGGTCACCGCGCCTACATAGCCGAGGCCAAAGATGCTGATTCTCATGCCGGCGCGGAGGCTAGGAAGGTGGTGCTGAAAACGCAAGGTTTATGCCCGGCTTGAGCGGTCAACAGCAGTCCCGGCGCCCGGTTGATGACGCGGAAGGACGGCGAAACCGACCCGATCCACGGCGATGCAGATTCCGCGGCTTCTCCATCCATCCCTTCCGCCACCACCGTGTCCCAGTCCTTGGACGCCTCGACGTGAAACACATTGCCTCCCAGCTCAACGCGAAACCGCCGATCCTCCGTTCGCTTCAGAACCGTGCCGGGCGGAAACTGCCAGCGCACCGTAAACTCCCCGTCAAACTTTCGTTCATTCGGCAGGAAATCATCAGATACCATCCAGCCGCTCTTTCCGCGCAAATACTCCACGCGCCGATGAATCGCCCCCGTCGGCACAAACCATTCCGTCTGCAACACCTCGTCGTCCAGTTGTCGCCATGCCGGCACGGAATGCTCCGTCGACCAAAGGAAGGTCCCCTGCCGTTTCGGATGCTCGATCGCCGTCAGGCAGGGACCATTGTGCGCCGCCCGCGAAGCCAACCAGTCCCGTTGTTCCAGATCCCCATAGTAGGCGCCGGTTCCCGGATCGATCAACACCGCCCGGCCTTGCCACCACAGCGAGAGATGCAACGCATCCAGATGCCCATGCGCACCGGTCTTGCCGTAGCCGAGCGGCGACAAATCCATTCGCGCAAACCAATTGTCGACCTTCCGGATTCCGATCCCGCTGTCGGAGTAGATACACCAGTCATCTACACGTTGGCGCGGCCCGACACTGGTGATCCCCAACGGTTCCAAGCGCGGCGGAATCTGGCTCCGGCGAATCCCGGGCCACCAGAACGAAAGTGCCGGCGACCGAACCGCCTCCGCCATCCATTCCCGCCATTCCCACGAAGCCCGTCCCGCATCCACCCAGAATGGCAGCACAGTCGCATCATCGCTGTCCCCGTACCCCCACTCGTCTTCATGCCGTGCGACCGAGATGAGAAACGCCGCCGCCTTTTCCATTCGATCCTCCACCTTCGCAGTGGTCACCGTCCCCTTCGCCAAGATCGCCGCCCAGGCAACGAGGCAGAATTCGAACGAGAACAAATGATAGTTCAAGGCCTGCTCGTGATTACCACCATCCGGAGCGAATTGTCTCAGCAGTTCCGTCTCCCAGAAACCTTGCAGCTCATCCAGGCTCGTGCACCACACCGTCAGGTTCGGCCAACGCACGATCGCCGCGATCAATCCCGCGAGTTCACCGATCAGATGATTGTTGGCTGAAGAACCGAATGACCGATGCCGCCATGTAAAAAACGCATGCGGAGGAAGGATCTCATAGCGGAGTGTGTCGAGTTCCGCGTCGAAGGCCCATTTCTCCGCCACCTCCGACAACAGCGCATCAATCCACACGAACTGAATCAGCCGAAATCCTGACTCCAATGCACTTGTCCAATTCCAGCCCTTGAACGGCGGATTGTGCTTCACCCAATCCTCAAGCCAGATGATGCACTTCCGTGCCGCCTTTTCATCATCGAGGTAATAGCCCGCCATCGCCAGACGCGTCAGCTGCTGCCAACGGCTCAGCTCCCAGATCAACTTCACGTCGGCACCATCGGGAAGAAGACGGTGATTCAGCTTGAACCCCGTCTTAGTATTCGGCAGATCCACCCCCGCCAGATAATCACAATGCCACTTCGGCGGATCATCTACCCGGATGTCCACGTGTCCGAACGCCTTCCAACGGCCCGCCATGATTGCCTCCACATCATTGGTCAGCGCCTGGGAAAGCTCCTCCGGCAAGTCTTCCTTCGCGGGCAGGGCCGGAAAACCCGTGTTCGCCAACAACCGGATCGAAGCCCAGTCCCGGTTGCGCACCCCGTCCGACTTCTCCCGCAGCTTCTTGCGCGCCCGCAAAAGCATCTCCCCCGGACTCATGGCCCGCAGCCGGTGAAAATACCACGCAAGGTCAGGCATCGCAGATGGCGGAGCATATCCCTACCCCCATCACCTGACGAGCCTTTTGAAACGCTGACAAACCCGCGCCGGCCCCACTCGTGGCGGAACATCCACGTCACCGATGAAGGCGGCGCTTTCACAGATGGCTCTTTCAAAAAACCTTGAATCCTCACACCCCCTCCCGTCCTCTAATCGCCGTTCAACACAATCCCATGAAGAAGAATCTCCTCACCCTTGCCGCCGTCGCCTTCTCGACGACGCTCTTCAACCTCAACATCGCCTCCGCCGCTCCGAGCGAATGGCCAGGCTTCCTCGGCCCAAACCGCGACGGCACTTCCAACGAAACCGGCTTGGCCAAAAAATGGTCGAAAGCCGGCCCCAACGAGCTGTGGAAGCTCGATGTGGGTGACGGCTTCGGAGGCGCCGCCATCGTCGGGAGTGACGTCTACATCCTCGATCGTCCCGACACCGATCACGAGATCCTCAAGTGCATCGATTTCAAGAGCGGCAAGGTGAAGTGGCAGCATCGCTACTCGACAACCAAGGTCAAACTCCCCCACGCCGGCTCTCGTAGCACTCCTACCGTCGATGGCGATTTCATCTACACCTATGGCCGCCTCGCCAACCTCGTCTGTGTCAATCGCAAGACCCGCAAGGAAGCCTGGAGCCGCGACCTGATGAAGGACTACGGATTCCAGTCCACCTCGCGCTGGGGCTTCAGCGCCTCCCCGCTTGTCGTGGGCGACATCGTCATCGTCCCTGCCCATGATCAGGGAGGCGGCCACCTTGTGGGCGTCAACAAGAAGAACGGCAAGACCGTCTGGGAAAGGAAGGACATTGGCGGCGCCCATTACGTTTCACCCCGCATCTACGAAATCCACGGCATCAAGCAGGCCATCACCTTCGGCAAGATCGGCAGCGATGGCGGCCGCTTCACGAGTGTCGATCCGAAGACCGGCAAACAACTGTGGCAATACAACGGCTACTTCAACAAGATCATGATCCCGATGCCCACCAACATGGGCGACGGCCGCCTCTTCATCACCGGCGGCTACGGCTGCGGCTCCGTCATGATCCGCATCAACAAGCGCGGCAACAACTACTCCATCAAGGAACTCTTCCGCATCGACGACGAAGGTTCCCAGATGCACCAGGCCCATCTCCACGACGGCCACCTCTACGTCAACTGGAACACCAACGAGAATCTGAAAAAAGGCAAGAAGCACCTTGGTGGACTCGCCTGCTTGGATCCGGACAGCGGCAAGATCCTTTGGCGCACCGGTGAAGATCCCAGCTTCGAACGCGGTCCTCTGCTCTTCGCCGACGGCATGATCATCATCCTCGACGGCGAACTCGGCGAACTCGCCCTCGTGGATCCGAGCCCGGGCGGCTACAACGAACTCGCCCGCGCCAAGGTCTTCACCAAGCTCAAGCCCCGCGGCAACAAGATCTGGGCCGCCATGGCACTCAAGGACGGCAAGCTCATCGTCCGCAGCCAGACCGAACTCAAGTGCCTCAACCTGCGCTGATTCCCTCGGGAACAAAGATTCGGACAGACCTCACTCAATCTCTTTCTTCGGTGACGCGGTAGCGGACGCTTTTCCAGAGCGCCTCGCCCCGCCCTGAGCTGCTGCCGCCACCGAAGTGAATGACCTGGCGTCCGCCATGCGCCGGCGAAGTGAACCTGCCGTTGCCATCTAGCAAAAGTTGGTCACCCGAGTAAACGCGGAAACCGGCATTTTCGACCGTGATCCGTAACCGCGAAAAATCGGATGCGAGATCGATCGATGCCGTCAAACCCGATCGATTTGCGAGAATCCGATCAGGATAAAACGTAAACGCCTCTTCGCTCTTCCCGTCCGCAATCCGCAGCATGCAAGCGCCGGGCGCGGAACAGGAGATCACTTTCATCTCAACGTTGATCTCCGCCGATCGTGCAGGCGTCAGTTCCCAGTCGCGGCCCAAATAGGCGGATTCGCCACCACCGGAACCACGATCGTAAATCCTCAACACCCGCCCCGGTTCACGCTTGGTATTCGCGTCGCCCTGCTTGATCACCTGCCAATACGGAGCAATCGCATCAGGATCCTTGATAGGCGGGAAAGAACCGGACCACGTGCGATGCGTCAAAAAGGGTATCGCTCCACGAGGAATCTTACGGTCGTCGATGTCCGCAGACGACCAACCTCCCGGAGGAGCAAGCCACGCAAATGTACGGTCCTCCGTTTCCCTCTTCATGGTGCCACCTGAATAGAACTGCGCCAGCCCATTGTTACTGCTTCGAAAGCAGACGTGAGTTGGTTTGTCCTGAACAGTCAACGTGACCTGCCGGATGTCCGGTTTACCACGAAACGACGGGCGGTCGCCGTAGTAAACGAGCAACACCTGCCGATCATTGAGCCGCACCGCGGAGGTATAGGCGCCATCCGCAGAATAAGAATCGATCACATGACGCTCGCCAAACGTTTCGCCTCCATCACGAGACACGTAAACCACTACCAGTTTCCGTTTCGCATCACGACCACTGAGCAAGACCACTTGCTCGGTCAACCGTGTCGCAAAAGGACGCTGCAGTATCTCCATCTGCTCCCCGAGGTTCATGCGCTCCGACCACGTTCGTCCCGCATCAGAGGTTCGAACCCGCCAGGTCGTCTGTTGTCTGCGGTCGCGGTGAAACACCATGAACCGATCGCCGGCAACATGAAACACATCCACCTCATCACCACGATTCTCCTCGGGCTTCGTCTGGAATGATCGCAGCTTCCAATCCCGACCATCCGTCGAATACCAGAACAGGTTGTGACATTGCGTTCGGGCGTCCGGCGCAAAACCGGCGGACATCCCAAACAAGCCGGCATCCGTCCGTTCCACATCCGTCATGTAATACGTCGAGCGCGAGGGATCGGTGTCGAACTTCGTGAACGAAGACCACGTTTCTCCGTGATCATCCGAATGCGCCCAATACATCGGCAGCTTGCGACGATCGCGGAAGTTGTAGCTGGAAACAAACAGAATCACCCGCCCGTCCGCCGCCGTCACCGCCACCGGATTGTGCGCGCTGTAGTCATCGGGATCGCGATGAATGACTCGCTCCCCCCCCCACGAAGCGCCCTCGTCCAGCGACGTGCGCATCGCAATCGTCGATGAATCCTTCGCATGTGAAGTGCCAACACGATAGAACAAGAGGAGACGGCCGTCCTTCGCCTCAATGAGCCGCGGAAATCCGTAATGCACCTTGGGATCCACCGCAATGGATCGGGGCTCCGACAGTTCGATCGTTTGACTCCAATGCGGAACTTCCAACTGCGACTGAGGATCCACGAACCGTCCTTGAGCCAATGCCCTTCCATACAGAACGCGAACCCATTGTCCGGTCGAGACAACTTCCTGACGGGCCGTCCAGCGCTCGGACCACCAAGGCGTTTCCGCGGCATCAGTGTCCGTAACGAGAAAAACCAGCACCAAGGCAATCGACTTCAACTTCCGCATAGTTCTATTCGGTCTCATTTTGCGCCGTAGCGGAATTTGCCAAACATTCCGACTAACGGAAGGCCTCAAGATCGGAAGATTTCGCATCTTCCGCTACAGTCGACTCAGTCAGCCCGCAACTTCGTCACTCATTCGTCCGACCATTTCCAATGCTTCGGGGAAATCCGGCTCCAACATCAGAACCACCTGCAACATCTGCTTGGCAAGGTCGGGCTTCCCTTGCGCCGCCAAGATCTTTGCCATGACAAACATGGCACCGGGATGACGCGGCAAGCGGGGCATCCCTTCGATTAGCACGGCCTCCGCGTCCTGATACCGCCCAACCGATTCAAGGAGGACCGCCAGTTTGTAGTAAGTTTCCGAGGAGGAATACGGAGAAGCGCCTTCGATTGCACCGGCATATGCAGCGATCGCATCAGAAGGATTCTCCCGACGAGCATGAGCATCTCCCAACCGTTCTCGGATTGCCGGTCGCATGATGTTCTGCTCCAACCGGAGACTGAGATATCCAAAGTACGTCACGTCATCTTCCCACACCGGCAGGTAACGAATGGATTGCCCGGCGAATACCGCCAATGCAATCGCCCCCAGAACTTTCACCCGCTTCGAATCCACGGCCTTGAACATCAGATGGAAAGTGATAGTCTTCCGTCAGACCGAGAAGCGGCACCAACAAACCGGCATGGGCGGTCCAGAATGCGATCACGCCAATCCGCGTCCGAACCGATTTAAGGGCTAGACCGGACACGGCCAAGACCACCACCAAGCTCAGCAAGAAAGGCGGTGAGAGGGTTTCATTCTCGATCAAGTCCATCGGAATCGCGGTCTGATGAAAAACAAACAGCGGCTTCCAGAGGTAGTAGGTCCAAACGTAGCAGGCCTGCATGGCATGTCTCACGTAGTCGTATTCGGCCGCGGTGGATGCCGATCCCCACGCGCTGTCAACCTGATAGCGGCTCATCACCGTCAATCCCGCCACCCCCACCGCCACCACGACATAAGGAATCTTTTCTACGACCAATCGCTTCGTCTCAGCGGACACCTCCATTGCCTTGCCTTGAAGGCGAATTGCATCAAGTGCCAACAACACACAAACGAAACCCAATGCGATCGGATAGGTGGCA
>JAYPXF010000035.1:0-24475 GCA_038154405.1 Verrucomicrobiales bacterium | reverse complement strand
AAAGCAATTAGTAAAAGAGGACCAAGTAATTCTCAAAACATCTGCTGGCGAAAGGCAGACGCCTCGGCATTCACCCGTTGATAGGCCATGACGGAAAGCAGCAGGAAGACCGTTGTGAGATGATATGGAAACCCGGTCACCCACGCCACCGGTTCCACGCGCAAGGGATGCAGGCTCCACAACAACGCAATCAATCCGGCAACCAGCATTCCTCGCGAGCGTTCCCCGTTGCTCATTGTCAGAAGCACGAGAAACAACAACGCACCGTTCAGTGCGTGTAAAATCACATTCGCAAGGTGATATCCCAGCGGATTCAGTCCGCTGAACTGGTAGATCACCGCCCAACCAAGCCAGGACAAGGGCTTGAACCGGATCGCCTGCTGGAAGTCCGTGAACATCCACCTCAACGATTCCCAGTTCAGGCTGCGGATATGCTCATTCTCGAACACATTCACATCGTCATCCGAATGCAGAAAGTCGTAGCCGATCGTCGGCGAGAAGAAACAGAACACCACGAACCCGATCGCCGCCGCGATCAGTCCGGGCGAAATTGCTTTCTTCGCGGGATCATCCATGCACGCGGAAACTTACGAACGAATTCCGATCAGCACCAGAATTGAGCAACGCAATGCATCGGAACCGACGGAGCGCTTCCCTCCATCCCTACTCCACGCGGTAGAGGATGAAACAGTCCGGCAGCAACTTGTGTAGCTGACGATATCCTTCGGCGTTCACCCTGGTGTTGTAGATGAGCAGTTGCTTCAGGGATTTTAGCTTGGTCAGATGCTTGAGCCCCTTGTTCGTAACCTTGGTGTCGTGCAGCCAGAGTTTCTCCAGCGATTTCAGTTTGGACAAATGCGTCATGCCCGCACCGGTGACTTTCGTCTCTCCCAAGTGCAAACCGGTCAGATTCGTCAGCGCCTGAAGATGCACCAGCGATCCGTCATCCACCGCGTTTCCTCGTAGTCCGAGGTATTCAAGCTGAGTCGCCGCCTTCAGATGTCGCAGTCCCGCACCCGTGATCTTGGTGGATCCGATGGGCAAGAGTTTCAGTGACTTCAAGCCGGCGAGCGTCTTCAGGGATTCATCCCCCACGGGAGTACGATAGAGATTCAGCCATTCCAGATTCGGCAGCGATCGCAGCGCGGCGATACCCTCGTCAGAAACCGGCGCGTCCTCCAATGAAAGATCCTTCAGCGACTTCACCCGGCCGATCTGCGTCAGCAACTCGGTGGTCACGCCTGGATGCCCGTTCAGGTTGACCTCGGTGATCTTGCCGGTGGATTTGTTGGTGAACACCTGCCCCCCCATCTTGCGCAACTGCAGCGCAAATGCCTCATGATCGATTTCAGCGGCGGGTAGAGCCGCGACGATCAGAAACGTTGCCAATGCCATCGCTTTCATGAGTCAACGCTTCTTCCGAGGACGTGGTCCGGTGCGCTTTAGCTTGGCCGGATCGACGATGAAGTGCGTGTTGATGTTGGTCTGCACGGCAATGCGGGCGGTGAATGGCGGCCGGGCTTCCTCCGGTGGCTTCAGTTCGAAATAGCGGACGCGAAATGAACCGCTGCTCATGCTGCCCCGCCAATTCGCCGTGCTGTGACGCCCTTCGGCGTCGACGAGGAAAACGGACACGGTCACGTTCTTCGGCAAGGACGACATCTCGAACATGAGCCACGGCTTGTCCCTCCCCCACTCCATCTTCCAATTGCCGCTGCCGGAGCTGGATGTACTGGTTCCCCGTCGACCGGTCGCACCCCACGGAAGGGCGTTCGTGATGCTGCCGTTCGCCATCGTGAATTCGCCGGAACCGCCCAGCCACATTTGACGAATGTTCTCTCCGTTGATTGTCAAACCCGATCCCAGGTCACGATGCTCGGCATCGCCCGGGAGATCACCGAGCTGGATGTCATGGTATTCACCGGGATGCCACGGCGCGGGGTATTCCCGCCGGACGGTGAAATCAATCTTCCACGCCGGCTCATTGGTCGGGATCCGATAGCCCCGATTGCCCGTGGCATCTTCATATTCGACCCCGTAGCGAAACCAGTTGTTCACCTGCTTGCCGTCCTTGTAAATCGTGAGGCTCGTGCGGGGAGTGTAGCTATTCCGATTGGTGTAAATGTCCGTGTTTCCCAAGACAAATTCGTAGCCATCCTGCGAGTTCGTTACACCGGGCGGGCGCGGCGTCCAGGTTGGGTAGGTCTTCGTCAGGACCGGATTCGGAATGGTGATCGCAAAAGGCAGACGATCGACTGTTCCGGTGATCATGAATGAGGCTTCGCGCCGCGGGAACACGGGCAATCTCGGATAGGCGAGCGAACGCCCGTTCCAACTGCGTCCACTACTCCAACTGCCACTGTCGAAATCCTGCCCGTTCTCGGACACGACGTGCCAGCCGCTCCATTGCGGACTCTTGCCGCCCGGATTCTTCTCAATGGACAGGAACGGAATGAGGGTATCTTCACTGGTAGTAGTGCGGATCTTCACCAGCTCGGGCCCGAGCAGGCCACGAATCGGACGCGGCAGCCATTTCTGAACCCGTTCGGTGAATTCTGATCCGTTCCGCAATTCATGGGACCGCCCGAAACTGACGGCTTCGACATAAATCGTTCGACCATCTGAAAGCTGGAAGGTCGGCAACGCCACTTCTGGTCCGGTCTTGGGAGGAAGCGAAAGCAGAATCGCTGCACTGACAAAAACAGTCAGGAAGGCTGCGAGGCCCAGTTTGCGTTTTCGATCCATCGGCCGGGAGCGTAGGACCGATCGGCTGAATTGAGAATGCAGCTTTCAGAGAATTCGGTCTTCGCGACCCTCACCCGCCTCGATGATGATCGCGGATTTCTCCAGCAGGCCTTTCTCATCAACGTTGATTCCGTGGCAACGTGTTTGACAAAGACCACAACCGACACATTTGTCGGCAATAACGACAGGAGCAATGTGCCCCGAGTCTTCAAGCGGATTTCCAAGCGCATCCATCTCGGTATGAACCCGGGTGAATTCGATGGCTTCGTAGCCGGCCGCATTGCACTCGTCGACGCACAGTTGGCAGGCCTCGAGATTGGCGAAAGGCAGACACGTGACCTCATCCACGATGGCCAGGCCCATCCGCGTGGTCTTCTTCTCCTCGAGCGGCAGTGCGCGTATGGCACCGGTGGGACAGACCTGACCGCAGGCGTTGCAGCTCGACTCACATCCAGCCCAGTCAGCATTCACAATCGGAGTCCAAAGACCTTCGAGCCCCTGATCGAAGCCCTGGGATTGCAGGACGTTGTTGGGGCAGGCCTTGAAGCATTCGCCGCAGCGGATGCACATCTGCAGGAATTCCTGTTCCGGCACGCTTCCCGGCGGACGTACCGGCAAAGTCGGATTCGGGTCGGACAGTCTTGCGCCCCAGACTCGCGTTGCCGTCGTGGACGCAGCCGCACCGACAATTGAAGACGCAAGCCCGGTCCACAGCGCCATGAAACCCCGACGACCGATGGGAGTTTCACCCGGAGCCAACGCCCCCACCTGCTTCAGGTCGAGATTGTTCCAGCGATCGACGAACTTGATGGAATGGCTCGGACACACCCCGCCGCAGGTCTGACACAGCGTGCAGTCGGTTTCCCGGGTGGTGAAGTCGGGTTTGATGGCGTCGAACGGACAGACATCAACACACTTATTGCAGTTGATACAGGAGTCCTCGACCTTGCGTTCACTGACACGAAAGAGGTTTCCCAGTGAAAAAACCGCACCACTCGGACAGACGTATTTGCACCAGAACCTTGAACGCAGGAACCCGAGACAAAGGAGTCCTATGAACAGTGCCATGGAAAACCAATGACCGGCATTCATGGGAGCCACCAGGTGCCAACCGCGCAGGAAGCCCGTCTGCAGCGGCTCACCGATGAACAGAAAGCCGCGGGTAATCACCGGGATGGCGGAGAAGAATCCCGAGATGAGGATTCCAAACAAGCTGCACACCAGCACCGTCAAAAGCAGGTAATACTTGATATGAACCCACCAACCTTCCCCCGAGATACGAAACCGTTTCACGCGTTTGCCAATGAGCGTGTCAAAGATATCGATGAACGTGCCGAGCGGACAAAGGTATCCGCAGAATCCGCGTGGGATCAACACGCAGACCAACAGAATCACCCCGGCACACACCAGCGACCAAACCCAACCACCCGCAGCGATTGCGGTGGAGATGCTGACCAGCGGATCAATGATCAGAAAGAACTCGGCCGCGATGCGCTCCTTTTGTTTCAGGTCGTCGGTGTAATGCGATGGCCATTTGCCTGGGATCTCCTCATGCAGAGACCACGGTCCCACCCCAAGCAACAGCCTGTCGAACTGGTCAGGTGTCAGTTCCGCCAGCGGGGCGACGGCGACGGCATTGGAAGCGATCGCCTTGATGATGAATTCGCCCACCAATCCTTCAGTCGGGGTGAACGCCGTGCTGTCCACCACGTGAAGCATCCCATTTGTCTTGAACGCCTCATCGAGTTGCCCCCCCGCGAACCAGAAGTCACCCGTTCCCTCATCGATGCCCAAGAATTGCCACCCGTTGGATATCTGCCCTTCAGGCTCTGGCTGCGCGGTGTATGGCCAGCAGACATAGAAGAACAGGACAACGAACGTGATGAAACAGACACCTTGAACAATCCGACGAAACGGCGCCGACACCGCCGAGACCCCCAGCCAACGAAGGAAGCGACGAATGCGCCCCTGTTTGCCGGTTTCAGGATCGTAGAAGAACGACAACGGCAAGATTGCGCGCCCGATACGAACCAGCAAACCCGGTTCGCCTTTGGGCTGCCACTTGCGGTTGACGAAAGGTAGAAAGTGATTGAATCCGAAGAAGCATCCGACGCTCCCGGTACCGATCGCCGAGATACCGGCAACTGTGAACACGCCCCCCAATGCCAGGAGCAACGGCGAAGTGATGTCCGGTTCGGTCTGCCACCAATGTGCGACCACACCACCACCGATCAGACAAAGGGCAATTCCTATGAGGCGGCTTTTGTTCATCGTAGCAAAGCCCCTTGGGCGTCAGGCAGGCAACGGGTCTCGATGACCCTCAAAGGGCGTCGCTACCCTCCGTGATTATTTTGCCTTGTTCAACGCTTTCGCGGCCGCGTTTACGATGGCCTGGGCGGTGATGATGGCGCCACCGGTGGCATCGATGTCCTTCACGTGCTGTTTGGCTACGATCTTGGCCGGGGTATCGCACAGGGCCGAGTAGTATTGTTTCTCGCGATGTTGTGTGACACTAACGCCGGTGATTCTTCCGGATGCCACCTTTACCTCGACGCGTAGGGGGGCTTCGTAACCCGCGGAGGATTCGGAGTACGTTCCGTCGCGGAGTTTGGAAACATCCATCGTCTGATAGAGCTGGATGGAGGCGATGCATTGGCGGGCGCGGGTAACATAACGATTCATATACTTGTTGTCCCGCTCCGGGCGGCGCTCGGTCAGCACCTTGTTGTAGTAATTCAATGCCTCCGGATACCGACCGGCCAAAGCCAAGGCGTCGCCCGCGGTCAACAGGGCTTCGCGTGGACGCGGATTCCGGGCAATCGCATCGGCAACCCGCACAGCCTGATCCGTCAATCCCATCGCCCCCATCAGTTTGGCCGTACCGATCAGTGCCGGTTTGCCCGCAAAGTATTTGAGCGCCATCGACTGGCTGCCCAAGCGGTAGTAGCACTCGGCGAGAACGGCGTGCAGACGATCCGCGCTCGTCAGGCAGGTCTCCTGAATCCAATGCGCCGCCTGGGCATAGTCACGAAAGAACTCAAAATACAGCCGGCCCAATTGGCGGGCGCATTCAGTTCGGGCGTAGGCGTTGCTGCGATTCTGGCTGTATACGAAATGCAGAAATTTCATCGCTTCCCGCCAACGGCCCTAGTTCGGAATGATATCGCTGTAGAGGTAATGAACGATGTAATTCCGCTGATTCCATTGCGTGTTTGGCGGCAACCTCGGCCAACTGATGCCCAATGAGCGTGGATAGTTGAGCCGCGTTGAGTTGTACCAGGACGGATAGGTCGGCCCCGTGCTCGCGATCAACTGGCGGATCTGCTGTTCGGCAGGCGTGTTCTTCCCCGCGGTCGTTGAACCCGAGGCAGAAGGCGATGCCGCCGGCTTTCCCAGACCGCGCTTCTGACCATTGTGGGTGATCGATCGGAGAGATGAAAACGGATACCTCCGGATGTACGTGCGACCGCCGATCTTCGCCCGGATGGATACAACCTGTTTCTGGTCGTCAATCTTCGTGATTGTACCGTTCAGGACCGCACCGTTGCTGAACTCCAGCGTGTCGCCGAACGAAGGTACGGCAACAAACAGAAACGTGAGGAGGAGTTGGGTGATGGGTTTCATGGTTGGCCCATGGCCAGGGCCTTGGCGGCCGCGTTGACGATGGCTTGGGACGTGATCGTGGCGCGACTGGTCGCGTCGATATCCTTGACCGATTGCTTGGCAAGAATCTGTGCCGGAGTATCGCGTAGCGCGGAATAGTATTGTTTCTCGCGGTGGGAAAGGATGCGAAGCCCCGTAATCTTGCCGGCGGAGACTTTCGCTTCGACGCGAATGGGTGCCTCATAGCCGGTCGCGGAATCGACGTAGGTGCCGTCCTTCAATTTCGATACGTTCATCAACTCAAACAAACGAATGGACGCAATGCTTTCGCGAGCGCGGGCATGGTAGCGTTTTTCGTACTGTTTGTTACGAGGTTTGCGACGGTCGTTGAGCGTCTTTTGGTAATAGCTGATCGCCTTCTGGTACTGCCCGGCCAAAGCCAGGGCGTCACCGGCAAGCAGGTAGAGTTCGTGGGGTTGTCGAGATCGTGCGAGGGCGTCGGCAAGACGAACCGCCTGATCGGTCCTGCCCATTGTTCCCAAAAGTTTGACCGTCTGGGTGTTGGCCGGTTTACCCGCCAAGGCCGCCAGTGCCATTTTCTCGTTACCCATCCGGAAATAACATTCGGCGAGCAGAATGTGACCGGGATCATTGGCTTGCAGCGAAGCCTGTCGCCACCAATACGCAGCGCGCGGGTAATCCTGAAACAGCCGAAAGTACATGGAGGCAACGCCTTTCTTCGCCATGTTGTTGGCATGGGATCCATTCCGATGCCGATCGATGAGGAAAAGCATGAACTTCACCCCTTCGCGCCAGCGACCTTGATTGGGATTGATTACGTCCCAGATGAACTGGCCGATGTTCTTCTTGTTGTTCCAACCTTCGGGTGCAGGCATTGGCCAGTTGAGGTCCATGGACGCAGGGTAGTTGAGTCTGGTGGACGCCAACCAAGACGGTTCACTGGCACCGACGGTTGCAATCAACTGATTGATTTCTCCCTCCGAACGAACGGTCTTTCCCGCACTGACCGGCGCTGGGGCATTGCCCAACACGCGCTGCTTCCCGTTTTGCGTGATCGAACGGATGTTGGCAAAGGGATAGGTCCGTACGTAGTTCCGGCCGCGCAATGTCGCGTTGATGGTCACCGTTTTCGCCGCATCGTCGACTCTGGTGATGGTGCCATTCAATTTCGCCCCGTTGGTGAATTCAATCGTATCCCCCATTCCCGTCGCCAACGTGGACACAAGAAACACGAAGGCGAACAACACGGATGGTAGTTTCATGTGCGCGTTCGTAGCGCACCCGTCAGCGCGACGCAATGCCGGAGAAACGACGTGGACTTGAATGGAATTCACACCCCGAATCACTGGGTTGCCTGGCAACGCTTCGCCCTCTATCGTCCGCCACATGAAATTCCTCCACTTGCTCTTCGTTGGCAGCCTGCTGATTTCCCTCAACGTCGCGAAGGCTGCGGATGATCGCGTTGTCTATCCGGGAGGAAAAGGTCCCGGCCAAGGGAAGCACATCGTCCTCGTCTCCGGAGATGAGGAATACCATTCTGCAGAAGCACTGACGCAGCTGGGCAAGATCCTCTCCGTGCATCACGGTTTCAGATGCACCGTGTTATTCGCCCTCGATCCGAAGACCGGCATCATCAACCCGGTGGTGCGCGACAACATTGCCGGACTGGAATCCTTGGCTGAAGGGGACCTGATGGTGTTGTTCACGCGTTGGCGTATCCTGCCGGATTCGCAATTGAAACACTTTCACGACTTCGTGATGACCGGCAAGCCGGTGGTGGGACTCCGGACATCAACACATGCATTTGCGCCGAAACCGGAGGTGCACATGAAAATGCGGCAATGGTCGCGCGTGATGAAACGTAATCCCGAGAAAGCTGGACCTCGCCCGGAATTCACCGAGGAGGAATGGGGCAAGTATGGCCGCTTCGGCGACGGCTATTACGGAGCCAATCAGAAATGGCAGGGCGGCTTTGGCAAATACGTGATCGGTGAAATGTGGGTGGCCCACCACGGCTGGCACAAACACGAATCCACGCTCGGCCTCATCGCCCCCGGCGCCAAGAAGCATCCCGTGGTCCGCGGCGTGAAAGACGGCGACATCTGGGGATCAACGGATGTCTATACCGTGAATCTTCCCCTGCCCGGCGACAGCAGGCCGCTCGTGCTCGGCCAGGTGATGGCGCGCAAAGGCGAGTATGATGCCGAGGACGCGAACTTCGGCATGCGCCCCGATGACGGCCCGCCCATTGCGGAAAAGAACAAACCGATGATGCCGATCGCGTGGACCAAGACGTATCACGATGACGGCGGCAAAAACGGCCGCGTATTCAGCACCACCATGGGCGCTTCCACCGATCTGGAATCCGCCGGTCTCCGACGCCTGATTGTGAATGGAATCTATTGGGCGCTGAAAATGGAAAAACGAATTCCCAAGAACGGGACCAAGGTGGACCTGGTCGGCGAATACAAGCCGTCGCAATACGGATTCTCCACGATGGAGTATTGGACGAAGAAGAATCTTCGCCCGAAAGATTTCGCACTCCCGAAGTGACGAATTGTGGCGCCAGACCTTGCCGGCCCCCAACATCTGGTGCCACTGACATCAGATCACACCATCTGATGCACCATATTGGTTTCGCATCTTAACTTCTGGGCAAATCCGCCGATAGAGAATCCGTGGGATGGGGCAACTTAGGAGTTGTCAAACCATCCCACAGGCATATTGTCGCGATCCTTTTCGTCTGAACGACCTGACTCGATCGGGCGAAAAAAGCCGCTCCCCGGCAAAACGACGTGCGTATGACATTGCTCAAAAACACGCCCAGATACTTCCACCGATTCATGCTGCTCGGCATGACCATCTTCGCGTTGCTGCGCACCGAGATTGACGCCGAAGCGGCAACATACGGTCAGGAAGTCGTCGCCGCCGTGCTCTTGGCAGAGGCGCGCGGGGAAGGCGTGAAAGGCATGCAGGCCGTTGTCGAAGTCATTCGCCGCCGCGCGGACATGAAAGGCGTCAGCATGTTGTCCGTCATCGAACCCGGTGCCTTCTCCAGCCTCAACGGCACCAACCGCGACGCGCTGCTGAAGAAATTCTGGAAGCATCCGATGTTCCCCACCGCCTTGGAGATCGCTCGTCGGGCTTACAATCGCCCCGAAACGCTGCGCAACATCACCAAGGGCGCGACCCACTTCGCACACAAGGAAGAGATCCCGTGGTGGGCGCAGGGCAAACACCCGGTCACCACCATCGGCAATCACGCCTTCTACCGCCTCGCGCGACTGTAGGATCGGTCGCTGCGGCCGACCTCCTTCCAGCTGACATCAAGTCCTCGCTTCCCGCATTCGATGTGCGAAAGCGGTTGTATTGGCAGGCCTCTGAGTCGATCTTCAGACAGCGAAAGCCATGCCCTGATGAACCACGAATACCGTCAATACAACCGACTCCGACTCGTCTCCGGAATAGGCGTATTCGTTGGTGTCTCCACTGGTCTTTTCATTGACGACTACGAGTTGGAAACGGAAACCATACTCTGGCTTTGCGTCGTGACCGCCGCCCTCTTCTTCGGGCTACTGGGAGAATGGCAACAACGTCGCAAGGAACTCGAAGAAGCGAGCGCCCTGCCCAGCTTTGACGACTGGCTCGCAGCCAAGCGCCGCGAGAGAGCCCGGCCTTACGTCAACGATCTGCCGGTTTACGGTGGGCAAAACGCGAAGACGCCGAATATCGACCGCCTGGCATCGCAGGGGCTGACTTTCAATCACGCTTATTTGGCCGAGGCGATGTGCCAGCCTTGCCGGGCGGAGTTGTATTCCGGTCAGTTTCCCATGCGCAATGGATGCGCATGGAATCATTCCGCGAGTCGGCCGGAAACCAAATCGTTACCACATTACCTTCGCCCGCTTGGGTATCGAGTTGGCTTGGCCGGCAAGGGACATGTAAAACCAAAGCAGGCGTTTCCTTTCACAAACGTGGCCGGCTTTGATCCGAATTGCGTTCGCACTCCGACACAGCCGCACGACCTGGAGGCGGTCAAACGGTTCATTGCAAAGAAGCACAAGGATCCATTCTGCCTCGTGGTCGCCTTGGTGGAACCGCACGTCCCGTGGGTGATGGGCGACGCTTCGCAATACCCGCCCAAGAGAATCAAGCTGCCGCCGAACATCGCCGACACCCCCCGCACCCGGGAGGACTTCGGCAAGTATCTCGCGGAAATCACCTATATGGATGGTCAGGTCGGAGAACTGCTGCAGGCGCTCGACGACGCCGGACGAACTGAAGACACTATCGTGATCTTCACGTCCGAACAGGGTTCGCAGTTTCCCGGATGCAAGTGGACCAATTGGGATACCGGCGTTCACACCGCATTCGTAGTTCGTTGGCCGGGCAAGGTGACCGCGGACAAACGCACCGACGCCATTGTCCAGTACGCCGATGTTGCACCCACGTTCGTGACGGCGGCGGGTGGCAACGCGTCTCAGTTCAAGTTTGACGGATCCAGTTTCCTGAGCGTGCTTCACGGCAGGTCCGACAAACATCGCAAGTTTGCCTACGGCGTTCACAACAATATCCCGGAAGGACCGCCCTACCCCACCCGCACCATCACGGATGGAACCTATCGCTACATCCGCAACCTGCGGCCGGACGAACTTTACATCGAGAAACACCTGATGGGACTTCGAGGCACCGGCGCTCTCAACAATCCTTACTGGGGCACCTGGATGTTCACCACTTCTGACAAGCCCAAGAGTTACCAGCTCATCAAGCGCTACATGCTGCGTCCGGCCGAGCAGCTATATCTCACTGATCAAGACGCCTACGAAATGAAGAACCTCGCGGCAGATCCCCAATACGCCCGTATCAAGCGGAAGCTGAGTGTGGAATTGGATGCCTGGCTGAAATCACAAGGCGACCCCGGAGCCGATCAGGACACCAAGCGTGCCATCGAAGCCGCCCGGCGCGGAAAGCATCTCTACGGACCCACCGACTGAGATCAGCAATGCTGAAATTTGTCACCAGATTCAAGGGCATGGAGGCGGAGTATTTCGCCGACAAATCCGAAATCGTCATCGGGCGACGGATGGGCCGAGTCACCCCGGACGTGTGCCTGAACATGGACGTGCGAGTGCAGGCCGAACACGCCCGGCTTCGCGTGACGAGCACCGAATGGTGGTTGGAGCCGATGCCCGGCCGCGGCGATGTATATGTGAACGAAGAACGCATCGACCACCCGATGCTCATCACGCCGCATTGTCTCGTGCGCATCGCCGGCACCGAACTCCGGGTGACCGCCGCCGAGGAAGCCCCGGAGAAGATCGAATGGAAGAACGTCAACGTCGCCAGGCAACCGGTGAACATGATCGTCGATCCGCTGGGCGAACAACTCATGATTCACACCGCGATCAAGGCGGAGCAAAAGGCCTCCGATTACTTTGACACGGAAGTGGAACGTGACCCGGAGATGGTCGCCGCGTTGGGCACCTTGCCCATGAAGCTCACCGAAGCGCCGAACACCCAGATCGCCAGCCTGCTGGTTCTCAATCGCCTGATCAACACGGTCAAAGGCGCGGATCGCGGCGCCGTCATGCTGAAGGCCACCGAGGACGGCCAATTCGAAATCACCGCGACCGTCCCGAAAGGATCGCGTCCCTACAGCCGCGCTCTCACCCAGCGGGCCTTCTCCGAACATTACGGATTCATCTGGAAAGTGCTGGAGGACGACCTGGTGACCGAGAGCATTTTTCATCAATCGATTGCGTCGGGCATGTACACCTCGCTGATCGCCGACGGCGAGATAATCGGAGCGCTCTGCGTGGACAATCAACATGATCCCGACGCGTTCTCCGATGAAGACCTGCACTTCTTCGTCTCGCTTGCGCAGGCGGCGGCTCCCGCCTTTGCGGCCAAGCTCCCCAAAGCCCTTCCGTTTCACATGCAAAGCGGCCGTTCGGGGGAATGAATCCTTGACGATTAGACGATATACCGACATACCCGCGCCCCGTTTTTGGTAACTTTCGAATAGATGGATTACTTCAAATTTACCTGTCCGCACTGTCAGACCCGTATCGGCACCTCGCCGGACACCAGCGGCCACACCGTACAATGCCCTTCGTGCCAGTGTGATGTGATCATTCCGCCCGCACCGGCCAATGAAGACGAAGTGGTTCCCGGCATCGCCCTCGCCGCTCCCGAACCCAAGCCGGACGTCGAAGCGACCGAGCACACGATGATGCTGCGCAAGTCGGATCTGAAGGGCGGCAGCGCAGTCGACCCCTTTGACGGGCCGACGGTTCCGGACATGGGTAAACTGGACGAAGACAATCCTTTCGGAGGAGCGTCCACCGAGCAGAAGAAGGAAGAATCCAAGCCAGCCGCGCCGACTCCGTCTGCTGCCGACCCGTTTGATGGTCCCGCGACACCGGACATGACCAAGCTGGACGACGGCAACAATCCTTTCGGCGCCCCAGCCGCTGATTCCAAACCGGAAGACAAGCCGGCAACACCGGAACCACCCAAAACCGAGGACAAGCCCGAAGAAAAGAAGGAAGAACCGAAGCCGGAAGAGAAGAAGGAGGAGGACAAACCTGCAGAGCCCGAAAAACCAGCCGAAACGGAGAAACCGGCGGAAGCCCCGGCTCCGACTCCGGAAGAACCGGAAGAGGAAAAGAAGAAGCCGGAGCCGCAGAAAGAACTCATCAGCACTCTGACCACCGAGGTGAAAGTCGGGTTGGTGAAGCAGGCCCGCACGCACATCGCTGATGAATCCATCTGGATTCACGGACGTTCCGGTCCCGGCGGAAAGGTTGTGTTGGCAGCGAAGAAATCCGGCGACACGATTGTCCCGCTCAAACCCGGCAGCTCGGAGGCGACGCATTACAGCATTGTCGGTGCGCTCTTGGTGGCGATGGATGAAATCAATGTCAAATCCACCGCCGGCGGACGCTCCGAATTCCTTCACTACGAAATCGAGGAGGCCGCCCGCGAAGTCACCGGCAAGGAGAAGGACGACAAGGTCGACCCGATGAACCTGTCGCACAAGGACTGCGTGGCCGCCCTGGACTTCCTGCTCAAGAAGTATCGCAAGTCCCTCGGTGAGGATGATTTCGAGGATCTGATAACCGGCAAGAAGAGCAGTGGCAGCGGCAGCTCAGCCTTGGACGACCTGTTGGCCAAGGACGACGACGATCTGAATCTCAAGGATGTCATCAAGGCGCTCAACGACGAGATTGGCCAGCTCCAGAGACGTCTCGACGAACTTGAGAAAACGGACGAGTGACCCGCCTACGGCAGGTTCGCCGACTGCTTGTTCGCCAGCCACTGCAGGGCTTTGAATTCGCCGTGCACCTTCGAGCGATCCAGGTAGGCCAGAATATCATTCGGCGCCGCATCCGCGAGATCACCTGCCGACTTTGACGTTTCCCGGATCTCCTGCACCCGCGCGTTCAAAGCCGCGAGAGTCTCGCCCGGCGTACCGTTGAGAAACGGATACTCCGCGTCCGCGTCCAATGTGCCCAGCATCTGCTTCTGGATGCCGATTCCCACCAGGTCATTGAGCAGGTAGTTCAGGCCGTCATTGCGCCCCATGCTTTGTCCGATGTTGATGCCTATCTGGGCCAGATCGTTGAAGGTCCGGGCATCGCCACGACCAACCGCGGCTTCCTGCAGCTTGACCAGATCGCGCGAAAGATTGCGCAGCTCCTTCAGATGCGGCAGACGCTGCTGAATGTTCGCCAGCAACTTGGCTTCGATCGGATCCTTGCCGGACGCGAGATACATTTCCTCGGCACTTTGAATGTCATGTTGCGTGTAGTCGCTGAAAACCGGCTTGTTGGCGCCGGCCAACAGATCCTCGATGGCCTTCTCCGACTCCCTATTCTTGAAGTGATCGCGCGCCGACAGGAAATTCGCCAACGCATTGTCCGGATCGGATGCCTTCAGTTTCTCCAGCCACTCGCGTCGGTTCCCATCGGTCGAAGCGTGTGACACCATTGAAAAATGGATGCGCGGATCCTCCGGATGCCGCACCGCGGCATTGGTCAGCCAATAAGGATCTCCGCTGGCCTGAAAGGCGGCCAGGTGGCTTTCCACACTGCCGTTGTTCGCCTCGATATGGCGTTGGAGTTGTTCGACCGAAAGCAGCTCAGGCTCAAGTCCACCATTCAGATACTGTCGAAACTTCTCACGCGTCTTCTCTTCCTCGCTCTCCGGCCGTGTCGGGCGAATTCGCGGACGGGAAATCTTGGAAACGGAGGCACCACCGGATGAAGCGGGAACGTCTCGAGACGCATCTGCCGTCTTTACCGCCGACGCGTTCTCCGTCATCCCGACCGGCTCCGGCTTCGCAGTCCACCTGAGGACGAAAATCGCCAGCACGGGAATTGCCAAGAGGATCAACCAGACACGGGACTTCATCACCACCCTAAATGCACCAGAAGCCGTTCAGGTTCAATCCAATTTGGGAAGGCACCTAGCGCGGCCAGGATCCTTGGATGATTGAACGCGTCGGGAGCTTGGAGAGATCGAGGACGACATGGGCGATGTTCTCCCGTTTCCACGTATAGGTGATGTGGATCTTGCCGTCCGCCGTCTGAATCACCGCGGGATACGAGTACTCGCCGGGCGTGTTCTCCAACACGGCTGCCGCGTTCCAGTTCATGCCGTTGTCGGACACGGCGACGTTCAACGGACTGCGGCCACGAATCGTGTGGTTGTAAACCAAAACATGTTTGCCCGTCCTGGTGGTCACTGCATCGATGCCCGAATTCGGATTCGGCAGGTCGAGCAGGCGCATGCTGCTCCAAGTTTTGCCGTTGTCCGAAGAAACACACTGCCAGATCAGTTTCTGACGACTGCGTCCCACCGCCATGAGCGAACCATTCTTCATCTTGAGGATGGAGGGTTGAATGGCACCGACTGCCACCCCGTCATTGATCGCACCGGTGCGATCCCACGTGCGCCCCCAGTCCTTCGTCCACTCGAAATGCACGCGCCACCCCTTGTCCTCCGTGCTGGAGGCACAAAGCAGCGTTCCATCCTTCAGCAACTCCGGCTTGTTCTTCACCGGGCCAAAGACGTTCTTCGGCAGTTTGATGCGATCGCTCCAGGTCCTGCCACCGTCCATGCTTTTCTTGTAAACGCCCCACCACTCACGCGGATTGAGACCAACCTTGTAGAAGAGAATCAGCTCACCTCCGGGACGCTGAAACAACACCGGATTCCAGGTTGCGTAATCGATCTCCGACTGGTTGCCGATCTTGACAATCCCCTTGTCCACCTCGACCGGCGGCGTCCACCTGCCAGCCACCTTGCGCGACACCCAGATTCCGACATCCGGGTTTTTCTCACGAGTCCCGGCGAACCAGGCAACGACCAGTCCGTTCTTCGACTCCGCAATCGTCGACGCGTGACATTGCTTGAAGGGTGGGCCCTTGAACACATGCTCCTTGAGCAACACACCCGCTTGATCCGCGGCGCTCAGCGAGCCGATCACGATGAACAGAAAAGCCAAGGCGGTGACATATTTCATGGCGCGCATTCTTCCGTCACGAACCCTGAACTGGTAGCAAATAATTCTCAGGTAAAGCGATTAGCCAGCATTCAGCCGCAGCCGAAACAATGTTTTTCCGGAGCGGCTCTCACCTCGATCAATCTGAAACGGGATGCAATTCCCGGTCCAAACGCAGCAACTCTCCCCTACCGGAATCGTCGACAACTTGACAGGTCACGAATTCGCGGTTCTCTTTCGTGTTCTATTTAACCGCGCAAATTTGAGGGTGGAGGCAAGTATTTTGAACGAGCAAACACCTTCTTTGGTCCCATCAGATCGCTTTTGTTGGTCGTGAACCTGCATTCGTTTTCATCTAGTCATGAGCTTAGATACTGAACCTGTTGATTATCCAAAATCGTTTGGGAAAGACTTTGCGGCCGGACTGGTCGTGTTCTTGGTGGCGCTGCCGCTTTGTCTCGGCATTGCCCTGGCATCCAACGCCCCGCTCATATCCGGACTGGTGGCGGGTTGCATCGGAGGCCTCATCGTCTCGTGGATCAGTGGTTCACACACGAGCGTCAGCGGGCCGGCGGCCGGTCTGACGGCGGTCGTCGTCGCCCAGATCGAAAAGCTGGGGACGTTTGAGGCGTTTCTGGTCGCGGTCGTTCTGGCCGGAATCATACAGATCGTTCTGGGCGTGATCCGCGCAGGATCATTGGCCGCATTCTTTCCATCCAGCGTCATCAAGGGGCTGCTGGCCGCCATCGGCGTCATCCTGATCCTCAAACAGATCCCCCACATCTTCGGTCACGATCCCGACTGGATGGGCGACATGCAATTTCAACAGCGCGACGGCAAGAACACCTTCACCGAACTCATTGCCACCTGGTTTGACATCCATCCCGGCGCCAGTGTGGTTGGACTGGTCTCGCTGCTGATTCTGACCTTCTGGAACAAGACGCCCCTGCAGAAGACCGGCATCCCCGCCCCCTTGGGAGTCGTGATGCTGGGTGCCCTGGCTTCGCTCGGTCTGGAAAACATGGGCGGTCTCTGGGCAATCGGAGCCACTCACTCCGTGCAGGTACCTGTCACTGATGGAGTGGGAGGACTGATCAAATCCCTGCCTTCGCCAGACTGGTCTTCGCTGACCAAGCCCGTGGTGTATGTCGCTGCCATCACGATCGCCATTGTCGCCACCTTGGAAACACTGCTCAATCTCGAGGCGGTCGACAATCTCGACAAACTGCAGCGCGTCTCACCTCCCAACCGCGAACTGTTCGCCCAGGGAGTCGGCAACATGAGTTCCGGTCTGCTCGGCGGTCTGCCTTTGACTTCCGTCATCATCCGCAGCTCGGTGAATGTCGACATGGGGGCCAAGACCCGGATGTCGTGTTTCATTCATGGCGTGTTCCTGTTCGGAATGGTGGCCATGTTCCCCCAGGCGCTGAATCGCATCCCGCTGGCGTCACTCGCGGCGATCCTGCTGGCCACCGGCATCAAGCTGGCCAGCCCCGCCCTGTTCCGTCAGATGAAGAAGGACGGTCCCAACGTGTTCCTGCCGTTCGTGATAACGGTCCTCGCCATCGTGTTCACGGATCTGCTGGTGGGCATCCTGATCGGCATGGCGGTGGCGATCGGGTTCATTCTGCACAGCAATCTGAACCGCCCACTGCGACACATCATTGAGAAACACGTCACGGGAGATGTACATCGCATCTGTCTCTCCAATCAGGTCAGCTTCCTGAACAAGGCATCCATCATGTCCGTCCTGCACGGATTCGACCGCGGCAGCAACGTCGTCATTGAAGCCAGCGACACCGACTACATCGATCCCGATATTCTCGATCTGATCCACGATTTCGAAAACAACATCGCCCCGGCTCATGAACTGACATTGAGCCTCGTCGGTTTCAAGGACCGCTATGCCAAGCTCAAGGACCGCATCCAACACGTGGACGTCACGACCAGGGATGTTCAGAAGGAAGTCACCGCGGAACAGGTCATCGGTCTTCTCAGGGACGGCAACGACCGATTCGTGAATGGCGAACAGATCGCAAGAGATCCTCGTCGCCAGATCGGCGCCACTTCGGAGGGGCAATTCCCCCTCGCCGTAGTGCTGGCCTGCGCAGATTCCCGGATCGCCACCGAAATGCTGTTCGATCGTGGACTAGGGGATATCTTCAGCGTGCGCCTAGCGGGGAACGTCGTTTCAAGCAAGGGCCTCGGCAGCATCGAATACGGCTGCGCGGTCGCCGGAGCCAAGGTGCTGCTGGTCATGGGCCACACTCGGTGCGGTGCGGTGAATGCAACCATCGACCTGCTGGCCAAGGGTGAGGATGCCGAGAAAGCCACCGGCTGCGAACACATCAGCTCGATCACCAACTGCATCAGTCAGGCCATCGAAATGGAGACGGAAACGAAGGAAGACCGCACGTCGACCAACGAAGAGTTTTCCGATCGCGTCACCGAGTTGAACGTCCGGAGGACGATGAAATCGATTCCGGAAAAGAGCGGTACGATCCGTCGCCTCGTGGAAGAAGAAAACATCAAGATCGTCGGTGCGGTCTACGATATCCGTAGCGGCAAGGTCCGCTTCCTGGACTGACTTCGGCACGTGATGCCGGTCGGTAATCTCGCAACGTGACCAACGAGGGCAGGAGCCAGCGTCGAACCTTTCGTCTTTGCGCCCGAGCGCGCCCCACCTAGTCTCCCCGCATGCTTTCCAGAGTGCGGCTGTTCGCATTGATCCCGTTGTTGCTCATCACCTTTGTCTCACACGGCGCAGAGGATCCGTTTGCAGCGCATGTGCGGCCGACGGATCCATTGACGCCGGAACAGCAGCTGAAGAGTTTCAAGCTGCCCGAGGGTTTTGAAGTCCAACTGGTGGCAGCAGAACCGGACCTGCGCAAACCAATGAATATGGCCTTCGATTCACGAGGCCGACTCTGGGTCACGGAATCGCGCGAATACCCGACGGCGGCGCCGACGAATTCCCGGCCGCGCGACACGGTCCGCATCCTGCGAGATTTCGACACCAACGGTCGCGCGCGATCAATCACGACCTTTGCCACCAATCTGAACATCCCGATCGGCATCTATCCGTTTCGTTCCCGCTCAGCGACGGGCATGGTCAACGGTCGACCGGTGGCGGGTCGCATGACCTGGAAATGCATCGTCTGGTCCATTCCAAACATCTGGTTGCTGGAGGACCGGAACGGCAACGGCAAGGCGGACGCCAGCGAAGTCCTTTACGGTCCGTTTGACTACTCGCGCGACACTCACGGCAATCAGGCCAGCTTCAGTCGCGGCAATGACGGTTGGCTGTATGCCACCCACGGATTCAACAACCGCTCGAAAGTGAAGGGAACAGACGGTCACGAAATCGAAATGCAGTCGGGAAACACCTATCGCATGAAGATCGACGGCAGCCGCATCGAACATTGGACCCACGGGCAGGTGAATCCGTTCGGGCTCACCTTTGACATGTTCGGCAACCTCTTTTCCGCCGATTGCCACAGCTCGCCGATCTCCCAGCTTTTGCGTGGCGCCTGCTATCCCAGTTTCGGCAAGCCCCACGACGGCATCGGATTCGCTCCGGTCACCATCCGGCACAGTCACGGTTCCACCGCCATTGCCGGTATCGTGACCGTGGAGAATCCGGCCTGGCCGACGGAGTATCAGGGAAACATCCTCGTCGGCAATGTGATGACCTCACGCATAAACCGCGACCACGTCGAGTGGCGGGGCGCCACGACCGTGGGACACGAACTTCCGGATTTTATTTCCTGCTCTGATCCCTGGTTCCGTCCGGTCGACCTGCAATGGGGTCCGGATGGTGCGCTTTACATCGCCGACTTCTACAACCGCATCATCGGGCACTACGAAGTGCCGCTCACCCATCCTGGACGTGATCGCGAACGCGGACGCATCTGGCGTGTGGTCTACAAGGGCAACAAGGCCGCCCCCAAAACCGGCACCAAGCAATCCAGCCAGCAGGCCAATCTTTTTCAGAGCCTCGGATCCCCCAACCCGGTACAGCGCAACCTGGCTCTGAACGAAATCTGCGACGTGTATGGTCGGTTTGCCGTCGGGGATCTACGCAAGCTGCTTGGAGCGGACAACGAATACCGAACGATCAGCGCGCTTTGGGGACTGCATCGTCTCGGCGCTCTGAGCGAACGCGATATTCTTCGCGGCACGATCAACCGGAGAACGTTGCCGCGCGTGCATGCCATCAAGATCGCCGGAGAACGCAAGCAGTGGTCCACCAATCTCCTTTCCATCATCTCCAAATCGTTGCATGCCGAGAATGGCCACATCCGCCGCGCCGCCGCCGAAGTGCTGATGACGAGGCCCGACAACCGCGTGCTCCAGCCCCTGCTCACCCGGCTCGAGCATACACCCGCAGAGGACACGCATCTGCGTCATCTGCTGCGCATGGGAATCCGCAACCAGCTCGTCCGCGACGGCAAGACCCTGTTCGCTGCGTCCGCCGCCTGGCCCGACCATCAGCGTAAAGCGGTGAAGGAGATCGCCCTCGCGGTCAACACACCCGCTGCAGCGAAATTCCTGCTGCTGACGGATCCGCAGACTTTCCAATCCGATGAATTCCGCACCAAGGCCTGGCAACATATTGCCCGCCACGCCGATGACGCGACAGCAGAACGTTTGATCGACCTGGTCCGTGACCACCAAAACCAGGACCTGGGGGATCAGCTCGCCATGTTTGAACTCATACGGTCATCCGGCAACAACCGCACGGAATCCCTCCAAAAGGCCCAGCAGGATTGGGCCGCCGATCTGGTGAAGTCGGCGCTCGCGTCCGACAACATCGACGGATTGATTTGGGGAAACACCCCTCCCAGCAACCGACCGGATACCCAGAATCCATGGTCGCTGCAACAGCGCAAGCGCCGTGACGGTGTTCAGGCGACCCTGATGTCCAGCCATCCCAAAGGTGAGCGCTTGCGCGGACGCCTGCGTTCCAAAGATTTCGCCCTACCGACGAAACTCGAATTCTATCTGTGTGGGCACAATTCCAAACCCGGCGAACCGGACACCAGACGCAACAAGATCCTTCTGCGCGATGCCGCCGACGGGCGGATTCTCCACGAGACCTACCCACCCCGGAGCGATACCGCGATCAAGGTTTCCTGGGATCTGAAGAAGCTCTCCGGTCGCCGCGGATACGTGGAGGCACACGACGGTGATTCCCGCGGTGCATATGCATGGATCGCGTTCGGCGACTTTGAACCCGCGCTGCCCGAACTGCAGATCAAGGATGCCGCCGGCGTCGCCCGACAACTCGCGCTGTCCGTCAAACTCGTCGGAGATTTCCGCCTGCGACAGTTTGACCGTGAAGTGTCCAGGCTGCTTTTCGCAGCCCTGCCGGATTACGAGATTCAACGAAACGCGGCACGCACCCTTGCCACCCTAAACGGTGGAGGACTGCGTTGGGCTGCCAACAACATGGTCAGCGACCTCAGTCTGCCTGACTCCATCCGTCGCAAGTTCTTCAAACACCTTGCCCCGAGTCCTCCACCAACCGACACCGAGTTTCTTGAAGCGATGCGGACCGCCACCGCCTCGCAGCAGACCCGGATCGCGGTCAATCTGGCCGGTGTCAAGGCGGGCGCGGAGCTGTTGCTGCGCTTGATCAACGACGGCATCTGTTCTCCGGTCGTGCTGCGAAAAGTAGATGTGGCGGACAAGGTGAATGCATCCGGAGCGAAAAATGCCGGCCAACGGCTGAAAGAACTTCTCGTCGACGCGCCGTCCGATTCCGAGGCGAGGGACGAACGGATCGGGTCACACATCAGCTCCTACCGCTCGTCCAAAACCGATCGCGCAAAAGGCTCGGAAATTTTCACACTTGCCTGTGCCGTCTGTCATCAGGTTGCAGGAAAAGGTCAGATCGTCGGACCGCAATTGGATGGCATCGGCAACCGTGGCCTCGCCCGCGTGATCGAGGACATCCTCGACCCCAACCGCAACGTGGACGTCGCGTTCCGCCCCGAGACGATCTCGCTCAAGAACGGCGAGATTCTCACCGCGTTGCCCCGCGATGAAAAAGACGGCGTCCTGACGGTCGTCAATCCAGCCGGAAAAGAAGTCTCCGTGAAGTCTGCGGACATCAAGGCACGCACCCAGACCACCCGCAGTCTCATGCCGGACAATTTCCATGAGGCACTCACTGCGGACCAGCTCAACGATCTGCTGGCCTATCTGCTTTCGCTGCGAAACTGATCAACGCCGACGCCCCAGACCGAACTGGTCGCCGTTGCGAATCGGCCGGTCGCCGCGAAAGTGAATCTCGACCATTTTTTCGCTTCCCACCTCCCGACCCGTTTCATCTGTCAACCGGTGAACCCGCTTTCGGCTCTTCACATCGATCACATCGCCGGTTGACGGATAGGCCCATTTGCCGTCGAGCGAAAAGGTCACCCAACCGGGTTGGTCGCGCACCTTGATCGACGCAACCTGCCGCGGCGGCAAGACCGTTGCATCGAAGATGTGCATCCGTTCGTTGGCACCGTCCGTAACCCAGATCTCGGATTCGTCCGGCGTCATGCCAATTCCATGACTCGGGCAGCCAAGCCGCTTGACGGGGCCCATTTCGAAACCCTTCACCTCCACTCGGTGAAGTTTCTTTCCCGTGCGAAGATCGCCGATTTCAAAGCCTAGCAGCTGGTTGATATTCACAAACACCAAGGTCTGCGAACCATTCACGGTAAAAGGACGAATCGAATTCGAAAACGGACCGACCTTGCGCGAAGCCGTATGTGTCGCCGTATCCGCCACGGTCAGCCACGGGGATCCCAAGCCGGCGAGGTATGCCTCCTTGCCGTTCTGACCATAGATCGTGTTGTGGGACCTCGACTTCGGAACGACTTTGCTGATCACGCTACCGTCCATGGCGTCCACCACGTGCCAATGATCCTTCTCCAGCGACGGAAGATAGATCACCTTGCCGTCCGGCGAAATCGACATTCGGTCACAGCCACCCTCATAGGGCTTTTCCCAGAGGAGCTTCTCCGTGCGCAAATCCAGGCACATCATGGTCCGGAGGGTGGTGCAATAGATGCGCCCGGTCCTCGCGCTGGCACAGACTCCCTTGATGTTGATCGGCCGGCTCTTGTCATCCAGTCCGCCGATGGGAATGCGTTTCACGAACCGATGTTCGTTGTCCATGTCGAACACCAGCAGACCGTGGCCACCGTATTCGAGGTAACTGCGGATCCCGGGAACCGCGACGTAAAGGCAGCGCCGCAAGGCCTCTTCCGCCCCGCTCGTGACCACACAAAATGCCAGCCAGACCAAACAGATTCGCGCCCATTCCTCGGCTTTCATATTCATTGAAGCAAGCATTCTTTACCACTAGTGTCACGGCAAATGCGTGGACTGATCGCCATCCTTTGTACCTTGGCAGTTACGCTCTCCGGAGCGGATACCAAGGACTTCCACTCCAAACTCACAGAGCAGATTCGGGCCGCCCAAGCCGCTCATCAACGGGGTGACATGCGAGGCGCCATTGAAACCGCGAGCGGCATATTGAAGGAGAATCCGAACTCAATTCCCGCATACGTTTTTCGCTCCCGCCTCTACACCGCGTATCGACAATACGCAAAGGCAGTCGCCGACCTGAGCTCCGCCGTCAAACTCCAGCCCGGCAGCCCCGACCTCCTGCAAATGCGTGGCGAAGCGCACTTCCGCAATGTCGACATGAAGGCCGCCATCAAGGATTGGGACGAAGTGATCCGGCTCCGCCCTGCTCAGGAGCCCTACCATTGGCAACGCGGCATCGCCTACTACTACGCCGGACAGTTCGAGAAGGGCCGCCGACAGTTCGAGATCCATCAGACGGTAAACAAGGCCGACGTGGAGAATGCCGTGTTCCACTTCATCTGCAACGCCCGGGCTAAGAACCTAAAGACCGCGCAGAAGGAATTCATCAACATCGCGGGCGACAAACGGATCCCGATGTTTGAAATCCACCGCCTGTTTGCCGGGAACATGACGGTCAAGCAGGTACTGCAGGCCGCGGACCGGCCGTCTGAACATGACATTCTCAACCGCGTTCCCCTGAGCGACGAAGCCAGGATTCGTCAGGAGTTCTACGCGAACTACTACATCGGGCTTTACCACGAGTCGCACAGTGCCCCTGACAAGGCTCGTCCCTTCATCATGAAGGCGGCCCAGACAGCAAACCAGAACGGCTACATGGGGGATTGCGCCCGCATCCATGCCGAGTTGATCAAGCGATCTGAAAAGTCCGGGAAAAAGAAGCCATCTCCAACCGGCAAATGAGCGATTCCGACAGCAAGGGTACCCTGCTGACAACTGTCGCCGCGATCTTGGCCGTGGCGTTGCTGCTGATTGGCCTGCGCCAGACCAGACCGGTGCCGACGGACATACAAGGCACCGAGAAGCAACCCGACGGAATGGCGGAGATGCTGCCCAATCCCGATCAGGTCCGCATTGCCCGATCCCTGCTTGATCAACGCGCCGAGCGCGACAAATCCATCTGGGCGGACGAGGTTAAGGCGCAGAAGTACGAAGAGCCATTCGTGAACCTGTGGGATGAACTGCGCAATTCCACCGACCCTTGGGCCACCT
>JAYPXF010000034.1:31860-33944 GCA_038154405.1 Verrucomicrobiales bacterium | reverse complement strand
CATTCATCCGTCCGGGACTCGGCGCCCGCGGTTGGGGCAACCGCGCCAATTACCTGACGCTCGGTGTTCACCAGACCAGCCAGACCCAAATGAGCATGTTCATGTACGGCGGCGCGCATTACGTCCTGCGGCTCGACGGTTTCATTTCCGTGCACGCGGGATACGAGGAAGGGGAGTTCATCACCAAGCCGCTGGTCTTCTCCGGCAACCGGCTGAACTTCAACTACTCCACCTCCGGCGCCGGCCGCATGCGCATCGAGATTCAGGGTGCTGACGGCAAACCCATTCCCGGATTCACCCTCGAGGACTCCCGCGTCATCTATGGCGACGACATCAACCGCATCGCGAAGTGGGGAGACACCACGGACCTCTCTTCGCTGGCGGGCAAACCCGTCCGCCTGCGGTTCGTCATGAACGAGGCGGACCTGTATTCCATCCGCTTCCAAAAGACTGATTGAATCGTGTGACGCACGGGTGAAACTCTGCCGCATGCTTTCCAATCGAAGAACATTCGTCGCCACAGTTGGCGTGGGTGCCGGTGCGCTGGCGCTGCCTCAATCTGCCTCAGCCCGTCCGATCGTCTCCCGATTGCCACGCACGACTCCCGAGGCAGAGGGTGTTTCTTCCCAAGGCATCCTTGACTTCATCAATGCGATCGAAGCCAGCGAACACGAGTTGCACAGCCTGATGATCCTGCGTCACGGCACAGTGATCACCGAAGGTTGGTGGGCGCCGTATCGACGGGAGTTCAATCATGGGATGTATTCGATGAGCAAGAGCTTCACTTCGACCGCGATCGGTTTCGCGGTGGCGGAGAAACGGTTGACGGTGAACGACAAGGTGACTTCGTTCTTCCCGGACGATCTGCCGGAAGAGGTCAGTGATCGGTTGCAGCAGATGACCGTGAAACATCTGTTGACGATGTCCGACGGGCAGAAACGCGGTTCAACGGGCAAGACCATCGCGTCCGACGATTGGGTGAAGAACTTTCTCTCCCAACCATTGGTCAACGAACCGGGAAGCATGTTCAGCTACAACAGCGGGGCCACCTACATGTTGTCCGCGATTGTGCAGAAACTCACGGGACAGACCTTGCTCGAATATCTGAATCCACGGTTGTTCAAGCCGCTCGGAATCAGCGGCATGTATTGGGAGAAATGCCCGAAAGGCATCAACGTCGGCGGCTGGGGGCTGCACATCCGCACCGAAGGTCTCGCCCATCTCGGTCAGCTGTATCTGCAGAAGGGCATGTGGAGTGGCAAGCGCCTGATGTACGAATCATGGATCGAAGAAGCGACCGCGAAGCAGATCCAGCAGCCCAAGAACGAGAAAAAGCCCAACCCGGATTGGGAGCAGGGCTACGGTTATCAGTTCTGGCGTTGTCGGCATGGACTGTATCGCGGCGATGGCGCCTTCGGTCAGTACGCCATCGTATTGCCGGAGCAGGATGCGGTCATCGTTATGACCGGTGAGAGCGCGAACATGCGCGGTGAACTCGAGCTGGTTTACGAACACCTGCTGCCGGCCTTTGACAAACGCGACACCAAGGCGATCCCAGCCCTGCGCAGTAAGCTCAAGTCCCTCGCCATCAAGTTGCCGTCCGGTCGGCCCGTTTCACCGACCGCAGAACCGGTGCATGGCAAACAGTTCGAAATTGCGGAGAACAAGCTCGGCATTCAATCGGTCGCATTCGAGTTCTTCAAAGGATCAGCCCGGATGATGCTGAAACACGGCTCACGAAATCACTCCATTGCGTGTGGAATCGGCGACTGGATTCTCGGTAGTGCCGTCGTGCCCGATGCGCCGCCCCGCATAATCGCCGGAGGTGCGCCCGAACCCGGGACCAAAGCGCCCATCGCCGCGGCCGGTGCCTGGGCTGATGAAAACACTTTCGTGATGCATTGGCGCTACTACGAAACCCCGCACCACGACACCGTCACCTGCAGATTCGATGGCGACAAAGTCGCGATCAGTTTTCTCCGCAGCATCATCAAGATCCGCGGCGGCAAGAAGGATCCTCGGCCAGACATTCAAGGACGCATGATCTGAACTGGTTCTTCTCGTGAAAGATTCACTGCAAATCG
>JAYPXF010000034.1:0-31850 GCA_038154405.1 Verrucomicrobiales bacterium | reverse complement strand
CGCCCGGGCTTTTCTGGCGGAAATTCCGGGGAAAATTCGGAAACGGGGAGAGGACTACTACCGGAAGGGCATGGTCGATCGCATCACTGTCGTGGAGCCGAACCGGCATTTTTGGTGCGCGTGCGCGGCAGCGAGACTTACTACGTCGAACTGTGCTATTCAGCCGAGATCGAGCAATGGGAGTCCTCTTGCAGTTGTTCCTTTGAGTTCGGGGAGTGCAAACATGTCTACGCCGCCTTGAAGACTCTGTTGGACGGCGTCGGCGGTGAATCGCTGACGCAGCCCAAGAAACCCAAGCGCCCGAAGGCGAAGAAACTAGTCGGAGGTGGGGGTGATGATCTGGCTGATCGTTCTCGTGGCTTTCGCTGGCGGTGGTTATTGGGGATTCCGTTCGTGGCAAAAGAACGCCGCGGTGGAGGTGCCCACCGTTGCGGTGAAACGGATCCGCACGGGAGAAAACGCGACCGTGCTGAATGCGACCGGCTACGGCGAACCACGCCGACTCTCCACCATTTCTTCCAAGGTCACCGGCAAGATCGTCGAAGTGTTGGTCGAGGAAGGCATGAAGGTGACCAAGGGCCAGATTCTGGCCCGCCTGGACATCACCAACATGGAGGCCAATCTGCGGCTGGCGAAGGCACAGCTGGAGGTGTCCAAGTCGGCTATGCTGGAAACCAAGGTGCGTCGACGAGAGGCGGAAACAACCTCTGGCAGGCCAAGAACAGATGGTTCGCAACCGATGTCATACCCGCTCTACGAAAAAGAGTGCGAGAAGCGCTGTCATGAATGGTGGGGGCGTCACCAGACAGAACAGGCGGCTGCCCGCCAACTCCTGACGCGATTTGGAACTGAGAGCTCTTTCGCAGTTCCAACCTTCAACCCGGAATCCACGCGCTCTCTCAGGTTAGGAGTGGGTGAGCCTGGACATCAATCGGAGATCTTCGGCAACGTGCCATCACCGGTCTTCTCGCCGGCGAACAGCCAGGAAAGGTTGAACCTTGCCACGGTGGAGCCGCCTTTCGGGCCGCCTTCGAAGTGGAGATAGATCCAGCCTTCACTCTTGGTGCCAGGACGGCCCGCATTCATGGAGGAGTAGGCGCTTTTCCCTTTATATACCAACCGCTTCACGGGCCAGGTCTTGCCGCCGTCGAAGCTGGCCCAGACAGTGGCGTTTTCGCGCGTGTCATTGGGGGTGTCGATGTTGCTGAAAACGAGGATGTCCTTGTCTTTCACCGGCAGCCGGACCATGCCGCCCATACAGCCGTAGGAACGGTGTTGATGACCGTCGGGAAGGATTTCGACGATGCGATAGTTCTTCCACGTGTGACCACCATCCGTGGACCAGGCTTCGCGGCGGCGGGTGTTCTTCGGTCGTTCCTGCCAGTGTACGCGGGAGTTGTAGTTGATGCGGCCGTCGGAGAGTTCGGTGACGATGGCTTCGCCGGTGCCGTTCTCAGGAAACGGATCGCTGGTGCGCCAGGTCTTGCCATGGTCGTCGCTATAGATGGCGCCGGTGTAATGGGTGGGCCATTCGTCGCGATGATTGCGGACGCCGTAGTAGCGGGAGGGGCGCAGGAGGCGGCCCTTGTGTTCGCCGTGGCGGAGGGTGATGCCGTGTTCGTTCATGTGCATGGACGGCATGTTGCCCTTGCTGTCGGGATGGATCTTCGGCTTCTCGGGCTTCCAGGTCTTGCCGTCGTCCTTGCTGCGATAAACGGTCAGAGGTGCGGGCGGGTGTTTGTCTTCGACGAAGGCGAGGATGTCGCCGGTGGTTTCATCAACCGTGGTGCCGCCGCCGTGGAAACCGGGTTTGGCGATGGTGATGATCTTGCCCCAGGTCTTGCCGCCATCTTCGCTGCGACGTGCGACGACGGATTTGTTGCCAAAGGTGACGAGGACCGTGCCTTTGGTGGTCACGACCACGTTGGGGAAGCGTTCCTTCTTGAAGACCTGTTGCAGCTGTAACCTGGGTTTGCCGAGGAAGGGTTTGAGCGGCCCTTCGGATTTGGTGTCGGCGGCGCGCAGAGCGAGCGAGCTCATGCTCGCAGCTACGAGGAGAATAGGGAGGTGTCTGGTCATTTCTTCTTCTGTTTCAAATCTTTGACGGGTTTCGCTTCGTTCTTCGGCAGCCAGTGGCGATGGGATGCGATCATGGCGGCATGCTTCGATTCGTTGGCGAGATTGTTCAATTCATGCGGATCATCGCGGTGGTCGTAAAGTTCTTCCGACCCGTCGGCGTAGCGGATGTAGCGCCAATTCGCGGAGCGGACTGAATGATTGCCATGACCGTAGGTCATCAACGCAGGTTGTTTCCAATCGGCGCGCGGATCGCGCAGCAGAGGAACCAAGCTTTTCCCGTCACATCGCGGATCACGTTTCAGTCCCGCCAATTCCAAGAGCGTCGGGTAGAGGACGGACATGTCCACGGGTGTGCGGCAGACGGATCCGGGTTTGCCGACACGGGGTGCCACGACGATGAAGGGGATATGATTGGCTTTTTCCCAGAGGGCGAATTTCTCGATGTGATTCTTCTCTCCGAGATGAAATCCGTGATCGGACCAGAGGACGATGATGGTGTTGTCGCGCTGTGGGCTGGCGTCCAAGGCGTCGAGCACGCGACCGATCTGAGCGTCGGCGAAAGCGATGCAGGCGGCGTAGGAGCGAATGAACTGTTGGTAGGCCCCAGGGGATTGTTGGTCAACCTTCATCATGCCGCGCCAGAACCATTGTTTTGCCTTCATCAGCTTCAATGCGCCGCCGGGAAGATCGTTCCAGTCGTCCTCAAGTCGGACGGGCAGTCCAATAGACTTGTAGGGTTCATGATATTTGGCGGGGGCGAAGAACGGCGAGTGTGGTTTGAAGATTCCGCAGGCGAGGAAGAGTGGTTGATCCCTCTTCTGCTCCAATGCCCGGATACAGTATTCGGCCGTGCCGTGGTCGATGGTATCCTTTTCATCCGGCGGCCAAGGCCCCCAATCCGTGTTGCGCGAACCATACTCTTTGGCCCGGTTCAGTTTCAGCTCGGGATAGAGCTGTGGGCGCATGTGCTGAAAATCATCAAAGGAAGCATCGTCGTGAAATGCGCCGTCGTAGTGATGATGAAAGATCTTGCCCGCGCCTTTCACGAGATAGCCGGCATCACGGAACCGCTGCATCAGGGTCTTCCGTTTCGGCAGGGCTCCTCGCCAGTCGCTCTTGTTGCCGTAGATGCCGGTCGTGGTCGGGCGCAAACCGGTGAGCGTGGCGGCGCGGGAGGGATTGCACGCGGCGGACATACAATAGGCGCGGGTAAAGAGCGTTCCCCGTGCGGCCAGTCGTTCCAGGTCGGGAGTCTGGATGGGCGATTCCGGATCCAACAGCGAGATCCAGTCGTTCATGTCATCAACCGTGATGAACAGGACGTCCGGCCGGTCGGCCGCCATGCCGATGGGGAGGCCCACTGGGAAAACGAGCAGACCGACCAAGGCGGCGATTGATTGGAGACGGCGGAACACGGCCAAATTGGATCATTTCGCCGGATTGGGTGCAATTGTTGCCTGAAAACGCGCTCGTCGGATTTCCGAAGATTCCCGTTGCATTCCACCTTTCCTGTGTTAAAAACCGCGTCCCCTTTTTGGCGGGGACATAAAAACGAAAGGCTTTTTGCGATGTCACAACACAACAGTTTGAAAGGTTCCGGAACGGTCGGTGCGAAACGCAGCGTCTTGAAACGCTTTGAGCGCGTGGAAGTCCTCAAGAAGAAGGGCGAATGGAAGGAAGGCGACCGGGTGACGGGTCTGAAGAAGACCAAGCCGGTGGCATAAATCACATTTTCGCAAGCGGGCCGGCTGCCTTTACGGCGACCGGCCCGTTTTGTTTTTCCAACTCCCCACAAACATGTCCGTCCGTCTCCAGAAGTTTCTTGCCGATGCCGGCGTGGCGTCGCGGCGTGCGAGCGAAAAGCTCATCACCGACGGGCGGGTGCAGGTCAATGGCCAGATCGTCCGTCTGCTCGGCGTGAAGGTGAAGGTGGCGGACGAGGTGGCCGTGGACGGCAAGCCAGTGCGGGCCAAGCGCAAGATATACGTGGCGCTGAACAAACCGGTCGGCTACATCACGACCCGCAAGGACGAGCGGGACCGCAAGTATATCATGCAGCTGTTGCCGGAGCATTGGCAGCATCTGCATCCGGTCGGACGGTTGGACCGGGACACGGAGGGGCTGATCTTTCTGACCAACGATGGGGATTTTTCCCTGAAACTGACCCATCCCCGGTTCGGGGTGGTGCGGAAATACGTGGCGCTCGTGTCGGGGCGGGTATTGAACCGCGTCACCAAGTCCATCTGTCAGGGAATTGAGGACAATGGGGAGAAGCTCAAGGCGCTCTCAGCGGTCGTTCGCGATGCGAACAACACCCACAGCGTGGTGGAGCTCGAACTGAGCGAAGGCCGCAATCGGGAAGTTCGCCGGTTGTTCGCCGCGCATGATCACAAGGTGGAAAAACTCCAGCGAATCCAGATCGGCAAGGTGCGTCTGGGCGAGCTGCCGTCCGGCAAATGGCGGATATTGACAGATAGCGAGATAAAATCTCTACTAGCCAAATCGTGAAGGCCAAAAACCTTATTATTATCGTGGCGTTGGCGTTCGGACTGGTTCTTCCGGCACACGCTTTTGATGAAGGCACCGTCAAGGGATCCCGCGTGAATGTGCGTGGTCAGGCCACGCTGAACAGCGAGGTTGTGACCCAGTTGAACAAGGGCGAAAAGGTGACGATCATCGAACAGGTGCGCGCCAAGAACGCCGGTGCCAAGGACCCGAAGTATTACTACAAGATCGCTCTGCCGGCGAACACCCCGGTGTGGGTGAGCGCGGCATTTGTGAAGGACAACAAAGTGTCCGCCAGCCGATTGAATGTCCGTTCCGGCCCTGGTGAGAATTTCAGCGTGTTGGGTCGGTTGCCCAAAGGCACCGGCGTTGTCGAGATCCGCAAGATGGACAATTGGTTGGAGATCGAGGCGCCGGACAGCGTGCACGGCTTTGTCACCACCAGCCTGGTGGACAAGAAGCAAAGCGTGCCAGAGATCGTGAGTGCGCCGACGCCCACGGCACCGACTCCCGTTCCTCCGACGGTTCCGGTTGTGGCAGAACCATTCGTTCCCACGGCTCCGCCTTCCGTCACCTCGGTGCAGGTTGAAGAAATCGGGGCCCTCATTCCGGCGCCTGCGCCGCTGGCGACCACCACCTTTGAACCGATGCCGGTGACCACGGCCACCACGGAAGTGGGATCAACCGGAACCGGATCTTCATTGGTCACCGAGACGACGGTGACCGCTCCCGCTACCACGACCGTTTCGACGGAAACCGAGGTGAAACCGAATGCTTTGTTGAGCCTGCCGGAAGAGCCCGAGGCCGAACCGACCACGGTCCGTTATCGCACGATTGATCCGAACAAACGGAAGAAGACATGGTTTGGACGTTGGTGGCAGGATCTCACCACCAAGAAGGCGAAGGAAAAGCAGAAGGCTGCCGAAGCGGCCGCTGCGAAAGACGGCAAGTTTCATGAGCCTCCGCCCGAAGCGGCCGACGGTCCGCCGCCCGTCCGCATTGTCTCCCGCGAAGGAATCGTCGTCCGCAGCTGGAACATCCAGGCACCGAGCGACTGGGCACTCAAGGAGATCTACACCGGCCGCCTCGTGAATTACCTGTGGACGACGCACTCCAACATCCCGTGGCAGGACCTCAAGGGCCGCACCGTGTTGGTCACCGGCGAAGAGGCGATTGATCGTCGTTGGAAACGCACGCCCGTGCTCCGCATCGAAACTCTGAAGACGATCGACAACGATGACGAAGGCTAACCTGATTGATGGCCGCGCCATCGCCGAGCAGATCCACTCCGAAACCAAAGCCCGCGTCGAAGCCCTTGCCGCCAAGGGTGTGCAGCCCGGTCTTGCCTTCGTGCGGGTGGGTGAAGACCCTGCCTCCCGTGTCTACGTCGGGATGAAAGAGAAGAAGAGCGCGGAGCTCGGAATCAATTCCACCACGACCGTGCTCAAAGATGAGACCACGCAGGAAGAGCTGCTGAAGTTGATTCACGAGCTCAATGCCGATGATTCAGTTCACGGAATCCTGGTTCAGGCGCCGCTGCCGAAACACATTTCTGAAGCCACGGTCTTTGAAACGGTTTCACCGTGCAAGGACGTCGACGGCTTTCATCCGCAGAATGTCGGCAAGCTGATGCTGGGTGATGACGACGGTTTCAAGCCGTGCACACCAGCCGGTGTTCATGAGCTGTTGATCCGTTCCGATGTCGACACCAACGGCGCACAAGTCGTCGTGCTTGGCCGTGGCAACATCGTCGGCAAGCCGATGACCGCGATCCTATGCCAAAAGTCGAAGCATGCGAACGCGACCGTCACGCTTTGTCATTCCCGCACGAAGGACATCGGGGAACATTGCCGCCGTGCGGACATCATCGTAGCCGCCATGGGCGTGGCCGAATTTGTGAAGGCCGACATGGTCAAGGAAGGTGCCGTCATAATGGATGTCGGCGTCAACCGCGTCACCGACGAGACCAAGCCAAAAGGTTATCGCCTGGTCGGTGATGTGGACTTTGCGAATATTCAACCCAAGGCCGGTCTCATCACCCCGAATCCGGGCGGCGTCGGTCCCATGACCATCGCGATGCTCATGCAGAATACCGTTCACGCCGCCGAAGTCGCGACCGCCTGACTTCATCCTTCAACTCTTTGCCCATTTAACCAATCTCATGTCACAAACCGCATCTGCTCAACGCATTCTCCCCGACCTGCAATCCGCCCTGCTCTGCGAAGACGTCCGCCAGGAAGCCAACGGCAAGTTCATCGTCATCGGCGTGCTGGCCTTGCTCCCGGTCCCGCAACTTCCGTTGACCGCCAGCGGTCTCCGCCTCTTTACCCGTTGGACCCGGGGTGTCGGTGAGTTCATGGAAACCACCAAGCTGATCGCACCGGATGAGACTACCGTGCTCGCGGAAACAAAGGTGAAATTCGGAGTGCAGGATCCCGCGCAATGTTGCAACAACCTGTCCGTCTTCAACCAGGTCGAGTTCAAGCAGCCGGGTGTCTATTTCATCGAAGTGCTCGTTGACGATGTCTTGAAACTTCGCTTTCCCATGCCGGTCGTCGTCGTGCAACAACAGCAACCTGGACAAGCTCCCCAAGTGCCGCCGGTTGAAGGCGAAGCTCCGGCTGCTGAATGATCCGTCTTCATGCGGGTGGTTGTTCAACGCGTTTCCCGCGCGAGCGTGACCATTGACGGTCGCGTTTCCGGCAAGATCGATCGTGGCCTCCTTGTTCTTGTCGGCATTGAAGAGGCCGATGGCGAAGAGGATGCAAAGTGGTTGGCGGGCAAAATCGTCCGCCAGCGAATCTTCGAAGATTACCAAGGTCTGATGAACCGTTCCGTCGTGGATGTCGAAGGCGGAATCCTGGCTGTGAGCCAGTTCACGCTTTTCGCGAGCACCAAGAAGGGCAACCGACCTTCGTTCATCCGTTCAGCCAAGCCGGAAGTTTCAAAACCGCTCTACGAGTTCTTCGTCGGTGAGCTGGCGAAGGAATTGGGCAAGCCGGTCGCGACAGGTGAGTTCGGTGCCATGATGGACGTTGAGCTGAACAACGATGGACCGGTCACGATTGTGATGGATTCCAAGGCCCGCGAGTAGTGGTCGAATCCCAACCGGACCACTATATATTGTGCTTTTTTCGAACTCGAAGAATCTCTGTGAATAACTCAAAAACTGGCGGAAAAATACCCGGAAAAAGCGCTTTACGGGGCAATGCCCGATCTGCATACTGCGCAGCCCTTAAAGGCAAGAAGAACAATGGAAGCAGCTATTAAATCGAAATTGGTGGAAGAATTTCGGGTGCACGAGAAGGACACAGGGTCCGCCGACGTGCAAATTGCGATTTTGACCGAACGCATCAACGAAATCACCGAACATCTCAAAGAGCACAAGAAGGATCACAGCTCCCGCCGGGGTCTGTTGAAGATGGTCGGTCAGCGTCGTCGTCTTTTGGATTACCTCCACGACACCGACCGCAACCGATACAAGAGCATCACCAAGAAGCTCAAGCTTCGCCGCTAACAGAAGATTTTTCGAAGGGCCCCATTCGGGGTCCTTCGTTTTTCTCTGACGGATCTACGGAGGGTAGGATCCGTTCCTCAATTCAATGATAACCTGATTCGTTGGCCAGGGGTAATTTCATCAAGCACCCGCATTGCGGGCGTTTCATGAAGTTCCTCCATGGCTGACGGGTCACAATCCCCAATGAAACATATGTCAGCTACAAAAGTAACTGCCTCAATCGGAGGCAAGGAAATCCATATAGAAACCGGCAATCTTGCCAAACAAGCCGATGGTTCCGTGATCGTGACCATGGGCGAAACCATCATTCTCGTTGCTGCCTGTGCCGCCCACAAGGCGCGCGAAGGACAGGACTTCTTCCCGCTCACCGTCGACTATCGCGAAAAGGCTTCGGCTGCCGGACGTTTCCCCGGTGGTTACTTCAAGCGTGAAGGTCGCCCGACTGAGAAGGAAATCCTCACCATGCGTCTCACGGATCGCCCGATCCGTCCGTTGTTCCCGAAAGGCTGGTTCAACGAAGTGCAGGTGCAGACGCTTCTTCTCAGCGCCGATGGCGAGAACGAACCCGATGTGATGAGCATCCTTGGTGCTTCGGCCGCGTTGTCCATCAGTGACATTCCGTGGGCCGGACCGCTCGGTTGCGTGCGTGTCGGTCGCGTGGATGGCGAGTTCATCGCCAACCCCACTCACGCCGAGATGGAAGGCAGCGACCTCGACCTCATCTACGTCGGCAACAAGAACGACGTCGTGATGTTTGAAGGTTCCGCCGATGAGATCGCCGACGAAGACTTCGACAAGGCTCTGCAGTTTGCGCAGGAAGCCATCCAACCGCTGATCGCCGCCCAAGTCGAACTGATCGAGAAGGCCGGCAAGCCCAAGCGCGAAATCACCACGATCGCGGTGAAAGAAGAGATCCTTGAAGACGCGAAAGCCTTTGCCACCGGCATCGGCGATGCGCTCCTCGTTCCCGAGAAGCTCAAGCGCGAGAAGGCCTGCGCCGCCGTCAAGGACGACGTCAAGGCCAAGCTCATCGAGAAGTATGGCGAAGAAGAGATCACCGACCAGATCATGGGTCAGGTCTTCTACGGCATTCAAAAGGCGCAGGTTCGTTCCTTCATCCTGAATGACTCCAAGCGCCAGGATGGCCGCGGCTTCACCGATATCCGCAAGATCACCTGCGACATCGGCGTCCTGCCTCGCACGCACGGTTCGGCCGTGTTCACCCGCGGTGAAACCCAGTCCATGGCCATCGCCACGCTGGGCACCACCGATGACGCCCAGGACTTCGATTCCTACACCGGCGGCATCGACACCAAGCAGTTCATGCTCCACTACAACTTCCCGAACTTCTCCGTGGGTGAAACGGGACGGATCATGGGTCCGGGTCGTCGTGAGATCGGTCACGGCGCACTCGCCGAACGCAGCGTGGCTCCGGTAATCCCGTTCGACGACTTCCCTTATGCCGTTCGCGTCGTCAGCGAGATCCTGGAATCCAACGGTTCCAGCTCGATGGCCTCCGTTTGCAGCGCCTCCCTGGCACTGATGAACGCCGGTGTGCCCGTAACCTCGACGGTCGGCGGCATCGCCATCGGCATCTGCACCGAGGAGAACGAGGACGGCTCGATCGGTCGTTACCAGATCCTCACCGACATCATCGGATGGGAAGACGCCTTCTGCGACATGGACTGCAAGATCGCCGGTACCCGCAAGGGCATCACCGGCTTTCAGCTGGACCTGAAGCTCAAGGGACTCCCCGGCAAGATCATGAGCGAAGCCATTGCCAACGCGAAGGAGTCCCGCATGAAGATCATCGACACGATGGAAGAGACCATCTCCGGTCCCGCCGAGGAGATGAGCCCCTACGCTCCGCGGATCGTCACCGTGAAGATCAACCCGGACAAGATCGGCGCCCTCATCGGTCCTGGTGGCAAGAACATCAAGGCCATCTGCGACGAGTCCGGCTGCGAGATCAACATTGAGGACGACGGTACCGTGCGTATCTACTCCACGGCCGCCGAAGGCTTGGCCATTGCCCAGGAACACATCGACGGTCTCTGCGCCGAACCCGAAGTCGGCAAGGTCTACCGTGGCAAGGTCGTCACGATCAAGGACTTCGGCTGCTTCGTCGAATTCATGCGTGGCAAGGACGGACTCTGCCACATCAGCGAGCTCGCCAACTTCCGCGTCAAGAAGACCGAAGACATCGTCAAGATGGGCGACGAGATCTGGGTCAAGTGTCTCGGCATCGACGACAAGGGCCGCGTCAAGCTCTCCCGCCGCGCCGCCATGGAAGAGCGCGACAAGGAAGCCGACGGCGAAGGTGAATCGGAAGCCGAACCGGCCGAAGCCAACGCCTGATCAGGCAGAACATAGATTCAACGCAAGAGGCGGACCGGAAACGGTCCGCCTCTTTTTGTGTAACCTTGCATACAGTGCCAAGTGCCTCTTTCTCCATCACCGGCAGTCAATGACCCAGGTCTGCACGCGCGCGAGGTCGGATCTCGCTTTACCCAAGATCTGAAGCACTGCGGAGTTTGTGGATCGGGTTGCACAAACCCGCCGGACAGAATGAGTTCAGGTGGGCCAGCGGAGAAACTTCATTCCGCAAGCCGATTTTTTTACGCCGGCCAGATCGGTCCGGTTCCGGTCTGGGTGGAGGTGGGTTTCACGGTGGAAGCGGGATACTCGGTGACTGCGTCTGCGCAAGGGAGTATCAGCCGGCAAGCGGAACTTTCGGTTGGCCGCCTCTGGGAGGCGACTTTCGATGCCCGCCGGACCACCAACCTGTGGCAGTTTGCCGAAGAAGCGGTCCCCACCGAAGTCAGCTATTCGCCCTTGAATTGGCAGATTGAGGGAGACCTGTCCGCAAGCCTTTACTACGAGCCCGCAATTCAGGTTGAGATTTACAGCTTGGTGGGAATCAAGGGAGCGTTGACCTCTTCGCTGAACCTCGATGGCTCATTTCAGGCCAATCACCCCGAATATGAGTGGAAACTTTATCGCAAGCCGGATGCGAGTATCAGTCCTACCCTGACGTTATGGAACACCAACTGGGGATTTCTGCCGGGCTGGAACATACCTGTGGTCAGCAACTATATCGCCGGCGCGAAACACCCGAACGGCCTCACCATCCTCGGGTTCGAGGGATTGACCGAGACCAATCAGCAAGGTGTTCTGACCGGAGAGATATCGGAGGCGGAAACGTTTTCGATCAAGGTAATAGACACGTCCGTCTCTTTGGACGCTGTTCAATACCAGTGGTATCGCGGAGGCGTCCTGCTGCCAGTCGCCGGCGCGGTGTTCTCCGCCACGGGCGATCCGAATCTCGTGGGCTCCTATCGCGTGGTTGCAACCATGGGGACCAACTCAGATTCCAAGGTGTTCGAATTTACGCTGCGACCGGACCAAACTCCACCGGTGGTCAACGATCGGTTGTTACCCGATGGATTCGTATATGGTCGTGTTTTTGATGGTCCCCAATATGGTTCCTGGGGCACATCAAATGATGAGGGAAGTGTCTTGCTCAATTCCCGTTTTCAAGTGGAGGCAGCAGACCCGGAGTCAGGAGTAAAGGATTACTCCTTGGTGGGTATCCCCCGCAAACTGGTCACCTCACTCGGTTGGCAGACGCTGGACCCGATGATTACCAACTCTCTCGCTGCAAACGGCGTCTATTGGACGGCCACGGCAACTCACAGCTTGACCGGGCATATCGACGATAGCGGGGCGATGCGACCGGGTGCACCGGATAATCTTGCCCACGGGGAACAATTCTATCTGCTATCCTATGCCCGCAATCATCGCGGACTTATTTCGGAGAGTTATGGATATATTTTCCGGATTGTCAGGCCGTTGCGACCTGTCTACAGGGATCACACCTATTTCGACAGCACCTTTGATAGAAACATTACCGCTACCAACGGTATCGTCACCATTCCCGGGGTGTGCGTCATGGAGTTCACCGAGAATGATATCAGCGGGCGGATCGTGGAGTCGGATATTGAGGGACCCTACCGTCTCTTCTTTATAGACCGGCCAGGTTTTTTCAATGTCTATGGCCACGTAGCCTACTTCACCGAATCGGGTGATACAGAGATTCCATCGAACAGCCCTCCGTTTACAGCACCTTATCTGCAATGGGCGGTCGAAGGCGACCGAATCGAACGAATAATCGTCACTCAAGACGAAAAATTCTGGTGACGAGCTATCCTTCGGATTGATTTCGTCGGGGAATGATGGACATCCGCGTCCTGGATGGAGGCTACTTCAAACGATTCTCTCCGCGGTTTTCGCGCTGGTGGATGGTGACCGGCCAGCCGGGGAATTGGTTGCCGGGTTTGCCGTCGGTCGCGTCGATGGAGAAGCGGAATGAATCCAGGGTGTAGGTCTTCTTTTCGGTGTCCACAGTGATCAGACCGAAGCCGCTGCCTTTTTGATGGGCTTTCTCGTAGCGGTTCTTCTTGGTGCCGACTTCCGGATTGCCAACGGCATAGACGTAGGCGTGATTCCCGAAACCGTCCTTGAATTCACCGGTGTTCGGCAGGCCATGGGCCGGGCGATTCTGGTGCGGCATTTTCACTTCATCGGGGCGCCACCAACGAGGATAGCCGGCGGCGATGGCCGGAGTGCAGAAGGACCAGATGCTGTCGCGCGGCTTGTCCGCACCGTATTGCACCAACGTGGTCAGGTGCTGGTCGCCGTTGATGTGCAAGGCCATCGAGTCGCGCAGGATCCGCACGGTGCGATCGCGGGCGGTCTGCGGCCAACCTCCGGAATCGAGGTCGGCCTTCAGGTAACCGTCGTACTTGCCATGGTGCGTGGCCACGGCTGCGAATACGGTCTGGCTGAGCAACACCTTCATGTTGTGCTTGCGCCAATCCTTCGACCAGTAACGCAGAAAATCTTCCTGCCGCTTGCCCAGCAATTCCAGTCCTGGCTTGTCGAGGCGTGAAGTGTCGAAGTCCGGGTCCTTCACGTGGTCGGAACGTTTCAATCCTTCCGTCACGCGGTCCGGTCCGCTCTTCCATTGGCGATCACCGAGCACGGCAAAGCCGACACCGCCGTAGACGAAGTCACCGTAGTAGACGCTGATGTCCTGTTTGACCGGCGTCTTGTCATACGGATCCGGGTGGTGGCCGCAATTGGTCTTGTGCACGACGTTCACCATCCGGGCGGGTTCGCGGTATCCGCCCTTCGAAGGATCCGGTGTGCTGTTGTCAAACTTGGCGCCGCCTTCACCCCAGATGTTTCCGTGGAAAACATCATGGTCGTCCGGAATGCAAAAGGTAGGACGATCACGCATGGCGTCGCGGAAGGCCCAGCCGTGCATGTAATACTTGCGTAGGTAGTTCAAGATTGCGGGTTCGGCCGGTTCGCGGATGAGACCATAGCCGCCGTGGCTCTCGTAAAGTTGGTCCCCGGAAAAGAACAACATGTCCGGATCCAGACGCAGCAGGTTGTCAGCGACCGGTTTGTAAGGAAAGCCATAGTGATTCTGACAGGTCAGTCCGCCGATGCGCAGCGGACGTCCGTCCGGATTCGCGCGAATGATCCCGGTCCAGAACGATTCGGACATCGTGCCGTCGCGATGTTTCTTGCGGTAGGTCAGGCGGAAAGGCACGGACGCCTTTTCGTCCCAGTTCGGGATCCGAAACGTTGCCGTCCATGCATCAGGATTCAGCTTGGCCGTTCCGAGCGATCTCCAAGTATCACCGCGCTTTACCTTGAGCTCCACGTTCTGGTTGTCCTGCTTGCCGAGCGGTCCGGTCAACGCGCTCATCTTCATCACGAAGCCCTCCTTGCTGCGGGAATCATGAAGCGAATACATCGACCAGAGGATCGGACCGAAGCGGCGGTTGAGATCCACGCTGAAAGCACCACCTGAAACATTCCAGTCACTGAAACGATGACGTGAGCCGTTCTTCTTGCCTCCTCTGCGGGGGGCCGGATTGAAATTGTTCACCAGCGCGATGTTGCCGATGACGTCCTTGGTCTGAACCTTTGCAGAGATGCTGCCGAGCTGATTGCCTGACTTGGGATTCTCCGCACTGAGTGTGAGTGCGTAGCGATCGCCATCGGGTTTGCCGGTCAGCTTAAGGAGATATTCCGTGGGATGACCGCCGGCCAGTTTCTTCATCTGTTTGCCCAACTTGAGTTGGCCGTCGACCACGCCGGCACCGATGCCGATGGGCGCAAAGGCGGCCGCCCGGTGATCGTCGATGTCCGCCTGGATCCCGATTCCGAATCCCGTGCCGGTGTCCTTCTTGGCCGCTTCCACCTGTTTGATTCGCACCCACATCTGAAATGAGCCCTTGGTGTTCTTCAGTTCATGCGTGATCAGTTGGATGTTGCGATAGCCGCCGCCGGTGGTGACTTCCGCAGCCCCGTCCACCACCCGCCAGTCTTCCATCGGGTTGGCCCAATAGTCACCACCAAGGAAAACGCGGTCATGGGTGTTGTACCAGGAGCTCTTATGTTCGCCCGCCGCCTGCAGGGAAGCGGTGAGAACGCCGATGATGAGAAACGCAATGATCCGGACAGCTTTCATGCGCGCGAACATAGGGCGCACGTTCGGGGCGCGCAACGCCAGCCTTGGACAGGGGTGCGTGATTAGTGGCTACAGAGTCGCCGGGCAGCGGCTCCATGCAGACTTCCCTTTTCGGATTTTCATCAGAAAGTCTGTGGAAAATCCGGATCGGCGTGTTGGTAAGGGTGTATGTCGGAAAGTCCTGATGCAGAAGGTTTGTTGGCGGAGTTCAAGCAAACCGGTTCGGAAACCGCATTCCACGCCTTGGTCGAGCGCTTTGGCGGACTGGTCTTCTCCACTGCCTTGTGCCAATTGAATGGCGACAGCCATCTCGCCGAAGATGTCGTGCAAAAGGTGTTCGCGGATCTGGCGCAAAAGGCGTCTCAGCTACGACCAGACGGCGGCCTTGGCGGTTGGCTGCATTGTCACACCTGTTTCGTGAGCGCGAACCTGCGCAAGTCTGAACAACTGCGACGAGTCCGTGAACAGGCCGCCGGCCTGACCGAATCCGATAAAAGAAGCACCAACACCACCTGGTCGATACAAGCTGCGTGATGCGTGGACAAAGGATCCGTTCCAGTTGGTGACCATCGAATCCGGTCGGGCAGATCAGGTCGTATTGCGCCTGCCGAACACTGACAGCAAATAGCGACACTTCGGCCGTCAGCGAAAAGTGTCCGCTTGAGTTGGGAATGGTGGGACGTATAAACGAACTCACATGCAAGGCGAATCCCCCGAATCACTCATCCCCCGTCCCACGTCCGCGCTCAGTCGACGCAACGTTTTGAAAACCGGCGGCGTGTTCGCCGCGGCAGCCACGGTTTCCGGCACTCAAACCGCCCGGGCACAGAGTCAGCCCAAGGACGATCGCCGATCTTCGCCGAAGCGCTACGACCGGATGAAGAAGTCCATCAATCAATGGGCCTTTCCCTTCCCGCAACGGATGAACCTGAAGGAGTGTCTGCAACTCGCGAAGGACGCCGGCTTCGACGGGATCGAACTGAACTACGATCTCGACAACGACCTGTCTCCCAAGTCGGGCACCAAGGAATACACCGAGATCCGGAAAATGGCGGACAAGATCGGCATTCAGATCAGCGGCTTGTGCTCGTTCCTGTTCTGGCCTTATCCGCTTTCGAGCAACGACGAGACCAAGCGCAATCGCGGGATCGAGCTGGCGGGCAAGATCGCCCAGGCAGCACACGATCTCGGCGTGGAAAATGTCCTGGTCGTGCCGGGCGCGGTTCACATTCCCTGGCGGGACGACCATGAACCCGTTCCCAACGATGTCTGTGATCAGCGCGCCAAGGAAGCGGTTGGGAAACTGCTTCGCGACGCCGAACGGCTGGGAGTGTATCTCAACATCGAGAACATCTTCTTCAACGGCTACCTGATGACCCCGATGGAAATGAACGCGTTCGTCGACCATTTCGACAGTGAACATTGCCGCGTGCATTTCGACACCGGCAACATCATGGAATACCAGTTCCCCGAACATTGGGCCCGCCTGCTCGGCAAACGTACGAAAAACATTCATCTGAAGGAGTTCACCAAGAAAGGGACCGACCATTCCCTGGAGTGCTTCCGTCCGTTGCTCGACGGCACGACCAACTGGCCGGCCGTCATCGAGGAATTGGACAAGGTCGGCTACGACGGCTATCTGACGTTCGAGTATTTCCATCCCTACCAGCACTATCCCGAAGCGCTGATCCATCAGACCAACGATTCCCTTGACCGGATGTTGGGCCGGGTTTGATTCAGCGTTAAGACGCAGTTGGCGAGCACGCCAACGTGGGCAAACGGAAAAACGGACAACCTGAGATCGGTTCACCATCAGGTTGGCCACCTTCCTGATCGCTACGGGATGGATTAGGCCAAAAGGCCTTTGATCACGCTACCGGAGACGTTGGTGAGGCGGAAGTTGCGGCCGGCGTAGTTGAAGGTGAGCTTGGTGTGATCGAGTCCCAGACAATGCAGGATCGTGGCGTGCCAGTCGTGGATGTGAACGGGATTCTCGATGGCCTTGTAGCCGAATTCGTCGGTTGCCCCGTGAGTCATCCCGCCCTTGATGCCACCACCGGCCATCCAGATTGAGTAGCCCTTGTTGTTGTGGTCGCGGCCGTTCAGACCCTGACCATAGGGCGTGCGGCCAAATTCCCCGGCCCAGATCACCAGCGTGTCCTTCAACATGTCGCGCTGCTTCAGGTCATCCAGCAGGGCGGCGATCGGTTGATCGGTTGCGTTGCAGGCCTTGGCCAGATTGGAATCCAGCATGTAATGGTGATCCCAATTGACGGGCGCGGTCAGTTCAATGAAACGGACGCCGGCCTCGGCCATACGCCGGGCGAGCAGGCATTGCTTGGCGAAGGGATCATTGGTCTTGCCCTGACCGATGCCGTAGGCCTTGCAAACGGCTTCAGGTTCCTTGTTCAGGTCGAGCACGTTGGGAACTTCGCTCTGCATGCGGAATGCAATTTCGAAAGACTCGATCGCACCCTCAACCTCCGGGTTCCATTCATCGCGCTTCAACTTCATGCGATCTAGGTTCTGGACAAAATCGATCTGTGCGCGCTGCCTGCCCCGGTCGAGCTTGTCGTCACCGAGATGTTTCATGGGCGGTCCGGGTTCCTCGCTCTTGCCGAGAAACTTGGCGTAGAGATCGGGAATGGTGCTGCTGCCGATCTTGGTTCCCTGACAGACTGCCGGGAGGAAGGCGCTTCCGTAATTCCGCGCACCGCCAAAGTCGGCCGGCGGGCTCAAGGTGATGAACCCGGGAAGGTTCTGGTTCACCGAGCCAAGTCCATAGAGAGTCCAGGCGCCGAGCGAAGGACGGACGAATTGAAAACTGCCGGTGTGCATCTGCCCGAATGCGGGGGCGTGATTTGGCAGATCGGTGTGCATGCTGTTGATGACACATAGATCGTCGGCATGCCTGACGAGGCGTGGAAGAAACCCGGAAAGCCTCAGGCCGGACTGGCCATGCGGTTTGAGTTCACTGACCGGGCCGACGAGCTTGGCACCGCGACCGAACTTGCCGAGCTTGGCAATGGTTCCCGCCTTCTTGATCAGCTCGGGTTTATGATCCAACAGGTCGACGTGTGACGGGCCGCCGCGCATGCACAGGAAGATGACGCGCTTGGCCGCCGGCTTGAAATGCGTGCGCTTGGGCGCCAGCGGATTGATTCCCTTGGCCGCGGCATCGTTGGCCATCGCCGCGAAGGCCAGGTAACCGAAGCCGGAGGAAAGGCGTCGCAGCATCTGCCGGCGGGAAAAGGGGATGGTCTGGTTCATGGCGTCAATCGAGGTTGCGGAATTCGGCGGTGGCGAGCAGGGATTGGCAGAGGGTTTGAAGATCGGTCTCGTTCATAAACGTGGTCGCAGCCTTGAGTTCACCGTCAACGGGTTGGCGACCGAAGCAGAGTTTATAGGCATGACGAATCTGTGCGTGTGCGTCTTCATCGACATTGCGAAGTCGACCGGCAAGTGACTTCGCCTGGTCGGCCACAAACTCGCTGTTCAACAGATACAAGGCCTGCAAGGGAACGTTGGTCGTTTCCCGATCACCGGTGACCAGGCTCGGTTCGGCAAAGTCGAACAGGTCCAACACATCGGGCAGTCGATCACGAACAACCGGAAGGTAAACGGAACGATGATTCGAACCGTCAAGATCCGCGGGGAGGGCCTTGTTGAAGCCGAAGAGCGAAACCGCCTGGCTGCGCACGGTGGCGACCAGTGATCCGCGGCGGCGACTGGTATCCAATCGCCCCGACACCGACAGCATCGCGTCGCGAATGCACTCGGCATCGAGACGACGCTTGTTCGCCCGCCAGAGGAGACGGTTGTCCGGATCCTTCAGGAATGCGGCTTTGCGCCACGTTGAATCCTGCCGGTAGGTGCGGGACAGAACGATTTCGCGAACCAGCGCCTTTACCGACCATCCGCCATCTACGAACTTCAAGGCCAGGTGATCGAGCAGTTCCGGATGGCTGGGGCGCTCGCCGGTAAAGCCAAAGTTGTCGGTGGTTCGGACGACTCCTTCGCCGATCAGGTGACGCCAGATCCGGTTGGCCATCACGCGCGCAGTCAGCGGATGTTTCGGGCTCGTCAACCACTTGGCCAATTCGAGCCGGCCGCTTTGCTTCTTCGGCGGCGGCGGCACGTCTGACAGAGCAATCACGCGGGGGAAACCGCGCTTGATGGATTGCTTGGGCTTGATCAACTCGCCGCGTTCCAACAGCCGGGCATCCTTGATGGATTTGCGATCCTTTACGCCCATGGTCAGGGGGAGGGCGCGGCCCTTGTCGTCGACCGTGGCGAGCTTGCCGTCTATGCCCCCGCGTCGCCAATAGATCCGCAAGGCGTCGCGCAGCGAAAAGTAGTCGCCGGGATTGTCGCCCCGCATCCGGGCGGCTTTGGCGGCCGCTTTTCTTTACTTCTCCTCCTTGTCGAGATCCGCCTTCTGCTTCTTCAACAGCGCAACGCGGGTCTTGCTCATGGACGGATTGGGAATCAGTTGATTCTTCAGCTTCGGCAAGGTGATGAGTTCGCCACCGTTGTTGTTCTCCGAGTCGACCCAGGTTCCGTAATAGGTGAGCGTGCTGCCGAAGATTCCGGCCATGGCATAGTAGTCTTCCATGTGAAACGGATCATGCTTGTGGTCATGGCAACGGGCACAGGCAACTGACTGGGCCATGAACGCGCGCGTGACCGTGTCGATCTGCTCGTCCAACTGATCGACCAGAAATTGGAACTTGTTCATCTCGTTCAATCCCTTCGAACCGAACGCAAGAAAGCCGGTGGCAATCAGGAGACGCGCCCGTTCCCGGTCATTCTCGTATGGCAGCAGATCTCCGGCGATCTGTTCGGTGATGAATCGGTCAAACGGAAGATCTTCGTTGAAGGCCTCGATCGCGTAATCCCGCCAGCGCCAGGCGTGGGGGTAGGTGATGTTGGATTCCTTGCCGCTCGATTCCCCAAATCTCGCCACATCCATCCAATGTCGCGCCCAGCGCTCTCCGTAACGCTTTGACCCAAGCAGGACGTCGACCTCCTTCGCCAGCGCCTCGTCCAGTCCGTTGACGTTCACCTGCTTGAAGAACGCCAATTGGGCATCGTGACTGGGTGGCAGTCCCGCCAGATCAAAATGCAGTCGACGTAACAAAATTGCAGGATCGGCATCGGGGGGCGGTGACAGGTTGCTCTGCTCAAGTTTCTCAAGAACGAAGTGATCCAGATCGCGCTTGGCCCAATCCGGTTTCGTCGTTTTCGGCAGGGCATGAAGCCGCGGCTTTTGAAAGGCCCAGAACTTGCGTCCTTCGGCAATTGTGACCGGTGGCTGTTCCTTCGGCGCAGACTTCGAAGGTTCGCGTGGATCCGGCGCACCCGATTCAATCCAACGCCGGAAGTCATTGATGATGCCGGCGGACAGCTTCTTCTGCTGCGGTGGCATCTCGAGATCCGGATCCAGGTGCGACATCGCCGACAGCAGCAAGCTTTGGTCGGGCTTCTTCGGCACGATTGAAGGTCCGTTGTCGCCACCCTCTCGCAGACCGTTCCGCGAATCCACCAGCAACCCGCCCTTGGCCTTGCCCGCCTCGGCGGAATGACACTCGTAGCAATGCTTCACCAGCACGGGCCGGATCCGGGACTCGAAGAACACATGGTCCGCCTTCTCCGCCGCGCCGGATGGAAGAGCGACGGTCAACAACAGGAGCACAATGACGGAACGCGGGACCATACCGATTGGACGTCAAACATCGCAGTCGCCATCAGGATTATCAAGCGGTGCCTTTGGGATTCAGGGAAACAGACGGGAACGGAGTTCGGCGCTGCGCAAACCAAGTCGTTCTTCTCGCCCAGAACGCCCAATCGCGACTACTCAAGCTCCATATTCTTACCAGTCATTGGGCAGCGGGATTAGATATCGCCTGAGTTTTCCCCGGAGCGATAGGTCCGATGAATGCACCGATTTCCTTTGTCCATCCACTGTCAACGGGATGAGCTACTTCGCCACCTATGACAATCGATCGATCACCGTCCATTGAAGACGACGTTTGATAGCTCGACGGGACACGGGACTCCTCGCCTTCCTCAGGGAACGTGAGCTCGTCCATCGGCATCGAAAGTGTGGCCAAGTACACGCGGCCGTGTTCACAAACCACAGTGAACAAGATCTGTTTCTTCAAATCCAAAATACTCTCCGATCGAAGATCCGCCTCCCAATGGAATCCTTCGTCTTTGAATCGGACAAGATTGTTTGACGGATGCCAGTAAACCCGGAAATCACATGTTTCTGCCGGTAAGGTATCAGGGAGATCGAAATAGAGTGGCGGATTGTGACCATCGATGATCTCGATCATGCGGTATTCTCCCTCGTGAGGTGAAATGAAGCTCGCCGTTGGGCGAGACTTACAGAATAGGGAAATCGTCATCGGTCTTTCGGCGATGGTCACCGGGCCTAGCCTATAAACTCTCTTCGAATCGGTACAGCTACGTGCAAGTAGAGCCACGGCAACGCACAAAATACCGCAAACCACGATCTTCTTCTTGCTCGTGGTCGAATCAGTTCTCGGTGACTAACCAATTTGAAGTCCAGATTGCGGTTTTTCAACGAGTGCCGATACAAATGAGTTCCTTGAGGGTGCGGGCGTAGAGGCGGCCGTTGGCGTAGGCCAAGGCAGAAAGGGTCCAGGTTTCGGTGGCTGGGCCGAGATCGCTGATGGAGAGGAGGGCTTTTTCGTTCAGCTGTTTCGCGTCCCAATCGAGGACGTAGACCATGCCGATCATGGTTGGGAAATAGAGTTTGTCGCCGACGACGAGGCCGGGAGCGGCGGATACGTGGCCCCAGCCGTTGCCGGTGTTGCGTTTGTCCTGGGTGGCTACGTGGCCGTCGGCATTCTTCATGTCGTTGGGCAGGGCTTTGTCCCATTGGACTTCGTCCTTCTTACCGATGCGACGGACGACCTGGACGGGGACTTGGAGGTATTCGACTTTGCCGGTGTCGAGGTGGACGCGGCCGATCATGAAGGCATCGCCAGCGCGGAAGTAATGATAGCGACCCGCGAGGACGTTGGTGTTCTTGGTCAATGCACGCCGGCGTTTGGGGCGCTTGGATTTCTTGGCATTCTTCTCGGGCGCGAGTTCATAGAGCTTGGTGTTCTTCCGGGTCACGTAGCGGCCATTCACGTGACGGGTGACGGTTACGGCGTCCATTAATGACACTCGGCGAATGACTTTGCCTGTCTTGATGTCGACGGTCAGGTGCTCGTCCCCGGCAAAGCCGTAGGCGTGTTTGCCATCCCAGGTGGCATTCTGGGCGGAAGGATATCCCTTGATCGCGGCGTCCCAGATGGTGGACCCGTCCTGCGAGTTCACCAACGACATGCCGTAGGGCTCTTCAGGCGGCTGATGGCCTCCGCCGCGACCGGTGAGGATGGCGGTGGTGCCGTCGGCGATCTTGCCGATCAATGAGGTCTGGTGGATAGAGGTACCGGTCTGGGCGATCCATTCGCGTTTGCCGATCTTCAGGTCGAAGGCCTGTAGGTGGGTCCAGTATTTGCGGTCGCGACCGAGTGGTTTGGCTCCGGGTTTCGTGGTGTGAACCGGTTTCAGGTCCTGATGGCGGTATTGGACCGTGATGACGTTGCCATCGTGGAGGATGGGTTCGTGCAGGCGGGCGTGGTGTCGGCCAAACGGCACCCAGTCGTAGGACCATTGTTCCTTGCCGGCGAAGTCGAAACAGCGGAGCGAGCCGCCGACGTTTACGAAGCAAACGCGTCTGCCATCGGTCACCGGGGAAGCGGCGGTGTTGTCACTGAACAGGCTTGAGAGGTCGGTGTTGCGAACGCCGGGAATGTTGCGTCGCCAAAGTTCCATGCCAGTGTCTGCGGCGAAACAGATGCCGAAGATGTTTGAGCCGTATTCCGTGTCTGCCGTGATCGGCGCATGACTGGTAACAAAGACCCGACCGTTGGCGACGACCGGCGTTCCCTGTCCGGTATTGGGCAGTTTGGCGCGCCAGAGGACATTACGATTATGGGTCACGCTGAATTCGGCGGGAGCCTTGCCATCAACCTGAAAATTCCCGTTCGGTCCGGCGGCTTGTGGCCAATCGGCCGCTGCGCTGTGAGACAGGGGCAGTAGGCCCCATCCGAGGAGATAGGTGTTATGCAGTAATCGCTTCAACGTTCGCATTGGGATAGGCTAGGCGCGTGCGTGTTGTTTCGGCAATCATCTGATACCGACACAGTGTGCATGAGAGAATGAGTCTTTGGGGCAGGGTAATCTCGGTGTTCGGATTGGTGTGCGCAGCCGCCTCGCTGCACGCGCATCCTTCGATTCTGCTGACGGCAACCCTGGATGGTGCGCAGGTGGCGGAACCGTTCGGCTCGGCCGGAAGTCCGGCACAATCCACCAACGGTGGCACGGTCAGTCTGCTCTACAATCCGAACGCGACGGAGGGCGGATTGTTTCTTTCCTACACCATCCAGTTGAACGGATTGGATCTGGATGGGACGGAGACACCGAATGATCCGTCGGACGATGTGTTGGGGATTCAATTTCGTATGGGTGGCAAGGGTACGAACGGCCCGCATGTTCTGAATGTATTCGGGCAGGTGGAGGGCGTGATCCGGCGGGACGACGCGCAACTGAGCGTGCACGCCACCAATTCGTATCTGCAGGGAGCATGGAATGATATGGATGAGAATCTGACAGGTTCGAGGGGCACTCGTCGCGATGTTGATTCGATCAAGCTCTCGGACGCCTTGGATGATCTGCTGGCAGATCGATTGTATGTCCATGTGGCGACCCGCGCGTTTCCGGAGGGCGAACTGCGTGGACAGATCCTGAGCCGTCCGCCGTTGATCGTTCCGCAACGGCTCTCCGGTGGATCACTGCAATTGACCATTGATCACAAGACCTTGCGGGAATACCGCATTGAGTCATCGACCAATCTCACGAACTGGAATCTGTTAACCAATCTTTACTCGCTGCATAGCGTGGCGCGTTTCGTGGACTTCGGTGCGGCCACGCAATCACAGCGGTTTTACCGAATCAGCGAACTGGTGATCCTGCCATTGCACATTTCGATACAACCACAATCAACGACCATCAACGCGGGCCAGCCGCTGAATCTGAGTGTGGTTGCCAGCGGATCGGAGCCGGTAACGTATCAGTGGTTTCGTAACGAGGTTCCGATTGCGGGGGCGACCAATGTCAACTACAGCGTGGCTGCAACCACAGCCGACGACGCGGGGATCTACAAGATTGAGATTGTGAATCCCGGTGGTCAACTGGACAGCCAGAACGCGGTGGTGACGGTAAACCCGTGATTCAACGCGGATTCGCGAAACGATGTAGCTACGAGCGTGAGCGAGTAGATGTTCCCATGCCACAACCGTCTACTCGCTCACGCTCGTAGCCAGACGGAAATGAATGTCCGCTGGCTGGTATTTCGGTTGCGAAGGTTCGTGGGGAATGGGAGAAAGCGTTCGCGATGACAAAGGGTTTCACATGGCTTGCCGTCTCGTTTCTGCTGATGTTGACGGAGATGCACGGCGCGCAGTTCAGTGCCAATCTGGATCCGGCTCAGGTGGTCATCACGAGCGGCGCGGGGCCAAATGGTTCCAGTCCGTTCACGGGAACGTCGACGGCGGATTACCAATTGTCGGTCGCCGATGGTCCGCTGCTGTTCTACACCATCTCGCTGCCAGGAATGGATCTGGACGGGAACCGCACACCGGGGAATTTCAGCGATGATGTCACGGCGATTCATCTGCATTTTGGCACGACGGGCGCCAACGGGCCGCACGCGTTGAACGTGTTCGGTCTGTCAGCCGGGCAGATCCGCAATGACGACGCGAACATGACCTTCAACTCCGCGAATTCCACGGTATCCGGCCGCTGGGATGACATGGATCAGCTCTTCAGCGGTGCCGGGGGAACGCGAATGCCTTTTGACTCCGTCGGGCTTTCAGCGGCCACCAATGATTTATTCGGCGGCGGGCTCTACTTCCAGGTCCACACCTTGAACTTCCCCAACGGCGAACTGCGTGGTCAGCTGCTACCCGTGCCGGAGCCGGGAGTGCTTGCACTCATCGGAATGGGGCTTCTTTTCAGCCGCAAGAAATCTGCGGCCTCCGCTATTCGGCGGGTTTGATTTCGTAGCGGCGCGCGACGGGCTGGTTGAACTGGTAGATCTTGTCTTCGTAGTCGGCTTTCAGCTTTAGCAGGCGGGCGACTTCGGCTTCGAACTTGGAGTAAAACTCTTTGTAGGCCTTCGGATCTTTGTCCTGCAGTCCGCGCGTGCGCTGCCCTTTGCGCTTGGACCATTGATTGCGTAGCGGACGGATGGCTTTCTCGTTTCGTTCCTTGTTGAGGAGGGCGACCTTGAGGGCCTGCTGATATTGCGGGGTCTTGGAGTTGCTTTGGAGTTCCACCTTGGAGCCGAGTTTGGCGTGGGTGTACGTGCCGACTTCAGTTCCGTCGATCGTAAGCGTGTATTTGCCCGGCTTGAGTCCGCGGATGGTGAGGCGTTCGTTGCTCATCTTGTGACCGGCCTTGGTGATCTGGTATCCGACGGCTGCTTCCGGTGGCAGCACCCACGGCAAGGCGGGAGCTTGGAAAGAAAAACTGACGCCGTCCTCATCGCCTTTCACGTCGGTGACCTTGCCGGCACCGCCGGCGATGCGCCAACGGTTGCGCACTTTGTTGGCCGTAACGCCACTGACCTTGCGTTCGGAGTTCAATTGCTCAAGGAGTTCGAACGCCATGATGGCCTGGCCGTTGGCATCCGGATGCACAGCGTCGGGGATGACGGTGAAGTCCGGTTTCTGCAACCGTTGCTGGATGGTGTGACGATTCATCGGACCAAGCAGGTCGATGTAGCCCAGGCCGCGGGCGATGGCGAAGTCGCGCACCCAGGTGCCGTAGAAGGCAAGCACGGCGTTGTAGTACGCGGTGGCCTGCTTGATGCGGTCCTGGTCCTTGAGCCAACGCGGCGGCTTCACGCTCGCGACGCGGGAATCATACATGGAAGGTCCCATGAAGATTGCGGTGGCGCCGAGATTGTCGATGCGATCGGCCAGCTTGGTCATGTCGCTTTCGTAAGTGGCGAAGACTTCGTGATTGAAGTGCTGATAGGAACCGTCATTCATCCCGAGCAGGATGGTGACGTAGTTCGGTTTGAAGCGCGCGACGTCCTCATTGAAACGATCCAGTGCGTGGAACGCCTTATCACCGCTCACACCGGCATTGTGGAAACCGATGCGACGGTTGGGATAGCGGGTGTAGAAGTAGTCCTCGACGTATTGGGTGTAGAGCACCTGGTGCGTGATGCTGTCACCGAGGAAGACGAGCGTGTCGCCATCCTGCAGGTGGATGGGGGTGACCGGTTTCTTGGATTCCGCTGCCTGGACGGAAAGGCACAGCCCGATCGCAACTGCGACATTGAACAAACGTTTGAACATGCCGCTTGTTAGTGGTTGCCGGCGCGAAACGCAAAGTCAGTTTTCAACCACCACGCCCGGCCAGGGCAAATGCTCCGATGATGAGGAAGAGAAGCGAGGCCATGGTGGCGGTACAGACCGCCTTCAACATGCGGTTGTCGCTTACTCCGTAGATGTAGTAGAGCGCGTAGAGTGGGACGAAAAGGGTGAGCAATCCCTGTTTTACCGAGTTTTTGAACGCGTCGATGATCGGCCAGATGCCACTGATCGGTCCAAGAATGAAACACACGTACATCACGAGGAAGTTATAGACCGGCGCGGAAAGGAAACTCGCGCCCAACAACAATCCTGCAATTCCCGTGAGAATGTAGAAAACCAGCTGTGGTTTCTTGTCTCCACCGGCGGAAGCGCTCGGCTTGGGCATCACCGGTTTGCGTCCCGTGCCTGGAGGCGGAGGCGGAGGTGGAGGCGGTTTGGCGCCACCGGCGGGCTTGGCCAGGATGGCCGGTTTGGCTGGTGAGTCATCGACTGCGCCGGTATCCAGATTGAAGCCACACAGGGGACAGATTCTGGCATCCGCCGGCATGGCACCGCCGCAGTCCGGACAATCCACCGGTGGTGGTGGATCCGGCGGTGTGGTCAATGATGCTGCCGCGGCCGGCAGGGATCCCGGCGGCATGGTTTGGGGACCGGATCCAGGTGGGCCGGACTTGGGACCCGGCGTTGCGGAAACGGCCGCGGCGGCGGAGCCGGGAGGAGCAGACCGGGGCGCCGAACCTGGTGGAGCGCTTTGGGGGCCGGCAACAGGCGCTGGACGCACGGCGGCGGGCGTGACGGCTTTGGGTTTGGCAGTGGCGGGTTGTTGCGGAGCTGGAGTGACGGGTTTCGGCGCCGATGGCGCGGCGGGCTGGGCAGCTGCGCGCGGATTTGGCACAACCATCCGAGTCTGGCAGCCCGGGCAATGTATTTCCGTTCCGATGTAGCTTTCGTGCAGGGCCAGTTTGGCACCACAGCCGCCGCACTTGAATTTGATCTCACCAGGTGGGGACGGAATCTTGAACTTCTGGTTGCAGTCCGGGCATTCCGACGGCATGCCGACATACTCCACGGCCACCTTCATGTGGCGTTGGCAACCGGGGCAGGCAAATTTGACGTCGGACATGTCGGGGAACGGCTGCGGGAGATTTAGGGAATCGCCCCGGGAACTCAAGCCTCCAAGAGGGGCATTTTTTGTGGCTGGGAAAAAGCCATCGCTGTGGCGGGTCTCCTGACCGCGCCACCAGTATGGCTGAAGGTCTCCCGATCCGTTTGGAGACCTTCGGTCGTGGAAGTGGCTCGGTCGGGAGACCGGCGATAGGGGAATGAATAGGTGGAGTTTGAAGTTTGGAGCTTTCCGAAGCCGCTTCCGCCTCGACTTTTCCGGCAAATCGCATTCTCAATCTGTGATGCATGATGTGCTGTTTGAGGCCTTGGGCGCCAAGGTGACGGCGTGGAAGTTGATCGGCTACACGGGTGTTTTTCTGTTTGCGAGCCGTTGGTTCATTCAGATGGCGGCGTCGCGGAAGGCCGGCCGACCGGTGATGCCGCGGCTGTTCTGGATCATGAGCGCGGTGGGCAGTCTGATGCTGCTGTCCTACTTCATCTTCGGAAAGAACGACTCAGTGGGAATCCTTGCCAACGCCTTTCCGGCCACGGTGGCCAGCTACAACCTCTACCTCGATATCACGCACCAGAAGGACAATGCGGAACAACCCGCGAATGAGTCGTGAACAAGTTTCATGGCGTAATCCGGGTTCTTCCTTGAACGGCCTTGGCCGACCGCTACAGTTTCGCGACACCCGCCAGCGGCCGATTGCCGGGGGATCTTTTTGAACCGACCGAACGCATAATCGACGTCCCGTGAAAATCTTCAGCGGCACTTCCAACGAACCTCTCGCCCAGAAAATCTGCGACTTCATCGGCATCCCGCTCGGCAACTGCTCGGTCGAGGCCTTTCCCGATGGCGAGACCTTCGTGAAGATCAATGAAAACGTCCGTGGGGAAGACGTCTACATCGTGCAATCCACCTGCCCGCCGACGAACCACCACCTGATGGAGCTGTTCATCATGATGGATGCTTTTCGCCGCGCCAGTGCGAGCCGCATCACGGCGATCCTGCCCTTTTATGGATATGCGCGTCAGGACCGCAAAGACCAGCCCCGCGTGCCGATCACGGCGAAATTGGTTGCGAATCTTCTGGTGGCTTCCGGAGCGACGCGCGTGCTGACGCTCGACCTTCACGCCCAGCAGATCCAAGGCTTTTTCGACATCCCGGTGGACCATCTGTATGCCTCACCGGTGACCTTCGAATACCTGAAGAAGAAGGCCATTCCGAATCTCGTGGTGGTGAGCCCGGACGTCGGCGGCCTGAAAATGGCCAACGCCTACGCCAATATGCTGGGTGCCGATCTGGCCATTGTCGCCAAACGCCGCAAGAGTGCCACGGAGGTGGAAGCTGACGCGATCATCGGAGAAATCGAAGGCAAGAATGCCCTGATTGTCGACGATCTGACAGAGACCGCTGGCACCGTGGTTCAGGCGGCCGAAATCCTGAAGGATGGCGGGGCCAAGAAGATTTACGCCTGTATTTCCCATGCATTGCTGAATGACATCGGCATTGATCGCCTCAAGAAATCTTGTCTTGACGAACTGATAACGACTGATACTGTCCCGAGGCCCGTCATTGAAGGGATCGAAATTACGACTCTTTCCGTCTCGGGACTGCTTGGTGAAGCGATCAAGCGCATACACAACAATTCATCCGTGAATTCGTTGTTTGAATTTAAGGGCGGGCGAACGAGCTGAGGCACGGTGCCGACGCTGGTTGCCCGAAGTAGAATTTAAGCGATGCAATCAGTATCATTATCTGCCGAAACTCGTTCCGCCAAACGGCGGGCCGCCGTGAAACAACTTCGTGCCTCCGGCAAGATCCCTGCCGTTATCTATGGCAAGATCGCCGATCCCCAGGCCCTCGCGGTGGACGACAAGTCCTTCACCGACATGCTCAAGCATCACGCTTCCGAGCACCTGTTGATTGATCTCAACGTTGATGGTGACGACCGCCCGCAGCGCCTTGCGCTGCTGCAGGAAGTGCAGCATCACCCGCTCAGCGGCGCCGTTCTCCACGTCGATTTCCACGAGATCGCCGCGGATGACAAGGTAACCATCACCGTTCCCGTCGAAAGCACCGGCGAAGCCGTCGGTGTGAAGGTCGGCGGCGGCCTGCTCGAACACGTCATGAAGCACGTGAAGATGCGCGGCAAAGCGGCCGACATTCCCGAGATTTTCGAGGTGGACGTCACGCCGCTCGAAGCCGGAAACACTTTGCACATTGGCGAACTCACCGCTCCGGAAGGTTGCGAAATCCTTGGCAATGCCTCCAACCCCGTCTTCACCTGCGCCGGCAAGCGTGGTCCGAAGGCTGGCGAAGAGGAAGCTGAAGGCGCTGCCGCCGAGGGCGAAGCCGCCAAGGAAGAGAGCAATTAATTCTCTCTGCCGCGACGATTGATTTGTCGTCGCGTTCCTCCCGGTGGCCGCCATGCCCGATTCCGCGAACATCTTTCTGATCGTCGGTTTGGGCAATCCGGGACGCGAATACGAACGCACGCGGCACAATGCCGGCTTTATGCTGGTCGATCGGTTGGCCGAGAATTGGCGGGCCGGTTGGAATGCCGAGAAAAAATTTAAGGCCGAAGTGGCCAAGGCGTCGCCCGCCGGTAAACGGGTGATTCTGGTGAAACCCCAGACGTTCATGAACCTGAGCGGCGAAGCGGTCGGACCGCTGCAGAAGTTTTACCGGGTGCCACCGGCCAACGTGCTGGTGGCGGTGGACGACGCCAACCTGCCCCTGGGCAAGGTGCGGTTGAGACCCGATGGCAGCCCCGGCGGCCATCATGGTCTCGAATCCGTCGAGCAACGTCTCGGCACGCGAGCCTGGCCGCGGTTGAAGCTGGGTATCGGGCGGCAGACGCCCGAACAGCGCGAGATCTCGGGCCACGTGCTGGGCCGGTTCAGCGCGGATGAAATGACAGTGTTTGAGCGGGTGCTCGAACGGGCGGGACAGCAGACCGCATGTTGGTTGCAAGACGGGGCCAGGAAGGCCATGAACAGATTTAACGGTCCGCTACCGGGCCCAACAGAACAGAAACAATGAAACGCTACGAAGGTTTGTTCATCCTGAACACCGCCGGACAGGAAGACACGATTCAGGAACTCGTTGACAAGCTCAGCGCCGACATCACCGACGTCGGCGGCAAGGTCGAGGCCGTCCAGAAAATGGACAAGCGCGCTTTCGCCCGGGTCGCCAACAAGAAGCATCAGGACGGCTTCTACGTGAACGTGATTTTTGAAGGCGCCAGCAACATCAGCGAGGCCCTGCAAGAGAAGTACGCCCTGGACACCACGGTGTTCCGCATGCTCATCACGCATGCCCCGAAAGCCGAAGCGGCAGCTTGACGCCCGGCGCGTCGGCCCGTTGAATCGCCGGATCGCAGGAGGATCGTCACCGATTCGCCACATTCGGATTCAACCCGCAACGAAAGACATTTAAATGGCCAGTTTCAACAAAGTCATCCTCATGGGCAACCTGACCCGCGACCCCGAGTTGCGCTACACGCCCAAGGGCACGCCCATCGCCAAGATCGGGCTCGCCGTCAACCGCGTCTGGCGCACCGAAACCGGTGAGCAACGCGAAGAGGTCACCTTTGTTGACGTCGACATCTTCGGTCGCACCGCCGAGAACGTCGGCCAATACATGCGCAAAGGCCGTCCCATCCTCGTCGAAGGTCGCCTCAAACTAGACCAATGGGATGACAAGAACACCGGCCAGAAGCGCAGCCGCCTCGGTGTCGTCGCCGAAAGCGTTCAGTTTCTCGGTGGTCGCGATGACCGCGGTGACGGTGGCGGCGGCGGCTACCAACAGCAAGGCGGCGGCGGTGGTGGTTACCAGCAGCAAGGTGGTGGCGGTGGCTACCAGCAACAACAATCCGCTCCCCCAAGTTCCGGGCGTCCGGCCCCGGCTCCGTATGACGACGGACCTCCGCCCGATGATGACGTTCCTTTTTGATCAATTAACGAAAGCAGCAACATGGCAAAGACAGATGTAATCCTCCTCAAACCCGTCGAGCACCTCGGTGCCGAGTCCGATCAGGTCAGCGTGGCCGCCGGCTACGCCCGCAACTACCTGATCCCCGAAGGCCTCGCCATCCCGGTGACCGCCGCCAACAAGCGTCGCCTCGACGCCCTGGCCAAGCGCCGTGAAGCCCGCGAAACCGAGGAGCTCCAGCACGCCAAGGACCTTGAAGCCAGCTTCAAGTCCCTCAAGCTCTACCTCAACGTTCGCACCGGCGACGACGGCAAGCTCTTCGGCGCCGTCACCAACTCCCAGATCGCCGACGAACTCAAGAAGCAGTTCGACATCGAGATCGACCGCCGCAAGATCGACGTCAAGGATCCCATCAAGCTCATGGGCGACTACCACATCCCGATGCATCTTCACGCCGATGTGCACGGCGAACTCCACGTCATCGTCAAGAGCACCAACCCGAACGCCAAGCTCCCCGAGCCGAAAGCGGGCAAGGAAGCGGCCGAAGGCGCCAAGTAATCCGGCGCAACAAGACATTTGCGAAAGGCGGACCATCCGGTCCGCCTTTTTCTTGTTCCAGTCGTTCGACCGGGTAGGGACGCGCTGCTGCGCGTCCGCGGACAAGCGGCAGCCTGTCCATTGTATCTTCTGTTC
>JAYPXF010000033.1:0-33960 GCA_038154405.1 Verrucomicrobiales bacterium | reverse complement strand
GAACGGGGAAGCCGTCCTTGAGCCAGTTGATGACGTCGAGGTTGTGAATGTGCTGCTCGGTGATGTGATCACCGCAAACCCAGTTGTAGTAGTACCAGTTGCGGAGCTGGTATTCCAATTCGCTCTTCTCGTCACCGCGCTTCATGCGCGGATCCCAGACGCCGCCACTGTTCCAATAGGCGCGCATGGAGACGAGATCGCCGATGGCACCGTCCTGAAGGCGCTGGATGGTCTCCTTGTAACCGGCGTGGTGATGGCGCTGCAGGCCGACACCGACCTTCAATCCCTTTTGATCGGCAATCTTGGCAACTTCGAGAACCTTGCGGACCCCCGGACCGTCAGTGGCGACGGGCTTCTCCATGAAAACGTTCTTACCCTGCTTGACCGCTTCCTCGAACATGTAGGGGCGGAAGCCGGGGGGCGTGGCGAGAATGACGAGGTCGCACTGTTCAATGACCTTCTTGTAGGCGTCGAAGCCGACGAATTTGTTCTCTTCCTTGACCTGGACCTGCTTTTCCTTGGACTTCTTCAGGTTGTTGTAGCTCTTGTCGAGCTGGTCGCGGAACACGTCGCCCATGGCCACGAGCTTCACGCCTTCGGCGCTGGTGTGCATGTTCTGACGGGCGGCGCCGGTACCACGACCACCACAGCCGACGAGGCCGAGCTTGATGGTGTCGCCGGGCGAAGCGGCGTGGGCGAAACGTTCGATCGGCAGAGCACTCAGCGCGGCGGCGCCGGCGGCCGTCTTGGTGGTGTTACCCACGAAGCTGCGACGCGTGATCTCCGATTCCTTCTTGGTGTTCTTGGAGTCTTTCATTTTCTTAAACAGTTGTGGTCACAAGGACCGGATTTCTCGGGAGGGCGGTAGTAAACGCCCGGATTCTGCGGGTGTAAACCTTTTACTGGATCAATTCCGGGAGGTATCAATCCTCTTCCTTCGGACGTCCACCGTTCCAGAAATCCAACATGGTGTCGACGTCGTCGACCTTCAGCGGAATCACCATGCGGAAGCCGAGGAACTGGGCGTCGGTGTGATACCAGATGCTCTTCGGCAACTGCGGATCCTGAATCTTCCAATCGGCTTCGGAAGACAGTCGGGAGGAACTGCGGGCCATGCCCGCCGGGTGATCCCAGGAACCGCCACGAACGGCTCGGGGATAGAGCTTGGTCGGTCGGTTGTAAGGATTCTCGACCGCCTTCAACAGACTCTTGTAATTCGGCTCGTAGGAATCCAGCACCCATTCGGCGACGTTGCCGTGCATGTCGTGCAGTCCCCACGGATTCGGAAGTTTCTTGCCGACCTTCTGGTATTTGAAATCACCGTTGTCTTCGTACCAGGCGTAGTCGCCGATCTTGGCGGGATCGTCGCCCCAGGAATAGGCGGTGGTCGTACCGGCGCGGCACGCGTATTCCCATTCGGCTTCGGTTGGGAGACGGAGATAGTGACCGATCTTGGCACTCATCCATTGAGTGTATTTGCGGGCGGCGTGCTGCGTCATGCTGATTGCCGGGTAACCGTCCTTGCCCATTCCAAAGCTCATCTCCACGTAAGGCTGCGTCGGACGGGCCACCGCATCGGAGACCTTGTCGATGTCGGGATCGGTCGGAATGAAGTCCTTGTACTTGCGCTCTTCATCGCGATACATGAAGAGCTCGAATTCGTTCCAGGTAATCTCGTGTTTGCCCATCCAGAAAGGAGCAATCTTCACTTTGCGCTGCGGGCCTTCGTCGTCCTTGCGATTGGCTTCCCCGGCGGGGCTGCCCATCATGAATTCGCCGCCGGGAATCGGTAGCATCACGAAATCGGTTTCCGTTCCGGGAATGCGGATCGTGATCTCCTTCATCTCCTTCTCGGTCTTGGCCGGAAGGTTCTTCAGGATCATCTCACGGATCTGCGTGACCAACGCGTTCTCGTCGACTTCGGACCCGACTTCCTTCTTCTTCGGAGTCAGTTCCACACCGGAAGGCATCCAGGCACCCTGCTCAATCCAGAGGCGGATGATCTCAATCTCTTCCTTCGGCAAGGGACCGCCCTTCTTTTTCGGCGGCATCAGGAGATCGTCGTCATCGGGGAGAATCAAGGTCTCATGAACCCAGCTGTCTTTCACATTGCCGGGAACCACACCAGGGCCACTGTCGCCACCGGCGAAGAGAACCTTCTGGTTCTGCATCTGCACGCCGCCCTTGTCGTAATCGGCGCGGTGGCAGGAGACACAGTTGAACTCGAGGATCGGCTGCACGTCCTTGACGAAGTTGGCCTTCTTCTTCTGCGTGAGCGTCACCCCGTCCGGCCACTTGGCGCCTTCCTTCACCCACTCGCGGATCAGCTTGGTCTGGAACGGAGCCAACAAGCCGTTCTTGACCGGCGGCATCACTTCATCATCGTCTTCGGGCAGTTCGCAAAGCTCGACGAAATAGCTGTCGTCCGGCTTGCCGGCGTTGATGATTTCCGGATCGTCAAAAGCCCTTTCCTTGGTCTCGAGGCTGTATTTGCCCTTGGGCTTTTTGCCTCCGTGGCAGCTCACACAGTGAACCTCCAAGATCGGCTTGATCTGCTTGTTGAAATCGACTGCCGCGTCCACGTCGAACGCAACCGCGCCCGCGAGAAAACCGGCAAATATTCCACTTCGAATCTTCATAAAATGAGCGGCGAACCTAGGAGCATCGCCAGAAATTGAAAAGTCAAAGTTCACCGACGGGAAAACGCCAACCGGTATTTGACCAGAATTACCCTCCAAAAGTCTTGGTTGACCGAAAAAACGCCGTTTTCGCAGTGGGGGTGGCCCTCTGTCGCCATCGTTTTTCAGACGCTCAACCAACCCGGCGGCGTCAACGGAGCGACGCCCTACACACCGTAATCAACGCCCGGCGGGGCGATTGGTACGAGGCGTTTCGAAGCGGAATATCGCTTCACCTTCTTTGCCATAGCCCAACTGTTCGCGCGACCGACGCTCAATCGCTTCCTGATCGGTCTGCAACGCGATGATCTCCTTCTCCATACTGGCGGCGAGTTGTTGTTCCTTCTGGATCTCAGCTTCCAGCTCAAGGTTGCGTTCACGGTAGCGCTGGTTCTGTTTGAAGAGCGGGACGTAGAGCTGCATGAGCAGAACGACAAGCGCAACCAGCAGCAGAAACAAAACTGCCTTCGTCAACCGATCCCAAATGCCTACGTCCGGTTCCATCTAGTTGCCACCAACAGTTTCAATAAACGAAATCGCGCCACCAACATCAACGGTAAACTCGTTTCCACTCCGCCAGTTTGCCGTCCTTATCAAAGGTCATGCGCAGGTGTCGGTCGGGAAACTGATGCGTGATTCCCTGCGTGGTCCAGCCGCTGGGAAAACTCTGAAACGTCGTTGAGACCGGGCCGCGTGCGGTCAACCAATCGCCGACCCGCGAACCATCGGACAGGGTAGTCTCCCGCTCCGGCGGCCCCAGCTCGCGCACGATATCGTCGTAGGTCGCCTGCCCGATCCGGCCCGACCAATCCACTTTGGTCTTTGTCGCGCAACCGCCCAGAAAGACGGCCAACATCAGGAGCGAGAGGGATTCAACGGTTCGTTTCACGTTCATGCGCGAGGATGAGATTCGTTGTAGGCCTTCTTGAGCCGGTCGGTCGTCAGATGCGTGTAGACCTGCGTGGTGGCGAGATTCGCGTGACCGAGCAGCTCCTGCACACTCCGCAGATCGGCCCCGGCATCCAGCAGATGAGTGGCGTAACTGTGCCGCAGTTTGTGCGGTGTAAGGCCCGGATCCAATCCGGCGGCCATCAGGTAACGTTTCAGAAGTGACTGCACCAATACCGGATAGACCGCCTTGTCCGCCTTGGTCTTCGAGTAAAAGATCGGCATGTCGCCACCGGGATTGAATGGCAGCGACTTCCAATACGCCTCGATCGCACCCAATGCCGGTTCACCGATCGGGACCAGACGCTCCTTGCGTCCCTTGCCCCGCACGCGAACGATCTGCTCACCCCAGAACAGATCATCGGCCACCAATCCACACAGTTCACTCACCCGCAATCCGCAGGAATAGATGGTTTCCAAGATGGCGGCATCACGCAGGAATGGTGTCGGATCCACTCTCCTCTTGGAGTTCTCCTGTGCCCGCTGCAGATCCGTCACCGGGGCCGCCAGCAAAGCCCGCATTTGCTCCGCCGTTACGAACTTGGGCAACCGCTTCTCCAATTTTGGGACGGAAATGTTTCGGATCGGCGTATTCTCAACTTCACCCCGACGAACCAGGAAACGATAAAACGAACGTAGTGCGCTGAAACGCAATTGAATCGCCGCACGCTTCAGATCACGGCGGCTCAGGTAACGCAGATGGGCCCGGAAATTGTCCCGCTCCAGCTTCGGCCAGTTCGCCGGATCGCCATATTGTTCCTGATACCAGGATCCAAATTCCGTCAGCGCATGGCGATAATTCCGGATCGTGTATTCCGACGCGCCTTTCTCATTGGCCAGGTACGCGATGAAACCCTCCACAAGTTGATCGGTCTGTTCCGGAGTCTCGGCAGCCACAGCCTGAGTATACGCCGTTCCCCGGTGCTGTCCACGCCCGGGGGCCGGCCTCAGGACCGAGCCACGGAAAGGAACTTCAATCTCCAAGCGCCCCCAACCGGAGCTTCCATGCAGTTCGGCACCGACAGCTTCGCTGCCAAAGTCGGACAATAATTCGCCCCTGTGAATCCTTCCCTTTTGACATTTGCGTCGGCATCACAAAGATTGCTTGCACCAAGCCCGAGACGGAGCCATGGAAGCGACTGCGCCAGCCGAATCAACCGATACACAAGTCTGCGACTTGTGCGGCTGCGCTTCGTACCAGGTGTTCGCCACCACCGGGCGATGGGGCTCTCCATTGACCACGGTCATTTGTCAGGAATGCGGGATGGTCTATTCCAACCCCCGCCCCACTCCGGAGGAGAACGCCGAGTTTTATCACAAGGACTACTGGGGTCGTTACAAGGGTGAAACGGCGCCGACCGAAGCCTTCTTCAACCGGCGCATTCCCAAGATCAAATCCATGCTCCGCGAATTGGGACCCTACCTGCAACCCGGGGTGGAAGTCCTGGAGATCGGCTGCGGCGTCGGGGCGTTGTTGTGGTCCATGAAGCAGACCTGCAACCAGATGGGCCAGTTTGTCGGCATCGAACCGCACGCCGGACATGCGCGTTTCTGCCGGGAAAAGAAGGACCTGAATGTCTATCCCGGTCTGCTCGAAGAGGTCGCTCCAAAATTCAAGCCCAAGTCATTTGACCTCGTGGTGATGAACCACGTACTGGAGCACACCATCAGCCCGACCGAGATCCTGTCCACGGTGAAGAATCTCCTGAAGCCAGACGGAATCTTCGTGGTGGAAGTCCCCAACATCCAGGCGCCGGGTTCGCGGCTCAGCCACTTCTTCCACATCGCCCACCATTTCAACTTCTCCCCCCGCACCCTCCGGCGCCTCGCAATGAAAGGCGGATTCACCGTGAAACGCATCGATGAACTCGACGGAGATCTCGAACGAACGCGCCTCTTTGGCATCTTCGAGAACAAGCCCGACGAGAATGTCGACGTTCCGGTCACGCTCATCCGCGACGATCCGCAGGAACGGACGGAGTCCCTGTTGAAATACAATCAGTGGTACTGGTTCACTCTCGCCTCCATCCGCAAGAAGTTCACCCACTGGCTGCGGCAGATGGGCTGGGCTTAAGGCCATTCTCGAAAACCTTGTCGGCCGCTCCTGTCAAAAGGACGGCCATGAACCCCATCCCAAGGGTCTCCCGCGTATTCGCGGCGCAGATGTCGTTGTTGGTCTGACTATTGTTGGGAATCTCTATCGCCGCTCGAATGACGTCGACGGACACGGACATCGCTCGCTCAAAACTATTCATAGACCTGCCCATCAAGCATAAGAAGCTGATGGTGACGAATCTGAAGCTCGAAGCGTATTACAGACAACACCTGCATAGGATCAAGCTTAGGATGGACGACCGAAACAAAACTCCGTGAGCATGATACACCAACTCGAAAAAAGTGATCCGGGCAACAGACGCCAAGGAGGTGGGGGTGGGGAACCCCTCTGAAGAAACGTACTGCCACCCGGATCAAATCCGAGGAATAAATTGACCACGCAGAAGCTTTAGCCCGGATCGCCTAAGTGTCAATCGGCTTGATCACAAATGTGTAACCATATTTGTCATGTATAGAATTCTGGCAGGAAAAGATCCCTCTCTAAGTCTCCCTCGATTTGATTACCCAGATTAGAATACTACTAAGCAATATCTACAGACTCAATGCCATCAGCTACTGCCTCAATCGCCCATTTGTTGCTCTTTATAGCCGGCGTTCGAACGGAGGCTCACACCCGTTGGATCAAAAAAAAGTCCGTTCCGACCGGAGCCGGAACGGACTTTTCGAAAGCGGCGGACTTACAGTCCTTTGCCAATGATGTATTTCAGCAGATCGCCCACGCGGTTGCTGTAACCCCATTCGTTGTCATACCAACTGACCAGCTTGAAGAAGCGGCTGTTGAGCTCGATGCAGGCCTTCTGGTCGAAGATCGAACTGGAGGCGCTGTGAATGAAGTCGGTGCTCACGACCTGATCCTCGGTATATTCGAGGATGCCCTTAAGATTGCCCTCGGCGGCCTTCTTCATGGCAGCGGAGATTTCGGCAAGGCTGGTGTCCTTCTCAGTGCGGAAGGTGAGGTCGACCACGGAAGAGGTCGGAGTCGGCACGCGGAACGCCATGCCGGTCAACTTGCCCTTCACGGCGGGGCAGACGAGGCTGACCGCCTTGGCAGCACCGGTGCTGGCGGGAATGATGTTCTGGGCAGCGCCACGGCCATCACGCCAAGCCTTGCGGCTGGGTCCGTCCACCACTTTTTGAGTTGCGGTGTAGGCATGAACAGTGGTCATCAGACCCTCGTCGATACCGAAACCTTCCTTCAGCAACACCTTGACCATCGGAGCCAGGCAGTTGGTGGTGCAGGAGGCATTGGAAATGATGTGGTGATTGGCGGGATCGTAGTCCTCGTGATTCACGCCCATCACAACGGTGATGTCCTCTTCCTTGGCGGGAGCGGAGATGATCACCTTCTTGGCGCCGGCTTCGAGGTGCCCCTTGGCCTTCTCGGCCTGGGTGAAAAGACCGGTGGATTCGACAACCACTTCGACCCCGAGTTCCTTCCAAGGCAATTCCGCCGGAGTGCGGGCGCTGACGACCTTGATCTTGGCACCGTTGACGATGATGGTGTCATCACCTTCGTGGGAGACTTCGCCGTCGAAGCGCCCCTGGGTGGAATCGTATTTGAGGAGGTAGGCCAGATTGTCGGCGGGGACGATGTCACCCACGGCGACGACTTCGATGTCGTTGCCCACCAGACCCTGTTCGATCATTGCACGAAAGGCCAGACGACCGATGCGTCCGAACCCGTTGATTGCTACTTTTACAGCCATGTTGTGTATTCTATTTCGATGTCAGTCCAAATAAAGGAACGCGAAGGATAGTGATGGCGATTAACAGGTCAACGAGAAATCCCGGCTTTTCTCCAAGCAGCAATTCAGTGGTAAAAGCACCGTTTTATCGCGGAAAACTTGTCTCGAAGCAGTCGTTCCGCAATGTTTCACCATCTTCGCGACACGGCGTTGAACACTGAGATGAATCCCGGTGAAAAATCAAAATGGCTGGTCCGTCTGCAAAGCTGGGCGGTGACCTTGCTGGCCGTTTTCATCGCGACTCACATGGTGCCGGGCATCACGTACGAATCCCCGCAGGCTCTGTTGGTCGCCGGTCTGCTTCTGACCGTGGCCTACGAATTCGTAAGGCCTGCCCTCATGCTGCTCGCCCTGCCCTTGCTCATCCTGACACTCACGCTGTTCCGTTTCATCATCAACGCAATGCTGTTGGGACTGGTCGCAGCGCTGGTGCCCGGATTTGCAGTTGCGGGATTCTGGGCCGCCTTCTTCGGCGCCCTTGTCATCAGCATCATCCTGACGATGTTCGGTCCCAGTTCCGCGAAGCAGCAGGCCGCCAAATGGCAGGCGAATCTCCACCGTCAAGCGGAGCGGGAAGTCAAACAGCAACCAGATCCGTCAACACCCGGCGTTAAGCGTGGCAAACCCGATACCGGCGACGGACCCATCATCGACGTGTGATAGCCCGGCAGGACCGTCCGGTTACTTCCAGCCCTGTTTCTTCGGTTTCTTGCCGAAACGCTTGGATTTTCCCGGTGCTCCCTTCCCCTTGGCGAAAGGTCGTTTGACGCGAGATTTCGATTTGCGATCGCCCTGAGGGGTGTAGTTCGGCCCCGATCCATCCGCCAGATCCATCCTCAAATTTCGCCCTCGCAACTTGGCGCCTTGGATTCCGTCAATGGCCTGATCCACCAAGTCGTCGGGGATTTCCACGTAGCTGCTCCGATCGTAAATGTCGATGGCTCCAAGTGAGCCTTTGGGAAGATTGGCGCTGTTGTAGATGGCACCGGCAATCTGCCCGGGCGTCACCTCGTCCATATGCCCGACATTGATGAAGAGTCGCGTACGCCGAACGCCGTCCCGACTCGTGGTCTGGCGACGCGGACGGGGGCTATCACCACCTTCACGTGGCTTACGCTCGCGACGTTCCTTCGACGGACCGCGATCTTCGGCGATCTCCTCCGCCTCACGTTCCGTCTGCTTCATCAACAGGTGGATCAACGCGCTGGAGATGTTCGTGCTGATGAATCCGGCATCCAAGAGTTTCTCAACCGTGTGATCGTGCGGGGCGAATTCACCGCTCTCCAACGTCATACGAATCTTTTCGAAAAGCGCTTCTTCCCGTGTGCTTGCCAATTCTTCCAATGACGGAATGCGGCAGCGTTTGATGTCCGTCTTGATGTAGCGCTGAATGCGTTCGAGCAGGAATATCTCGCGTCCGATAACGAGGCTGATTGCCTTGCCGCCGCGCCCCGCCCTGCCCGTCCGGCCGATGCGGTGCACGTAGTCTTCCTCATCATATGGCAGGTCGTAGTTGAAGATCAGATCCACGTCGTCCACGTCGAGTCCGCGCGCCGCCACGTCGGTGGCGGTGAGGATCTCAATGTTTCCCTTGCGGAAATTCTTCATGACGCGATCTCTCATCGTCTGGCTGAGATCACCATGCAGACGATCCGACGTGTAACCGCGGGCCACCAGCGCATCAGTGATGTCATCCACCGCACGCTTGGTGTTCGCAAAGACGATCGCCTTGCGCGCCGCCTCGGTGTCGAGCACGCGACAGACCACCTCGATCTTGGAGCGACCGCGAACCTCGTAGTAGCGCTGCTCGATCGTTGGAACCGTCAGCGTCTTGTGCTCGATCGTGATCGTTTCGGGATCGCGGGTGTAGCGTTCGATCAGGTTGCGGATCGGCTTGGACATGGTCGCCGAAAAGAAGATCGTCTGTCGCTCCTCCGGCAATCCATCCACGAGTTCCTGGATTTCATCACGAAAACCCATGTCGAGCATCTCGTCCGCTTCATCGAAAACCAGCACCTTGAGTCCGCCCAGCTTCAATGTTCCCCGACGAACAAAATCCAGGATGCGCCCCGGCGTTCCAACCACGATGTGACTGCCCTTCTTGAGCGCGCGGATCTGATGCTCGTACGCCGCCCCACCATAAATGGGAGTCGCAAAGATGTTCTTGCGCGCCGGCAACAGCTTGTGGATCTCCGTGCAGACCTGCATCGCCAGTTCCCGCGTGGGGCACATCACCAGCATCTGCACCGCGGCATCCTGCGGATTGATCTGCTGCAGACCCGGGATCGCGAAGGCCATGGTCTTGCCAGAACCGGTTTGTGACTGACCCACGACGTCGCGCCCCGAGAGTGCCACCGGAATAGCTTCGGCCTGAATCGGAGAAGGTTGCTCAAAGCCGAGCTTTTCGATGGCCCTGAGGATCTCGGCGTCGATACCGAGATCGGGAAACATTTGTTTTTGCATTTAAAAAGACTCTAGTCGGGACGAAAAGAGCCGCGCACACTCTCACATAATCGGACGAATACAAATCAATTCGTGCGACACAGACGCTTTCGAGCCCCTCTAAGTAACTGCGACATTTGGAGGCTGAACCAGAGACACTCGTCAATCCGATCAACCCTGAAAACCGCAAATGGCACGTGGTTCAGCGGGACACTCGGCAAGCCGCTCGTGGAGGGCATCGCTCCGTCAATGCCACTTTTGGGGCTGCGGACATGCCTTGGCGCAACGGCGGAACCGACGGAGCGGTTCCCTCCATCCGCCGACCAACGTCATTGACCAAGCGCCACGCCCAATGGGCGTGGCCACGGATCAGGCTAGGCCACGATCGCGGAGTTCTTTCAATGTCCAGTCGTATTCGCTGACGAGTTGGTCGACGACGTTGCGACGCTTCATTTGCGCCGGCATGACTTCCCACGTGTAGGTCTCCATCTCCAGATGCGAACACATGGAGGGATCGGCCTTGAGCAGGTCCAACACACCCTGCACATGATAGGCCGTGGTGGAAAAGGTATCGGTCGGTTCCGCGTGCAGCGGAATGTGAAAGTGAATCCGCCATTCCTCATCCGGTCCGGGCGGCAGTTGGTTGTGCAGAGCGAGCGCTTCGTTGAGATCTCGATGGCGGGTGACCTTGCCGTCGCCGGTTCGCGCGATGGTCTGATGAAAATAGATGTCATCCGTGAACGCGTGCAATGACTGTCGAACTTCCGGGGTCGGCCGCACGCGCATGGCGTTCGAGATGTGAAACTTGCTGAACTTGATCTTGTGCTGTTTCAGGCGGCCGATGGCCTCGGCTGGTGATTCGAATTCAACCGCGAGGTGGCAACAGTCGTAGTTGATCCCGAGGTGTTCCTCCAACCTCATGTCGCCCGGACGGTCCTTACGCATCTGTTCCACGAACCGAACCATCTCCTCACTGGTCTCGAGATAACACAACGGCTCCGGCTCGAGACCGAGATGCAGCTGCTTTCCAGTCCGGCGGCATACCTTTTCGATGTGCTCGATCGATTTCCAGATGTTCTTTCGGGCAGCGGCCACCTGCCGGTCTTCGGTGATGAATTCCTTGTACGAAACCGGAACCGTGCTGACACTCCCTTCGACGCCATCCGGAACGATTTCGCCGACCAGGTCGAAGAGTAGATTCGTGTATTCGACACGTTCAATCGTGGTCCAATCAGGCGCGTAGACCTGTTCCTTGACCCGTTCGCCGTGGAATTGGCCGTATGGAAATCCGTTCACGGTGAACACATAGCAGTTCTGTTGCTCCAGCCAGCGTTGGAACCGTACCAAGGTCTGCCGATCGCTCAATTCCTGCGCGGCATCCGCCCCGAGCCGCAGGCCGATGGCGTAGGCGTCATCCGGGCAGACCCGACGGCGAACGGCCATCACGTGCGTCTCCAAGGAAGCGAAGGTTTCCTCCCAACTTCCACCGCGATGGATGTTGGTGCAGTATGCCAGATGCAGCCCGTGCTTCAATTTCATGTCCCGAAGGTGTAACAAGCCGGCGGCAAACCTGCCAATTCCTTTGCATGGATTGGAACTCAATCAACCTGGCGACGCTCGAACGACTGCGGAAGACCTTTCTCGACGCGGACGCCACCGCCGGCAATTACTGGCGAAAGTGGGACGACCTCGAAAACTACGATTTCGTTTATGCCCGCCGTATCGGCTGGAAATGGGACGCAGTGCTCGCCGATCTCAAACGTCTCGGATGGACGCCGCCGCCGGGCGTCCTGCTGGACTGGGGCTGCGGGACCGGCATCGCAACCCGACGTTTTCTCGAACACTTCGGGCCATCGTCGATCCGGGAGATCCGCGTCCACGATCGTTCGCAGATCGCGATGCGATTCGCCGGTGAAGCGATACGCCGTTCCACCGGACGCCTGAAGGTCGGCGCGGCGACGAATGAGACGCTGAGTTCACGCAAACCCGTGGGGCTGCTGCTCATCAGCCATGTGCTCAATGAACTCGACTCCGAGAGACGGTCTGAACTGGAAAAGCTCTGCCAGCGCGCCAAGTCGATCATCTGGGTTGAACCGGGCAGCCATCAGGAAAGCCGCGCGCTCATTGAATTGCGGGAGAAACTGCTGGGTGACTTTCGAGTAATTGCCCCGTGCTGTCATGCCGGACGCTGCGAAATGCTCTCATCCGCCAACGAACGTCATTGGTGTCACTTCTTCGCCGAGCCACCACGGGAAATCCTGGGCGATTCGGCCTGGACGCAGTTCTCACGCGAGATGCGGATCGATCTGCGCAGCCTGCCCTACTGCTACCTGGTATTGCAGCATCGCAAGGTTAAGACCTCCACCGACCTGAAGGACATGTCCGGAACGACGCGGGTAATCGGCCGCCCGCGGGTCTACAAACCCATGGCCAAGGTTTTCTGCTGCGACGAAAACGGCTTGATCGACCGGGAGGCACAGAAACGGGATGCGAACGAGTTCTACAAGATCTGCAAAAAGAAGGAATCCCAGACGCTATATCAGTTCGACCTGAACGGCGAACGAATCGTCGCGGCGCACGAACCGGATTTGGACTCAACCGGTTGATTGCAGTTCTCCGCGCCGTTCATTGAGGCGGTTGCGGACCGCGATCAGCAACTGCTCGCGAGTGAATGGTTTGGCAATGAACTCGAAGCCACCGGGAATCTTTTCATCGGAGTAGCCACTCACAAACACCACCGGCAACTCCTGACTCTCGGCGGCAAATTCGCGCGCGAGCTCGAGGCCGGAAACGCCGTTGGGCATCACCATGTCGGTGACCAAAAGATCGATCCGTCTTTTCATGCCTCCCCAGATTCGGCGCGCCTGAACCCCGTCGTCCGCCTCAAGCACCTCGTAGCCGCTGCCCTCAAGAGTGCGTACCATCATTCGTCGAACCGCCGACTCATCCTCCACCACGAGCACGGTCTCCGTGCCGCGGAAGAACTCGGTGGCGTTGTCCTGTGGCCCTTCCTTCAGGTCGCGGGAATCGGATGCCGGCAGGTAGACACTGAACCTGGTGCCTCGCCCCGGTTCGCTATCCAGATCGATCCAGCCCTTGTGCTGGCTCACGGTCCCATAAACGGTCGACAAGCCGAGCCCCGTAGCCTTCCCGAGTTCCTTGGTCGTGAAAAACGGCTCAAAGATCCGCTTCTGCGTGCGTTCATCCATCCCCATACCACTGTCCACAATCTCGAGCACCACGAATTCACCGGCCGAACTGTCGGGCCGTTGGGGCTTGTTGGTCTCGGTAAACTCGACGTCCAAGGTGCGTAACGTCAGCGAACCACCGTCGGGCATGGCATCCCGTCGGTCAGTGAAACGAGATCCAACGCCTCCCCCGATCCGCCGGGGAGCCCCAACAATTGAGATCGGCCACCGACCAGCTTCACGTCGCTTTCTCCGTGTACGGTCAGCCCCACGATATTCGCGACATCGCCCGCGCGCAGAAGACTCAATCCGTCCTGATCACAACGAATACGTCCGGTCTGATCCCGCACCCAGAATTCTCCGTCCTACAGAACCTTTTCCACGATTCCGCGTACGTGCTGGACGTTTTTCGGCAACCGCTTGGCACCCGCCATCTTCGTGAGTTCCGCGATCGGACGAACCGGCTTCTTGAACGGAAACTTGGGCGCCGCCCTCTCGATCTTGAAACTGTTCGTGCTGTCCACCCACAACATGCGCGAGCCGGCCACCACTCCGCCTTCCACGCGGGGGACCATTCCCGTCGCGCTCACATGTGCGAAGCGGTAGTCATCGAGTTCGAGCCCTGGCAACCGTCGGGCGGAAATGGGAAACGCGCGACCACGATCCCGGATCGTCACGATGGCCCGCCCGCTCGCACGCCCGCGACTGAAGCGGACCGATTGCACCACGCCCGACAGTTTGACCCACTGCAGGACATCGTCCGATCCACGGAGGTTCTTGACGCTGACCTCCTCCGGCTCCGGTATGGGGCCGGGCGCCCCGATCTTTCGCAACCCCTCCAGCAGACAATGCACGCCGGGAGTGTCCACGGTCATGCCCTCAATTTCCACCCGCTGCCCGACATTCACCGCGGAATTCGTTCCCGGGGCATAGACAGACACCGCCTCGCCTCCATCCACGACAAAAATCAACTGCCGAAACCGCAGCCGCGCAGCCACCGCCCCTTGAAACTTCACCTTCAGTTCCTCGCCGGCCGGTTCGCGCGAAAAACTGCGGATCTCCTTTACACTGGTCAGCACCGGGGCCGCTTCGACTCCGATTCCTCCCCCACACACCAACGCAAGCAATCCGAATACCGACAGCCGCAACCGCTTCAATACCAGGTTACGGAATAGACTGTCGAAAGAGCAACTCATGTGCTTTGGGTCCGCAGAAGATAAGTTATCCGGCCAAAAAATCATCTGAAAACTCGTACTGACGTCTCGCATCTCTATGCCTAGTCTCCGCCCACTCTCTTACGACTTATGAAGAAATTCTTTCTGTTGCTATTCGCCCTTGTCACATCCACCGGTTTTGCCGCGCAGGACCGGCCGAACATCATCTGGCTCACCAGCGAAGACAACAGCTACCACTGGCTGGGTTGCTACGGGAACAAGAATGCCAAGACACCCAACATCGACCAACTCGCGGCCGAAGGTGTTCGCTACAAGTACGCCTATGCGAATGCCGCCGTATGCGCCGTCGCGCGCTTCACTTTGATCACCGGACGTTACGCCGCTGGCATGGGCACGCAGAACATGCGCAGCCGGTATCCGATTCCCGCACGCTTCAAGACCTATCCGTCCTACCTGCGCGAAGCCGGTTACTACTGCGTGAACCGTTCCAAGACCGACTACAACTTCGACACCAACGACAAGAGCCACTGGGATGAATCCAGTCCGAAGGCACACTGGAAAAACCGCAAAAAGGGCCAGCCCTTCTTTGCCGTCTTCAACACAACCATCAGCCATGAGAGCAGCCTGTTCCAAAAGAAGATCGACGCCGCGCGCAAGAAGGGCGCCATCCCGCCGACGCCCAGCCGCGACCCCAAGTCGGTGAAGCTTCCTCCCTATCTCCCGGACACTCCCGAGATCCGCGAAGATTGGGTCACCTACATGGACATCATGACCTCGATGGACAAGCAGATCGGCGGCTGGATCCAGGAACTGAAGGATGCCGGCGAGCTCGAGAACACCATCATCATCCATTACTCCGATCACGGCGGCATCCTCCCGCGCGCCAAACGCTACATCTACGATACCGGTACACACGTGCCGATGATCGCCCGCTTCCCCAAGAAGTGGTCGCACCTCGCCCCCGGCAAGCCCGGCACCACAAGTGACCGCCCCGTCAGCTTCATCGATCTCCCACCGACCGCCCTCAGCCTCGCCGGTATCAAGCCGCCGAAGGCATTTCAGGGCCGCGCCTTCCTCGGCAAACACAAGCGCGAGGCCGAACCCTACGTCTTCCTCTTCGGCCAACGCTTTGACTCCCGCATGATCCGCAACGTGCGCGCCGTGACCGACGGCAAGTATCGCTACATCCGCAATTTCACCCCGCACCGTCATCGCGGCATCTTCGCCGGTTATCCGCACGGGCAGAAGGGCTGGGTCTCCTTCTACGAACTGCTGAAAGCCGGCAAGACGACCGAGGCCCAATCCTCATTCTGGAAAGTCCCGGCACCAGTCGAGGAGCTCTACGATCTGGAAGCCGATCCGTGGGAGGTCAACAACCTTGCCAGTGATCCCCAACACAAGAAGCGGCTGTTGCAACTGCGTTCCTACACCATGTTGAAGATGGGTGAGATCCGTGACTGCGGCATCGTCCCGGAAGCCATGTACAATGACCTGTCAGCCAAGGGCACGATCTATGACTACGTGAATGACAAGGCGTTCCCTTATGGCCAACTCCTGACACTTGCCGCGGGAGCCGGCGATGTGGAACTGAAGAAAATGCTTCCGCGTCTTCGCAGTGCCATGAAGCACGAACATCCCGTCGCCCGCTATTGGGGGGCCGTCGGTTGCACCATTCGAGGCAAGCCCGCCAAGGCCGCCGCCGCCGATCTCAAGAGGCTGCAGAACGACCAGGTTCCCGCCGTCCGCATCGCCGCCACCGAAGCCCTCACCGCCATCGGCTACCGCGAATCCGGCGTGCTCGGCTTCACCAAAATCCTCAAGGAAACCCAGGACGACATGGTCGCCCTCGAAGCCCTCAACGTCGCCAGCTACCTCGGTCTCCTCGGTGACATCCCCAAGGATGTGTTCGATCAGGCCTGCAAACTCGGCAGCTACCCCGGCCGCATGAAGGAAGACTACCCAAATTGATTCGGGCAAGAGGCCGGCGATCCACCTGTAGCTCGGAGCATGACACAAACTCCACCGCCTGAAGTCGCGTAGCGACGTGCCATGGATAGCCGTGGGTTTCAACCCACGGAAGACGGATGGTTATTTCAGCGTCGCGTAGCGACCCCTCATCTCGGAATCCACGAAGACTGAGCGGTCACCACGTTACGCCTCATCGATGATTGAAAACCTTGGGCTGAAACCCACAGCTATTGTTGTCACGTCTCACCGCGACCGGGTTGCCGGTATTCGTCGTGCTGATCGTCTCTCACGCGTGCCAAGAAATGTGGACAAGCGCCAGGCCCCGTCGATGCCGCGCGGAGTAGTGAGCCACCCGCCACAACCGCGGAACCGGCAGGCTGAAAACCTGCGCCAGCACCGATCAGAGCGGCAGTATCTTCGGCAGATCCGCACCGGTGGGCGCACCGAAATGTTTGCCGGTGAAGTCGTCGAGGATGCCCTTGGTCTTGTCTGACAACAGATTGATGATCTGCTCAACCGCCTCGCCGGAGATAGCGTGGGGCAGATCGCACAGGACCAGGTCCTCACCCTGGCACATGCCGAGGATCTGGTATTCGTCCATCTCGACAACCGGTTTGTCCGTGAAGACGCAACGCGTCACCCAAGGCAACACCGAGCCCTCAAACTCCTCGTTGATCCGCTCGCGCCGTTTGTCCAGTTGCACGTGCTCCTCGTAGTAGTTCCGGATCAGTTTCAGGGAATTCTCCGACAGTTCCCCGACCATGCACGAATGGCAGGCCAGGCAGAGACCGTACTCGAACACCACCTCATTCTTGGAGAACGCTTTCTCGATGAGATACTGTTCACCGGACTCAATCAGGTCCTTCTCGCAGACGAGACACTTTCGAATCGGCGCCTCGGTTTCGAAGGACCAGAACAGTTCCGGCACCGGGATGGTGAACGCCTCGTTTTCTTCTTCCTCTTCACTCATGAGTCGCAATACGAATGTCGTCGATCAGGAGAACATCTCCCGACTGATAGTTTGAACTTGGTCCTTCCTGTCCCCAGACGAGTTTGAACCGGGTCGGCTTGTCCGTCCGCATCATCTCCAGAAACGCGCTGACATTGGTCCCACTGGCCAGGGAAACGGCAAAAGCCTGCCAATTCGTCTGCGCCTCAATCGCTCCGAAATCGAGTCGTCGCGGCCAGGAATCATGCAGCTCCGGTTCCAGACGAACGTTGTATTTCGGACCGTTCCGATTAGTCGACCGATAACGAAATTCCAGAAACGTGCCAGCCAGCATCTCATCGTCCAAGTCGCGCTCCTGCCACGATTCGATATGAATCTCGGATTCGTCGTTGTTGCCGAGATAGACAAGACCAAAGTGGTCAATGTGACCCTCGATTCTCGTGATCTCGAAGCAAAGCACCCCGGGTTGCCCGTCGTGACCAGATATCGTCTTGCTTTCCGTGGCAGACAGGTTGATGGATGCATCTCCACCTTCGGCAGGCTGGGCATAGGGATAGATCAGATTTTGCAACGGACCATTGATCTCCTCCTCGACTCCCTGGCCATGGATCTTCATCGCTCCGCCGGCATCTGAAAAATCCTCGAAGTGCTGAACCACCGCAGGAGTCATTTCAGGATCAGCCGCCGGCAAAGACTTGGGCGGTTGCCGATCTTCGGTCGCCGGCTTGCAGCCAACGCCAATGGAAGCCAGAACGGCAACAAGCACTGTGATCCAATCGCGCATCAGGGAAGCAATCGGATGCGGATGTTCTTGAATTCCACGGGCGCGCCTTCGGATTCGAGACACAGGAATCCTTTGGCGGGACTCGCACCGGTGCCACCGGAAACTTCCTCGCCGTTCACCCACAGCCGGACTTCACCGTTGATGGCACGGACGTAGTAGTGGTTCCACTGATTGGTGCCGAGCGTCAGGTTCTTGGACGGAAAGCTGCGCTTGCCGTTCGGTGCAACCGGCGGGAAAGGAGTGAACTTGGCCGGCCCGGTCGGAAAGACATCGCCATGCGAGGTGAACCAGTCGGGCTTCTTCTTGCGACGCTTTTCATAGAGCTCGGCGTAGCCCAGATCCAACACCTGAACCTCGATGCCATGCGGCAACCGTCCTTTCCCCGCCTCCAGGTTCTTGATCGATTCCGGACTGGCCCAGGCGAACACACCGGAATTGCCTCCGTATTGCTTGTGCATCCACTCACAGACCAGTTCAAAGTTCTCGATCTGTTCCTTGCTGCGAATCACGCCCACCGGTTTGCCGGTGCAAAAGGCATGACCTCCTTCCCAACGCCAGGTGTTGGTGAAACAGTTGACGTTTACAAAGTCCTTCCCAGACAGCAGTTTCCAGCCGGGCCCGGTACCGTCGATGAAGACCTTCTTCAGTTTCGGCGCTTGGTCTTTCTTGTCTGCGGCAGAGGCTCCGCCGGCAATCAGTGTGAGCGTGACCAGGAGTTGTAGGATTCTCATTTCTTCTTTCTGGGTTTGATGCGGGATTCGATGGCAACGGTTTCGACAAATCGTTTGCGTTCCTGATTCAGAGTCTTGGAACCGGCAACGGTCTTCCGACGCAGGGCGGCGAGAATCTTGGAATCGCCGTGCGACTTGATCAGGTTCTTCATTTCACCCGGATCGGCTTCGAGATCGAACAGCATTTCGTAGTTCGGCTTGCGATCAGCAAAGTCGACGTCCTTTTCACGATAGTTGCCGACGCCGTCGAACATGCGGATGTATTTCCACTTGCCCAGCCGCATGCCTTCCTGAAACGGCGTATCCCGCCCGGTGTACAGACTTTCAAGGAACAGTTCCGAGCGCCACTTGACTTTGCGTCCCTCGACCAAGGGACGAAGACTGCTGCCGGTCATGAAGTCCGGCGCTTTCACCTCGGCGTAGTCAAGGATGGTTCGCGTGATGTCCAGGCTGGAAACCAGCTGATCGAGTTGACGTCCTTGCTTGGATTTCGCAATCCGCGGATCGTGGATGAAGCACGGGATCTTCGATGAAAGATCGTAGAGCAACGCCTTGCCGCCCATGCCGTATTCTCCCATCAGCAGACCGTGGTCACTGCCGTAGATGATCACGGTGTCGTCATCCAGTCCGCGCTGTTTCAACTGTTTCAACAGACCGCCGATCACGTGATCGAGCCCGCTGATGGTCTGGTAATAGCGGACGTGGTGTTCAGTACAGGTCGGCCGGGTGTAGGAATATTGATAGGTCTGCGTCCGGCGTCCGCGATCCTGATCCTGAATGAACTTGGGAATGAACCGGTAAGGATCCGTTCCCGTCGTGGCGGGGATCTGAATGTCCACGTCGCGATAGAGAGAATCATAGAACCTCGTGCCCTTGAGGGCGGGATTCTCATTGGCCGGCCGGGTCATTTTCCGCCAATCCGCATACTCCGTGTGCATGCTGGTGGTCTGCGATCCGTGCGGGGTGTTGAAGCTGACCGACAGGCAGAAGGGTTTGTCATCCGGAATGGTGGTCAGGAACTTCGCCATGGCCTCCCCCATGATTGGGGTGATGATGTCTTCCTTCGCGTGGTGATAGGGATTCGTGCTCGGCGACTTGAACTTCTTGGGCAGGAACTTGGTCCAGCCGTCGTGCCCCCACCAGAAGTCGAACTTCTTGTCCGCCTCGCCTTGGAACGAATAATACTCGATCCCGATCTTGCCGACGAAACCGGTGTAGTAACCGGCCCTACGCAGCAGCGCGGGATAGCTTCGTTCCCATTGTGCCTCGGTCAATTGATAGGAGGAAGTGAAGCCGATTCCATGGACGCGTTCGTGCATGCCGGTGAACAGCGAAACGCGGCTCGGCGAACACACCGGTTCAGCAATGTAGGTGTTCCGAAACCGAACAGACTGGGCCAGCAACCTGTCCACATTCGGCGTCTTAACCCACGGATGCCCCATCGCGCCAAAGGTGTTGTCCCGCTGATCGTCGGTGAGCAGGAAGATGATGTTGGGACGCCTCGCGGCTTCGGCCGCCTGATGACTGCCGAGGAAGGCCGCCGTCACGGCGAAGAGTATAGAGAGCAGAGTCTTCATGAATCGGTGGGGGAGAAGGCAAACGTTGCCGACCACAATTGTCTAGCGAATCTTGCCGCGATGATTCTCAAAAATCCTCTGGTGTGGCTGGCGATGGATGTTAGGTTCCCGGACTCAAATTTATGGAAGCGACTGAAGAAACGACGAATACCGCCCGCGAACAGGTGGATGCCAAGCTGATGGAACTTTGCGAAGTCATTGCCGGCCAGAAAGATTTCAAGGAGATGTGCTCGCACATCGAGGACTTCATGGCTGACGAAAAAGCCAAGTTTGAATACCAGATGCTCAACGAAATGGGCGGCATGCTGCAACAGAAGCAGGCCATGGGAGCCGAGATCTCCGACGAGGAGGCGGCCAAGTTCGATTCCTTGCGGGACAGCTTCACGACCAACCAGACCGCAATGTCCTTCATGAAGACCCAGGAACGGCTGCAATGCATGCAAGATCACATCCTGCGCTTCGTACAGCGCACCTTTGAGGTCGGTCGCGTGCCGACGGAGGAGGAGATGGAAGAAGGCATGTGCTGCGACTACCGATCTGGTTTTGAAAAGCCGGCGGAAGGTGAGGACGGCGGGTGCTGCGGCGACGGTTCCTGCAGCAACTGAATCGCAAAGACAATTTCAACGCGAAGGCCCGGATGGGAACGTCCGAGCCTTTTTCTTACGCTCGGTTCCAAAACAGCAGCGAGCGAGCAGAGGGATCAAGCCACAATCATCTACCCGACCACCTTCGCAGCCAAATCTTCATTCGAATCGATCAATTCTCCGGGCGGGTCATGCGGAAAGTGCCGTGGTCGATGGAGCACTTGTAGGTGGAATAGAAGCCTTCCGGGGAGGAGTTACCTTCGTAGGTGTAGACGCCGCCATAGGTCTTACCGAGATCGGCCACCCCGGAAAAGGTGAAGTTCGTGCCGTCCTGTTTGACCTGCAGGTTCACGGCCTGACCAAAGGTGAGCACCCGCATGTAGGTGGCGTGAAACCGGGCGTAATACTCGTCATCGTTCAGCTTCGTGATGATCGCCCGCAGGCGACCGGTGTGGGCATTGTGACCACTCAGCCAGGTTCCGTCCCAGGCACCTTCAATACTGCCCGGCGAGGACGGCACGACGGCGGCGGCTTTCCACTCGCGATTGAAGGAGGAACAACCGGTGACAAGCAGCAGTCCGACCGACAAGGTCAGCAGTTGGATTGCGCCGATCAGTTTGTGCGATGATTTGAGTGACATGATACGAAGACGCATTGTCCGCCGGACGTATTCCACGAATTGTGCCGGCAGGTTCAGAACCGGGCGTTCAGGTGCAGCCCAACGGCATGCAGGTCGAAGAGATTGTGCCGCTCCCAGCGATAGTTGGGAATGATCGCCCAGCGATCGCTCAGACCGATGCGGAATTCGATGCCCGTACTCTGAAAGTTCTTCTCACCGATCAGGGCGGCGATCAGGGCGGAGGCATTTTCGTCACCGCGCGCGTAGTGAACCTTCAAATGGGAATTCCCGCGTACGCGGTAAAGCAGATCGAGATACCACGTGACGCCCGTGTCGCTCGGTGCGCCGTTCGGATTGCTGCGAGTGACGTAGCCACGAGCCGTCGAGGAAAAGTTCCGGTGCCAGTTCCAGGTGACCGAAGGAATGAGCTGATGAACGGGGTTGTCAGTAAAACGCAGATGGCGGTACTCAAGTCCCCACGTCAGCTTCTTGTTCTGCAGAAAGAGCACCTCCGCACCGCCGCGCCAGTTGGGATAAAGCCCTTCGTTCGCAATGGCCGCACCGCCCCTGATGCCCGCAATCCAGCGGGGAGACAGCTGCATGGACCAGCCGCCTTCCGCCTGCATAGAATCCATGGAGAAGCGTTCGATTCCGCGAACATCGAAACTGAATGTATGCCCCGCCCGCAGACGCCAGAAACCGGCCAGGTACGCCTCATGCCAGTCGTCAAACGCCCCGCCCAGAACGGTCGTTGGTTTCAGGCTCGAATACTCGTAGCCGGTGGTGAGATTGATCGATCCCAATCCTCGCCGACGAATGGTCTTGTTGAGCTCGCGGCGGGCGGCAGCATCCAGTTCCGGCGTGGGTGCCTGAGGCACGTATTTCGCCGCTGCACTGGCCCTCATTGGCTGGCCTTCGCGCAAGACTTCCAACGCCTCGGCGTTCAGTTCGGGAGACATGGGATCCAAGGCACCGGAGATATCAACGGCCTGGCCCTTGTCGGCACGAGCCCGCGCGTCCCAGATGGCGACGTAGGGATCGGTCGGTTGCGCCCGGCGAAACTGCTGCAGCACGTGCTCGAACCGCCCGGTGTCTTCCTGCGCATGCGCCAGCTTCAGCTTCTCGCGAAAGACCGTCGAGGATTCCGGCGCAATCGTGTGAGCCGTTTCCAGAGCCCGCCACGAACGCTCGTAATCTCCCTTGAACCGCGACATTTCAGCGACCCCGATCCAGCCGTTGATGGATTCCGGATTCGCTTCCACGACATTCTGAAAAAGCTGCAACGCGTCATCGTGACGACCGCGCGTCCGCGCAATTCGGGCTCGTCCCAACAAGGCTTCTTCACGTTCCGGTGAAAGGGCGATTCCGCGCGCATACATCGCCGCTGCATCGCGCTCGAGATCTTCCCGGGCGAGAATGTCTCCAGCCGCAACATAGGCGTTGTACTGGTTGGGAAAGCGGGTGACGATTCCTTCGGCCATTACGACGGCCTGACCGCGTCCCGTGCGATTGACCGCTTCCTGCGCCTGGTAGGCGAGTTGGCGCACCTGCAGGTCCACATCCGGTGTCGGACGCATCACGTAACCCAATCCGTCGTCGTATTTGCCCACCGCACCGAGCATGTCGGCGATGAACATGCCGAGCCCGGCGTCCCGATGACCGGTGACCTGATCCAGTTCCACCGCGTGCCGGTAGGCATCGGAAGCGCGCCCCTGCTTGGCCAATACGCGGAAGTACGTTGTGCGGGCGGCAAGATCGGCGGGATCAGCCAACGAGATCGCCTGCGCCAGGACCTTCTCAGCCTGCCGCCAATTGCTCTGCCAGAAGAGCGCATTGCCATAACCCGCAAGCGCGTCGGCGTGGTTGGGGTGTTCGCGCAGTACCGCACGATAGCGGTTTCCGGCTGAGTAATGACGGCTCAACCAACTCAGGTATCTGGCCTCCTTGATCTTCAGCTGGACGTTCTTGGGATCCTGACGCTGGAAGGCGCGGTTCTCCGAAAGCGCGGCCGCCAACATTCCGCTGGCCGCCAAAGCGTCCGGACTGCCGACAACGACGTTGGGTGCGGCCACGGGTTGACTGCCCGGTTGGGAGGGATAAGACAGCCCACCGGGTGAAGGATTCTTGGCAACCCAGGGACTCCTGGTCACCGGCGTTCCGAAGATTGGCGCCGGCCGAGGTTGCGCGACCGCCACCGGGGGGGGTGGCAGGATGACCGGGTTGACGGTCGGCTGGGGCGTGTTCCAACCCGTCGCCGGCACTGGTGCAGGAAAGGTGTTTGTCGGTTGCGTATTCACCGCCGGCCGCTGCGGCACGGTTGCGGTGGTGGTCCTGTTTTGCCCGGCCCAGACAGGCCCGTCGATCTGGGCGGCAGCTGGATGAACAAAACCGACCAGCGCGGCGATGATCAACCAGCATGCGGATCGGGAAATCGGAAAGTTTCTGAGGAAAATGAGAGGTTTGGCGCAAAGCATGAAGGAGCGTCTGAAGTTGGAAAACGGCGAGGACAAGCTATCAGCCACGGTTCCTGCGGCAAGCCAAATCGGATTTTTCAGACCCGGCAAACCGTTTGTTGCAAGCTATTTATGACGATTGCCGAAAGAGATCACGCTTGAGCTTGAATCAGGTCGGCACTTATATTGCTAGCCGAACTCAGAGCTTCACATGGCGCAGCAAGGTCTCTATCTCAGCCAAAAGCAAACCCAGTCGATGGTGTTGGCCCCCCAGCTCCAGCAATCGCTGGCCATGCTACAGGCGCCTAACCTTGAGCTCAAGGCGCTCGTGGAACAGGAACTCGAGCAGAATCCCGTCCTGGAAGAAATCCCCGTCGAAGAAGCCCGCCAGGAAGACAAGGAAACCGGCGCAGACAAGGAAGCCCTCGATGCCCTTGATCCCAGTGAGCCGCCTGCCGATCTCACTTTTGACCCCGCAACGGAGAAGGAGAGCAACGAACCGGTCGACGATTTTCAGGCGGAATTTGAGAAACTGGTCCAGCTCGATCAGGAATGGCGCGATCATTTCACCGCCACCAACGTTCCGCTCCGCGAATCCGCCGAAGACGAGGAGAAGCGGCAGTACATGTTCGACTCCATCGTCGCCGAGACGTCGCTGCAGGAATACCTGATGGAACAGGTCCGCGAGCTGGAACTCCCCGACGGTCAAAGGCCGATCGCCGATCTGCTGGTCGGCAACATCGATGAACGCGGCTACCTCGCGACCACCATCGAGAATCTTTCGTTCTCCACCGCCCTGCCCCAAGAGACCATCGAGGAAGTCTTGGCGATCATTCAGTCATTCCAGCCCCCCGGCGTCGGCGCCCGCGATTTGCGAGAATGCCTGTTGCTGCAACTGGAACGCGCCGACCGCATCGGTGACCTCGAATACTCCATCATCAAGGAACATTTCAAACTGCTCAGCCGTCGCAAATTCCCGGAGATTGTCTCCGGCTTGGGACGCGATGACGTGGACGTGGTCGATGTCCAGAAGGCCGCCGAACGCATCAGCCATCTGGAACCTCATCCCGGTCGCGATTTCCTGCCAGAGACCCAGCAATACATCGTGCCCGAAGTCTTCGTGAAGAAGATCGACGGCGAATGGCAGATCACACTGAACAACGAACAGGTTCCCCACCTGCGCATCAGCAACACCTACAAGGACATCATGTCCAACGGGAAGAGCTCGGCCGAGGACCGCGAATACATCCGCGAGAAGATCCGCGCCGGCAAGTTCCTGATCAAGAGCCTCCATCAACGGCAGACCACGATCTCGAACATCGCGCACGAGATCGTCACCCGGCAGAATGAGTTCTTTAAGGAAGGCACCAGCAAGCTCAAGCCCCTGACCATGGTGCAGGTTGCCGAAGCGGTCGGCGTTCACGAAACCACCGTCAGCCGCGCCGTCTCCAGCAAATACATGGAAACGCCGCACGGGGTATTCGAGATGAAGTATTTCTTCACTTCCGGCTTCAAGACCGATGACGGCACGGACGTCTCGAACACCAGCATCAAGGAAAAGATCGCCGAACTGGTGACGGAAGAAGATCCGCACAAACCGCTTTCTGACGACGCCATCGTCAAACTCTTGGCCGAAAAAGGCATCAAGATCGCCCGTCGCACCGTCGCCAAATACCGCGGCGAGCTGAACATCCTCCCCTCCAATCTGCGCCGGACGTATTGATTTCGTCCGCTCTCGTGCCGGGCAACAACGATTGCCGTTCAACTTCAATGTAGCTACGAGCGTGAGCGAGCAGATGACGATGGCGGTGTTTCTCTATTCGCTCAAACTCGCCGCACCGTCGTTCGGTTTGCCCATAGATTCAGCCGTCCTCAGAATCTCCAACGCATGCGTCCGCAGCAGATCATCACCGATGAACTCAGCAGTCAAAAGGTTCGTTCCATCCAATACAACGCACGCGTCCTCGATCCCGGTAAACTGCCAGCGAGATTTCTCGATGGTCATTTCAATGTAATGCCCCCTCAAGAACGGGCCGTTCAATTCACGAATGACAACACCATTCGCTTTCCACACACCCGGGTCAACACCCTGCATCCCAAATTCAAGTAGATGGTATCTTATCCAGGATTCAGCTCGCTACACGTCCCGTGCTGGTCGGAATCCGGAGACGCATATGGTTGGGTGACCTGCTCCCGGAAAACCATCTCATTCGCAATGGACCAATTCTCGGGGGCCCAACCAAATGCAGCGCTTGGAGCCGGTATCCGATGTTCTGGCGAGTATCGCCAATCACTGGCCATCAGCGCGCATGGAGTGGGGAGACGCTACAGAGCCAGGCACTGAGCTTTGTTCCTATAAGATTCCAGCTGGGTTCCCTGTCCATCTCGGTCCCGCATCGCTTCAGCTCCACCATATGTGTCGCATCCGTGAGTTCGCCTCAGTTTCACCTGCGACAGTTTTACTTTTGCATTTCGGCACTTCCATTGCTGAGGTCTTCCATGCTGCGTCGGTGGTCTATGCTCCGGACGAGACGAGCGGTTGCGATATCTTGGATCTTGTTCGATCAGGTTATGGCATTCAGTCCATCCTTGAGCGGCTTTCACCAGACCATGAGCGCGTCACACGGCCGTCACATCTCTTGGTCGATGGATACCCCAGCACAGGTATCTATGTTGGGTAGATTCCGAGCCTACCATTCGGGTCGCCGAGAGTGATTAGCTCCCGGCTCCCACACCACCCGGCATGCGGAACCTCGCCGTGCTATTCCGATCAGTTCTTTCCTGAGTCAGTATAGTGGATGGCGATCCACTGTTGCTTCAGGTCAAGAACACCTTGCTCCGACAACTCCGGCATCGCGCTGGCGTCGTATTGGTGACTATCAGTCGCCAGGGTAAGTGGGGTGAATTCTGTGAAGGCTATGCCTTCAACGGCGACGTGGACGTCTCCGCTACGTGGCTGGTGCGATAGATGAAACGGTCTGATGAATAAGGCAACCACTACTCCCTGAGCACTGGGAGTCTCTTCAGTCGCGAGCAATTGAATGGTGGAAACGGTGGGATGGGAGTGCCCCTGAACAGCCGCCGACAGTTCAGTTCTTCCGGTATTTTTCGTCGAGGATCTGGACGCCGTGAACTTTGTGCAGGCTCTTGGTGTACTCGGGAAGTTTTTCGTCTGCCTTCTTGCCGATAAGCATGTCGCGGATCTGTTGCTGGGCCTTTTCGTAGGCCAAGGTCTTGGCCGGGCGCCGGTCGAGGAGCTTGATGATGTGAAAGCCGTAACTGGTTGCCACCACGTCGCTGATCTGGCCGATGCGCAGGTTGAAGGCGGCGGATTCGAATTCCACCGCCATCTGTCCGCGCGAGAAGACATACGTGCCGCCGCGCGCCTTGGAACCGGGATCTTCCGAGTGTTCCTTGGCCAGCTTTTCAAAATTCTCGCCGCTTCGGGCGCGCTTCAGGAGTCCCTCGATCCGCATCCGTGCCTGGGTCTTCTCCGCGTCGGTATAGGCACGGCTGGTCTTCATGTCACGATTGGCGACGAGGATGTGTGATGCGCGCAGCATCTCCGGTTGTTTGAAGCGGTCGATCTGGTCGAGGTAGAAGCGTTTCATCTCGTCCTCGCTCACCTCGATCTTGCTGTGCAACTCGCGCATGAGCACCTCCTCCACGACAGCCTGCTCGACGAACTTCTGCTTGAACTGGTCGTAGGTGAGCCCAATGGAATTGAGATAACGCTGAAAGGAGGCGTCTGAACTGGCTTTCTGCCGATACTGCACCAGCAGTTGATCGGCACGCTTGCCGCCTTTCTCGCGATCGGCCGCGGTGGCCTTGGTCAGCATGATTTTCATGAAGATCAGCTTGTCGACCAGCTTGGCGGTGAGGGCATTGCGCTGGGTGGCATCCACCTGCTGGCCGTTGGCCGCTGCTGCTGTCCGGTAATCGAGGTAGGCCTTGTCCACCTGCTTCTCCGTGATTTCAAAGCCGCGGCCCTTGGCGATGACCTTGTCCGGAAACAGTTCATCCAGGCTCAGGGGTTTCGCGGCGGAAATCCGGTCGGCGCTGAGGACCAGGACCAACGCGGAAAGCAACAGGCGGATCAGGTTCGGTTTCATGTCGGGATCAGAGGTTTACCACACGGGCGCTGAGAATGTCCCCGTCCTGCCGCAATTCATCGAGCAGGGAATCAGGTGGCACGCTGTCGAGGTTGAGCACGGTCAAAGCAGTGCCGCCGGCATGGTTGCGGGCGAGGGTCATGTTGGCGATGTTCACTTCGTGTTTGCCCATCAACGTGCCGATCTCACCGACAATGCCGGTGCGGTCGCGGTTGTTCACGAGCAGGATGACGCCCTGCGGCTCGATTTCCACGGGCGTGCCGTTGAGCCGCACGATGCGTGGCTGCTGGCTCTTGCCAATGATCGTGCCGCCGGCCGAGATCTTGTCATCACCGGAGTAAACGGCGACATGCAGCCATTCGTTGTAATCCACATCCTCGTTGGAAGTCACCGACTCGACCTGCAAACCGAGAGACTCGGCGAGTGAGAGAACGTTGACCAGATTCACATCCTTGCCACCGGCGTGTTCCAGGAAACCCTTCAACAGATAGCGGGTGACCGGATCGGTCGGATGGTCCGCAGCCTTGCCGCCAAAGGAGATCACGACGCGATCGTTGCGATTGGGTGCGAGCTGGCCCATCAGACGGCCGAGTTTCTCGCCCAGCGAAAGATAGGGCTTCACCTGTTGATAGGTCTGGGCGTCGAGACTCGGCATGTTGATCGCCGTACGCACCACGCCGTTCTTCAGGTAATCGGTGAGCAGTTCGGCCACTTCGAGTCCGCATTGATCCTGCGCCTCGGCAGTGCTGGCTCCGAGATGCGGGGTCATGATGATCTTTTCGCTGGAGCGCAGCTTGTGATCGGCGGGCAACGGCTCCACGTCGTAAACGTCGAGAGCGGCACCGGCGCATTGACCGTTCTCAATCGCCTCCATCAGCGAGTCCTGATCGACAATGCCGCCGCGGGCGCAGTTCAGGATGCGAACACCCTTCTTCATCTTGGCGAAAGCCTCGCCGTTCACCATGCCGCGCGTCTCATCGGTCAGGTGCAGATGAAACGTGATGAAATCCGAAACGGCATACAGGTCATCGAGATTCTCGATCAGTTCCACGCCGAGCGCCTGCGCGCGGGCATGGGTGAGAAACGGATCATATGCCACGACCTTCATGCCGAACACCTGGGCGCGCTTGGCCACTTCAGCACCGATGCGTCCGAGCCCCAGAATGCCGAGGGTCTTGTTGCAGATCTCAGTACCTTTGTACTGCTTGCGCGCCCATTCGCCGGCGATCATCGAGGCGTGGGCCTGCGGAATGTTGCGGGCCAATGCCATCAACATGGAAAAGGTCAGCTCGGCGGTGGAGATCGTATTGCCGCCGGGCGTGTTCATCACCACAACACCATTGGCGGTGGCGGCTTCCACGTTCACATTGTCCACGCCGACCCCGGCGCGACCGACGACCTTGAGGGAGGGGCAGGACTTGATGACGTTTTCGGTGATCTTGGTTTCGGATCGCACCACCATGGCAACCGCATCGGCGCCGAGCCGGATCAATTCCTCTTCATCTTTGCCGGGAGGCTTTTCGCAAACGTGGACATCAAACTCCGATTGCTCCTGAAAAAGGGCGATACCCCGGGGCGAAATCGGATCACAAATGACTATCTTCATAAAAACAGGGCGCGGAGTTTAGGAAAGGCCGTCTGCGGGGTCAAACGTTCAACCGAACGGAGGTCAAATGCCGTCATTCACGCAAAAACGGGGACTTTTCAGGAAGATCTGAAGAAAATTGGAACTCAGGCTCAGGCCACCGGCCCCTTGACGAGGTAGCTCAGGGCCTTCACCGCCAGTTCCGTGGCCAGGAACGGCTTGGCGATCAGGTCGTTGCCGCCGCTGAGGGAAGACTTCGCCTTGGCCATGAAATCGCTCAGGCCGGTCACGAAAACCACCGGCGTCTTGGTGTTGTGCGTAGTCTCGCGAATCCGCTTGCAAAGTTCGTAGCCGTCCATGCCCGGCATGTCGATGTCCAAAAAGATCACGCTGAACTTCTGCTCGGACGCCAGCTCCAGCGCCACCTGCGAATCCGCGACATCCTTCGCCGTCAGATCCGCCTTTTCCAAGCCACGCATCACCGCCTTGCGGGACAGCGGCTCATCGTCGACTACCATGATGTTGAGACCGGCGAAGACGGACGGCGCCGCGGTGTCCACCTTCTCGAACAAGGTTCCGAGAAAATCCACCGTGCTGACCACGGTGCGAATGGTGGAGTCGGTGATCTTGTCGGTGTTCTCCGACAGCTCGGTCAGCAGTGCTTCGAATGCCGCTGAAACCCGCGCAATCTGTTCGCAGCTGGCCGTGCCCGCCCCGGCCGTCACCGAGTGCATCTTGCGGTACATGTCGAACAGGATCGCACTCCGGTCCTCCGCCCAACGCAGTGACGACGGATCATTCTCATTTTTGATGAACTGCTGCAGTTTCTGGCGCACGTAGGCCAGCGCCGGCGGCAGGCTCTCGACGAACGATTTCTGGAGTTCCAGTTGAAACTGTTCCTCGCTTGGAATCGTCGGGCTCGCGGGTGCCACCTCGGCCTTCGCAATCGTCTGTGTCTGCGTCGAGGGCATGCGCGGGCGACGAGGGGCCCGCGGAGATCGGCGCGATCGAATTGGGATGCTCCCCTTCCCCTCGGGAGCCGGAGTCGACTCAGCCAACCCGCCCAGGTCAGGCATCTTGATGTGTTCAGAAGACGTCGGCGTGGAAGCGGCCGGTTGGGAAGCGGATTTGAGCAGATCGGCCAAGGCACCGGTCGGCGGAATCGGCGCGGTATCAGCCACCGGGGCAGCACTTTGTTCGGGCAGGGGGCCATCAGGATCACCGCCCTGGGGTTGGGATCTCCCCCCCAAACCGATGTCGCGACCTTCAAGGGTGGCTCGCAAGACATCCGCCACCTGCTTGGGCGTACAGATCGCCTTGGTCAGGCACTTCGTGGCCCCGGCATCCCAGGCTGCCTGCACCAACGTGCCCAGATAGGCGTTGGTAAACACCACCACGGGAATTTCGCTGGTGCTCTCCTGTCCCCGGATGAACTGCAAGACATCCACCCCGTTCTTCTTCGGCAACTGAAGATCCAGCAGCACGATTTCCGGGGCAGTTTCCTTGAGGGTGTCAATGGCCACCTGGCCGTCTTCGGCGTGGGTCACATCGAATCCTTCCATCTTCAGCTTGCGCTGGTAGATGCTGGCAATGATGGCGTCATCCTCGACTAACAGGAGCTTGGTCATTCGGCTGGGGGATCTTGCTGAGGTGCCGCCGGCAGGGTGACGGTCACGGTGGTTCCGACCTCTTCCTCACTCTCGATCTGCAGCTTGCCACCATGAATCTCGGTCAGCTTCTTGCAGATCGCCAGTCCCAGACCGGAACCCTGCTGCTCATGCAGCTTGCGATCAAATTGGACAAAGGAATCGATGGCCGCCACGTGCTCCGCCCGCATGCCGCGACCCTGATCGGAAATGGTGATCACCAACTGATCGCCGTCCACTTTCGCGACGACGGTGACCTCCTTGCCAGAATCGGAAAACTTGAAGGCATTGCTGGTGACTTCTCCAACAATCTTGCTCAGGAGATCTTCCGCGATCCGCGCACCGGACTTGGCTAGTTCCTCCTTCAGGTCATCGTCACGTTTGTTCGCCTCCGCACTTGCCCGGGCCGCCATGGTGATGATAGGCACCACGTTGCCGGTGACCTTGCTGCGCATGGATTCGACCTCCATCGGATCGGCGCCAACCATTTCGAGCTGCGCAAAAATCAGGAAGTTCTGGATCAGGCTCTGCAGTCGCTGACCGGAATCGAGGATGTTCTTCCCCATCTCCCGCAGCTCTTCGACCTTCAGCGTATCCGCGCAACTGTAGATGATTTCGCCAAAGCCGAGAATACCCACCAGTGGCGTGTTCAGCTCGTGCGGCAACATCAGGCTGATGTTCTCCCGCAGCTCGGACAGCTTGCGTTCGGCCGCCTTCTGCACCGTCTCCTGCTTGCGGATGCGCGCTTCGATCGCATTGAGCAGCGCGGGCATGGCGAAGGGTTTGGTCAGGAAATCGTCCGCGCCCATCTCCATCACCCGGCGCATGTTGGAATCCATCTCACCGGTCATCAGGATCATGGGAACGGTCGCCGTCACCGGATCCTCGCGAATCTTCTTGAGCGCAGAAAGACCGTCCTGCCCCGGCATGTTGATGTCGCTGATGATCAGATCCGGCACCTCGCTCTTGGCAATTTCAAGCGCCGAGACGCCGTTGTCAGCCTCCATGGCATCATAACCCCGGAGCTTCAGTACCATTTTGATGGTCTGCCTCAACTGGTCGTCATCGTCGACTATCAGAATTTTTGACATGGCCAATACCCTGAGTGCGCCACCCTCCGGGAGCGGGTGCGGACACTTGGGTCGATATCTAGCGGCGGAAACGCAAATCTTTCAAACGCAAAGTGTTGGGAATATTGGGAGGTAACGCTCCTACAGGTGGTGGGCGAGTTCGAATGTAGCAGCGAGCGTGAGCTGGCAGATGGACCAAGCCGCCATCTTCTGCTCGCTCACGCTCGCTGCTACATCAGGTCGGTTTCGCGTCACCTCACCGCCTGCAGGCGTCCCCAAAGCCCCTTCATCACATCCGTCGCGTCAGCAGGGGCTTCGTCGTCGGTGTAGGCGACGATGGAGTAGATATTCGCCATCTTCTGGGCGAATTCGCCGAGCTCAAGTGAATTGTCGCTCAACCACTCGCCGTACTCGTTCGGGGTCTCGTCGCCGTTGCGCGGCAGGTCGTGCTCAAACGCCCAGGCTTCCATGGCCCGGTAGGAGTAATTGATGAGCTGCTCCTGGGATTCGCGGCCGGCCATCCCGGTCTGGAACGGATTCTGGAACTTGCGGAACGGTTTCGGCGGCCGGATCGGTTCGTCCACGGCCGGTTCCGCGGCGTTCTTCTTCGCGTCCTTGGGATTCCGTCCGAACATCGCCAGCAGGTCCTGCCAGAACTTCTTGAGCCCCGCGAGGATCGCCTTGTGGTGCTTGACCAGGAAAAACAGGATGACGCCGCCGATGATGAGGTAGAACGCCGCCTTCACCGCCGGTCCCACCCATTGCGGTGACTTCATGCTGTCTTCGGGATTGGGTTCCTCGAACTGGCCCTCCTCCGCCAGCTTAGGGTCCTTCTTTTCTTCGGACTTCTCCTTGCCCTTGCGCTCGCTCGGATCGAATTCGTCGCCACCGCGCTTGGACTTGGGCTGGTTCTCCATCTGTTTCTTTTGAAATGACTCCTTCGCAGCCAGATCCGCCTTCTTGTCCTTTGAATCGCCGGCCTGGTTCTCATTCCCCTGCCCGTCCATCTCTCCGGGCTTGGCGTCCTGCCCAAATGATCCGTTCTTGCCCTGCTCGGAACCGCCCTTGGATTTCTCCTCCTTGCCGCGATCGCTTTCGACGTCTTCCTTGGTCTCATTGAAATTCTTCTTCGTGTCGTCATCCACCCCGTCATCCGTGAACGCCTTATCCGACGCCTTCTGCACCTCGTCCGCAATCTGATCGATCATTCCCGCCACGTCGTAGCTCGCGTTCGGCCGTGGCAGGAGCAACGCAATCCCCAGGATGAACAACGCGATGATGCTGCCCATTATCATCCACAGCCCGGTGACAGTAAGCGGCATCCGCAGAAAACGCTGCCGCAGGTAGCGCCGCAGTCCGAGAAAGCTCGTGGTCATCAATAGGCACAAAGCCATCACCACATAGAGGCACAACATCTGAAATCCGAAGGACTTCGCCGCCTCCTGATCATCCTTCAGCAGGGAGTGCCCGAATCCAAAGGCCGGCAATGCGAAGATGGAGAACCATACCAACCACTTGCCCGGCGCGTGTCCCTTCCCTTTGCCGCGACGAAAATCCGGCAATATGCGCGCGAACAGCGAGGGTTTCTTGG
>JAYPXF010000032.1:12807-34034 GCA_038154405.1 Verrucomicrobiales bacterium | reverse complement strand
TTCGCCGGTATTCTGCAGGAGATGACCGGTGCGCAGTTCCTGGTCAAAACTGGAGAGGCGGACGGATTGATTCTGGGAACCGTGGATCAGTTTCCCGATTCTGGTCTGAACGACCGACTGAAGATCAAGGGGATGTTTGATGGTGTGGAGGCGTTTGCCATCCATCCGCGGGATGGAAGGGTCTATTTCATCGGAGCCACTGCGAAGGGAGTTTCACATGCGGTCTTCACTTTTCTGAAGCGGCTTGGCTGTCGCTGGTTTTTTCCCGCGCCGGAGTGGACGGTGATTCCAAAGCACGAACGGGTGATCGCGGATTTCACCATCGTGGATCGGCCGGCGATTCTGTCTCGTCGGATCGGGATGGGGTTTGGCTATTTCGATCGTCGCGAGGGACGCGTGCAACGGGAATACGAATCGTGGAAGAGACGGAATCGCATGGCACAATCGTTTCGCACGTACACGGGCCACGCGTGGCAGTCGATTGTTCTCGAGAACACGAAGATCTTTGATGCCCATCCGGAATACCTGGCGCTCGTGAAAGGAAAACGGCGTGGACCTCAATTGTGCGTGAGTCATCCGAAAGTGAGAGAACTGGCGACCGCATGGGCTTTACGCAGGCTTCGCATCCGGCCGGAACTGGATATGGTGTCGATGGAGACCTCGGATGGCTTGAACCACTGTGAGTGCGATTCCTGCCGGGCGATGGGAACGGTCTCGGATCGTGCGTTCGGTCTGGCCAATGAAGTGGCGCGAGCCGTGCAGAGGGAGTTTCCCGTTAAGATGGTCGGCATGCTGGCCTACAGCGATCACAGTGTGCCTCCCAGTGGCGGGCTGGAGCCGAACGTGTACGTTCGGTCAACGGCCGGTTACATTCACGGCAAGTTCACCTTTGAGGAGCTCATGAAACTGTGGCGGGCGAAGACGGACAATTACGGCTTCTACGAATACTACTCGGTCTGGCAATGGGACCGGGATCAGTTGCCGGGTGGACGCGCCAATGACATGGAGTATCTGACACGCCGTATTCGCCAGTATCGGCACGCGGGCGCCACGAGCATCTTGGGTGAAGCTAGCAACAGCTGGGGGCTTCACGGTCGCGGCTACTATCTGGCGAGTCAGATGATGTGGAATCCGGATTCGGATCCGCACGCGATTCTGAATGACTTTTATCAACGGGCTTTCGGTCCGGCTGCCAAGGTGATGCAGCGCTATTACGAACGTTTTGATCGCAGCAATCAACCGTTGATGAGCACGCATCTGTTGGGAGTGGGATTTCGTGACATTGACGAAGCCAGCCGGCTTGCAAGTAACGATGCCGGGATTCAATCGCGCCTGAATCATCTCAAGCAATACCTGCACTACGTCCGCCTGCGTTGGGACGTTGATCACAATCGAGAAGACGAAGACCTGCGCAAGCGGACGACGATTGATGCGCTTACATGGTGTTATCGAACGCGCTACAGCTACATGAACCATTGGGCGGCGATGTGGCAGAGTTGGACCAAGAAGGCGGCGGCTGAGTTTGATGAGCCGGAATGGTCCGCGAAGTTGCGACGGGAAAGTTACGAGTGGGCGGACAAGACGCCGGTCACAAATGAAGAGACGGAACGGGTCTTCCAGAGTGATCTGAAGTATTTCCAGCCGCAGCCCCTACTGGAACGCAGATTCACGGGAGTTCTGGTTCATCCAGGTTTTGAGAATCCCGATTCGAAACGGATCAGAACGCGGTCGATGAAGATGCGTTTTCAACGCGGCCGAAAATTCGCCCTTGCCAGCCGACAAGGGGAGAGGATCGGGTTGCGGGTACAGACCGGTATCATCAAGGGCTACCGAAATCGACCGGATGTCAAGTGGTCCATCGCCGCATCATCATCAGACGAGATTCTCGCAGAGGGCCGGTTGCCGCTGGATGGCCAAGAGGATGAGATTCGTTTCACTCCTCCTCAGGCCGGAGTTTACATCTTGGACATCGATGACAGTGGCGCGGCATTTGGTGTCAGCGCGGAGGCTGGCGTGCCGATCAGTCTTCAGCTGGAACGTGCCCGGCCGGTTCGACATTTGGGGCAATTCCAGGAGCCGGTTTTCTTTTATGTCCCCAAAGGCACCCGGCAACTCCAGTTCTATTGGAAAGGCGGAAAACTCAAGCCTCGTTTGTTCGATCCCGATGGAAATCAGATCGCCGAGATCAGTGCGAACGGAAAATATGTCACGGTAGACATTCCTGAAGGGAAGGACGGGAAGCCCTGGCATTTCCGGCGGTTCGCACCCAAACAGTTCTGGATGGTGAATGCGCCGAATGTTCTGGCGGCCACGCCATCCGCACTCATCGTTCCGCGTGACGCGAAGTAGTGGCCCAATCAGGTTGCAGGCTTGTTCGGCGGGAACTCCTGCGACTCGAGCACGGTGGACAGTTGTTTCGTGATTCTGCGGAACATGCGGGGAAGGAAAATGCTCAGCAGGGTGCCGACGGTGAAAAAGACCGTGCCGAAGATGGGCAGGAACCAGGATGAGCCATGCACGCCCGGTTCCAATACGGATTCCGCCGGCTCTTCCGGATCGTAATAGACCTTCACCTGTTTGCCCTCCCCGAACTTCTTCGCCTTGGAGTTGGCGTCCCGACGTTTGTTGGAATTCATCTCGCCAAACCGTAGCCGGTCGCCGGTGAATTCCTTTCCTTCCACGGTGTAGGAATACCCTACGTCGACGGAATAGGAGGTTGAACTGCGCCCGTTGGAACTGCGCGAAGTATGTAAACCAACCTTGGACTCGATAATGGTTCCGTCCACGTGAGGCCAATTCTCACTCTCCCATGCACCCTGAATGTTTCGCGCACCGACAATCATCAGAACAGCGCCGGCGATGGTGAACATTCCTGGCAGAACGTATCCGAACATGATCCGGAACGCACTGATGGCACATCCAAGCTGGGGGATTTCTTTCATGGGCCAGTTCCAAGAAATCTACGAATCTGGCGGATGAACAAGGAAAATAGGGAATCTTGGTGAATTTGAAAGATAATTGATCGATATGAATTAAATAGTTGACAGTTTTTGAAAGATTTTGGAAAAAAAGTGGAATCCAGCGCGCATATGGCTGATAAATCTTCCACTCCACAACGGGCAGTGATCGAACATTTGGTTCGGAAAGCACTTTATTCCAAAGCCGGAAAACCGGCTCCTCAAACGGCGGTGCCGCCGAATCCTTTGCTCGTGAACGTCTCGGCTCGGCATTGTCATCTGAGTCAGGAGGCGGTCGAAGCGCTTTTCGGTCCGGGGCATCAGCTCACGCCGATGAAGTGGCTCTACCAAGATGGTCAATATGCGGCGAAGGAATCCGTGACTCTCGTTGGTCCACGGAAGCGGGTGATTGGCAATCTACGGATCCTCGGTCCTTGTCGGCCGTTGAACCAAGTGGAACTGGCTTACACGGATGCGGTTTCGCTTGGCTTCGATATTCCTCTGCGGGCTTCGGGTGACATTGAAGGCACGCCGGGCTGCATGTTGATGGGGCCGAATGGTTTTTTTGAAATGCCGGACGGAGTGATCCGTGCCTTGCGTCACGTTCACATGCATCCGGAAGACGCGGAGTTCTATGGCGTGAAGCACAAGGACATGATGAATCTCAAAATCGGTGGGCCCTGCGCGATTACCTTGGAAGAGATGCTCGTCCGCGTGGACGAGAGTTTCAAACTCGAGGTGCATATTGACACCGATGAAGGCAATGCCTGCAACCTGACCCCGAACACTCCGGTCGAGTTGGTGAAGTAACCCTTCGACCGTTCAACTCTTTAACCACTTTTCCAAACACAACCCTCAAATCAGAAAAACAACATGAGTGAAGCACTAGGAATGATCGAAACGAAAGGCTTCGTCGGCTCCGTGGAGGCGAGCGATGCCATGGTCAAGGCTGCCAATGTCAGTCTTGTGAAAACGATCCCGATCGGTGGCGGTTTCATCACCGTCCTCGCCAAGGGAGATGTCGGCAGCGTCAAGGCCGCCGTGGATGCAGGTTCAAACGCGGCCGATCGCGTGGGTGAGCTGATCAGCTCGCACATCATCGCCCGTCCGCATGACGAGCTGCTCAAGGCATTCGTCGACGACAAACCCGCCAAGAAGTAACCAGAACTCTCAAACAAAGAATTACAATGGCAACTAAAGCATTGGGAATGATTGAAACGAAGGGCCTCTGCGCGCTGCTCGAAGCCAGTGACGCCGCCCTCAAGTCTGCTGACGTCACCTTCTCCGGTTGGGAAAAGGTTGGCAGCGCACTCGTCACCGGATTCTTCCGTGGTGATGTCGCCGCGGTGAAGGCCGCCGTCGACGCCGGCGCTGACGCCGCTGCCCAGGTTGGCGAAGTGGTCTCCGTCCAGGTGATCCCGCGTCCGCACGAAGACCTCGGCAAACTCGGCAAGTGGATCTGACACTGCGTGCCGGCCAATGTGCTTCGCGCGGCTGACGTCTGCAACAAGACCTCAAGAAACATCTGACGAAGTCAGTGAAAATACTCGTAAGCAATATTGGATCGACCTCTCTGAAGTACCGGCTGTTTGATTTCAGCAACGGTGGCTCAGAGGTGCTGGCCAAAGGTGGCTTCGAACGGGTGACCGATTATTCGGCCACCATCGAGGAAGTCCTCACCCAGCTCAAGGACGGCGGTCACATCGAATCGGAGAACGATCTCGCAGCCGTCGGTTTCAAGACGATCATGGCCAAGGACATCAGCGGTTGCGTCGAAGCGACCGATGAGGTTCTCGAAGCGATGGAGTTTTATTCCTCCGTCGCGCCGGCACACAACCCGCCTTATATAGCGGGTATTCGGCAGTTCCGGGAGAAAATGCCGGACAAGCCGATGGTGGCGCTATTCGAGACCGCGTTCTACCAGCATACGAGCACGGCCGCGCAACGTTATGCCGTTCCGCAGGAATGGTATGATCTCGGGGTGCGTCGCTGGGGTTTTCACGGGGCCAGCCACAAGTTCATCGCGGAACGCAGTGCTGAACTCCTCGGTCGCGAAGATGTCGCCGAGCGTGCCCGCAATCTCTACGTCAATGCCGGAGCGAGTCCGGTCGATGGACCTGATTTGAGGATCGTCTCTTGCCACATGGGCGGGAGTTCCTCCATCACCGGGATCCGCAATGGCGTGGCGATCGGCACCTCGATGGGCATGAGTCCGCAGAGCGGTCTGCCGCAGAACAACCGCGTGGGTGACCTCGATTCGCACGCGCTGCCGTTCATCATGCGCAAGCTCGGTATCACCGCCGACGAAGCGCAGGAGATCATGTGCAAGCAAAGTGGTTTACAAGGCGTGTCCGGGGTATCAAACGACCTTCGCGACATCGCCGATGCGGCCGCCGAAGGCAACGAACGCGCCCAGCTCGCGCTCGACCTGCTTGTGCATCAGTCGCGTCACTGGATCGGCGCGTTTCAGTTCGATCTCAACGGTCTCGATGCCCTCGTCTTCACGGCGGGCATTGGTGAAAACCGTCCCCCCTTGCGCGCTGACATCTGCGCGAATCTCGAAAATGTCGGCATCAAACTGGACGCCGAAAAGAACAGCAACATCCGCGCGGAAGAGGCCGTGATCAGCACGGACGATTCACCGGTGAAAGTCATGATCATCCCGACCAACGAGGAGTTGGTCGTAGCCCGGGAAGTGAAGCGCTTCCTGGACAATCGTTAAAAACTCTCAACTCAAACTCTCTCAACTCTCAACAGGAATAAAACTATGGCACAGAAAGCTATTGGACTCATTGAAACCCGCGGACTGGTCGGGCTGGTGGAAGCCACCGACGCGATGCTCAAGGCCGCGAACGTTGAACTCGTCGGCCCGCTCAAGCAGGTAGGCAACGCCCTCGTGACGGCCACTGTCACTGGCGACGTCGCCGCTGTGAAAGCCGCCACCGACGCCGGCGCCCAAGCGGTTGAATCCGTTGGCGGCGAACTCGTCAGCGTTCACGTCATCGCCCGCCCTCACACCGACACGGCCAAAGTCCTCCCGTCCTGAAACCCGCAACTGGACTGAACCATGTTCCTAGCCCGCGTTGAAGGCTCCGTGGTTTCCACGAAGAAGGATCCGGCCATGAGCGGCCGCAAGCTGCTCCTTGTCCGTCCTCAACTCGTGGATGAAAAGGATCCGACCAAGTTCCGCAACGGTCAGAATACGATCATTGCCGTGGACAGCGTCGGCGCCGGCCAGGGGGAACTGGTTTTGTTCTGTCAGGGAAGCTCCGCCCGACTTGCGCCCAATCTCAAGAGCGCACCGGTCGATGCGGTTATTATCGGCATCGTGGATACCGTCGACGCCCTCGGGCAGATCATCTACGACGCCAAAACCAAGAAGTAGAAGGATAGACCATGAGCGCACCAGCCATCAATGAAGCCCTGATCCGTGACGTCATCGAAGAAGTCATGGGTCGCCTTGGCGGTTCCAGCGGATCCGCTCCCGCGCCGGCACCCGAAGCGCCGGCAGTGAAGACCGGCTGCAAATGCCACGACGGCAAACACGGCGTCTTTGAAACCGCCGATGAAGCCTGCGAAGCTGCCGCCTCCGGGTTTCAGCAACTTCGCGAGAAAGGCATCGCCGGCCGCAAGGCGATCATTGAGATCGTCAAGGGCATGTGCGAACAGAACGCGCAGGAGTGGGGTCGCATCGAACTTGAGGAATCCAAGATCGGTCGTCTGGATCACAAGATCGAAAAGCTCACGATCATCAAGCAGGTCCCCGGTGTCGAATGGTTGAATCCCTACGGACTCAGCGGTGACCATGGCATCACGCTGGAGGAATACACGCCCTTCGGAGTCATCGGCGCGATCACGCCTTCGACCCACTCGATCCCAACGCTCGCCGGCAACATTGTCAACATGATCGCCGCCGGCAACGCCGTGGTGTTCAACGCCCACCCGGCCGCCGCCAAGTGCGCCGCGATGGCCATCCGCGAATTCAACAAAGCCATTGAGCGCGAAGTCGGCATCTCCAACGTCGCCTGCATCATCGAGCAGCCCACTCTGGAATCATTCGGTGAACTCTGCGCCAACGATCATGTCCGTCTTCTTTGTGTGACCGGAGGACCCGCCGTTGTCGCCGCCGCGATGAAGACCGGCAAACGCGCCATCTGCGCCGGCCCCGGCAATCCGCCCGTGCTCGTCGACGACACCGCCTGCATGGACCGCGCCGCGAGTTCCATCATCCAGGGCGGCGCCTACGACAACAACCTGCTCTGCATTGGAGAGAAAGAAGTCTTCGTTCTGGACAACACCTTCAGCCGTTTCATGTCCGCCATGGAACGCAACGGAGCCGTCCAACTGAATGCCGCCCAGCTCGATGCGCTGACCCGGGCCGCGTTCACCATCGAACCTGGACAGGGCGGTGGTTGTGGCCAGGCCCACACCAACAAGGAATTCATCGGCAAAGACGTGAGGGTCCTCGCTGATGCTGCCGGCATCACCGTTCCGGACGGGACCCAGATGCTGTTCGCCGAAACCGATTCCGATCATCCGTTCGTGGTGGAGGAGCAGATGATGCCCTTCATGCCGATCGTCCGCGTCAAGGGTGTTGAAGAAGGCATCCAGGAAGCCCTGAAAGCCGAGCATAACTACAAGCACACCTCGATCATCCACTCGCACGACGTGAATCACATGTCCGCCATGGCCCGCGCCTTGGACACCACGTTGTTCGTGAAGAACGGCCCCTGTGGCGCCGGCCTCGGTCTCGGTGGCGAAGGTTACCTGAGTTTCTCGATCGCCACGCCCACAGGCGAAGGCGTCACCAATCCCAAGACCTTCACCCGCGTCCGCCGCTGCATCATGGTGGACAACCTGAAGATCTATTGATCCGCCAAGCGGCCGCACCTGCCATGATCAAGTTCGTCATGTGTCTGACTCGTCACCCGGATATGACCCGGGAACAGGTCACTGACTATTGGGAGAACAACCATGCCCCGTTCTTCATGAAGAACGCGGAGACCTTGGGTGCGAAGAAGTATGTGCAGTCGCAGACCATCGACACCCCGCTAAACGCCGGCCTCCGCCAGTCGCGAGGAATGCAGCCGGAGTATGACGGTGTCGCTGAAGTCTGGTTCGAGTCCGAGCAGGCCCTCATGGACGCCATGAGCTCTCCCGCCGGTCAGCAACTCGGAGCCGAACTGGCCAAGGACGAAGGCAATTTCATCGATCACTCGAAGTCCTGCGCGTTCATAGTGAAGGACGTCGAAATCTGAACGGACATGCAACTGGCAAGAGTAGAAGGCAATGTGGTCGCGACTCGGAAACATCCGAGCCTCGACGGTTGGCGTCTGCTCATCTGCCAGCCGATCAACGCTGACGGTTCGCCGACCGGAACTCCGATCGTCGCGATTGATCCGCACGGAGCCGGCATGCACGAACGCGTGTTTGTCACCTCGGACGGCATCGCCGCCCGCAACACCGTCGGAGATCAGAAGAGCCCTGTTCGCCAGTTGATCAGCGGCATCGTGGACGAGAAATTCGAATGAGACTTGGAACTGTCATCGGGCGCGTAACGCTCAGCAAACAGGTCGACTCCTACAAGGGCGGTCGGTTTCTCGTCGTCAGTCCGTTTGATCGCGATCACTTCCAGCAGGGGAGCACCCCGATCGAAGGTCTCAGCAAACAGCCCAGTCTGGTCGTCTACGACGACATCGGCGCCGGAGTCGGCGAAACCATTGGATTCATCGAAGGCCGCGAAGCCGCGAGTCCCTTCGACGAACCCACTCCGATCGACGCCATCAACGCAGCGTTAGTCGACAACATTTTCTACAACCCAGAGAAGTAAGAACTTTCAGATGAAGAAACTAATCAGTGCACGGGAAGTCGAAGCCATGATCAAGAGTGGCGCGGACCTGAACAACCTGCCGGCTGGCGCCATCGTGACGCCGTCCGCCCGCGATCTCATTCGCGCCCAAGGCGGCAAAGGCAAGGTCGCTGCTCCGGCCGTCGTTACGTCAAGTAAAGGCAGTGCCACCCAGCTGACTCCGTTCAGCGAAGGTGCCGAATACGACGCCATTCTCGACGATCCTGCCAACGATTCTCTCAAGGAAGAGATCTGTGAAATGGGCCGCCGCCTTTGGTCCCGGGCCTACGTTGACGGCAACGGTGGCAACATGTCTATCCGCATTGGCGACAACATCGCTCTTTGTACACCTACGCTCGTATCCAAGGGTTCCATGAAGCCTGAGGACATCTGCCTCGTCGATCTCGACGGCAAGCAACTCGCCGGTCGCAAGAAGCGCACCAGCGAGATTTTGATGCACCTTCAGATCATGAAGAAGGTGTCGCGCGCCAAGGCTGTCTGCCATTGCCATCCGCCACATTCGACCGCGTTCGCCGTCGCCGGTGTCGAACCGCCGACCTGCATGATTCCTGAGATGGAGGTCTTCATCGGCAAAGCCCCCTTGGCTCCTTATCGCACGCCCGGCACTCCGGAGATGGGCAAGCTCGTCGCCGATCTCGCTCCCGATCACAACACCATTTTGATGGCCAACCACGGCGTTGTCTCCTGGAGCCACAACGGCATTGAGGATGCCTATTTCAAGATGGAAATCATCGAGGCCTACTGCCGCACGGTCTGGGTGGCCAGTCAACTCGGCGCCGATATGAAGACCTTCAGCAAGGAGCAGATGAAAGACCTCCTGAATCTCAAGAAGGGTTTGGACATCCCGGATCCCCGCACGGACCTCAAGGAGTGCCAACTCTGCGACAACAACGAATGGCGACCGGGTGTTTCCTGCGAAGTTCCGGCCAAACCTGTTGCCGACACAGCTGCCGCGGCGGACCCGGCAATCGAACAGATGGTGCAAACCATCACCGACGAAATCGTCGCCCGGATGAAGTAATTCGCATCCGCAACACTTTAAATCCTGAATCTCAAGAATACCGAAGATGAAAGTAACCGTAATTGGTGGTGGCGGCCGAGTTGGCGCCTGTTCCGCGTTCGCCCTGCAATGCTCAGGAATCGTATCCGAAATCCAGCTGATCGATGCGAATAAGGATATGGCCGATGGTGAAGCCTTGGATCTCCTGCACGGAGCGAGTTTCTGTGCCGATCAGCGTATCTACTCCGGCGACTACGCGCGGGCAGCCGACAGCGACATCTTCCTCATCACCGCCGGCTCCCGTCGCAAACCTGATGAGTCCCGCCTCGACCTGATCAACCGCAACGTCTCCATCTTCATGCAGATCATTGCGGACATCAAAGCCGCGGGCACGAAGAGTGACGCGATCATTTTCGTCGTCTCGAATCCGGTCGATATCCTGACTCATCTGGCGGTCCAATATTCCGGTCTCCCGTGGCAGCAGGTCATCGGTCTGGGCACGATGCTCGACACCACCCGCTTTCAGAGCTTCATTGCCGAGGAACTGGAGTTGGCGGCCACGCAGGTAAGAGCCCTCATCCTCGGCGAACACGGCGACTCGATGATCCCGGTCTGGTCCAGCGCCGCAGTGAACGGTCTTCCGCTTACCGGGCTGCCCAACTGTAACTCCGGGGTACAGAACAAGATCTTCGATCGCACCCGCACCAGCGGCGCCGAGGTCATCAAGCGCAAAGGCGGGGCCGGTTGGGCCGTCGCCATCGCCATCCGCGACGTCATTCATGCCATCGCCTTGGATCAGCAAAGCCTGCTGCCGGTTTCCTCGCTGCAGAGCGGCTGCTACGGCGTTCGCGACATCTGCCTCAGCGTTCCCACCGTCATGGGCAAGGGCGGCGTACAGAAGCACGTCGAAATCGAACTTTGGCCGAAGGAAAAACTCGGCATTCAAAAGAGCGGCAAATCGCTGAAAGAAACCCTCGCGAAGGTGAACGTCTGATCTTCGTGGCCAGCCCATGAAGTCCCTGTACCAAAAGCTGGCCGACTTAAAGGCCAACCGCAACTCGAAGGCGTTCATCATCGCCGACGCCAAAGACGCGGACATGGCTTTTGGTGTGCGCGCCCCCGGCGTCGACAAATTCATCTCGAAAGCGGGACGTCATCCTGCCCAGTTCTCACCCGAGGTCTGGACACGCGACGAATTTGGTCACCGTAACCTTCCGGAGTTCCTCGACATCATTCGCGAAGTCACCCACCAGGGACTGGTGGACATCATGCTGATGTCCGCCGCCGTGAATGAACAGCTCACGATCAAGGAAGGCCTATTCCAGAACAGTCACATCACTCCCGCCGCACGCGCCAATGACGCCACTGACGTTTGGGCTGCACGGCATGGCAGTTACCTAAAAGAACCCGCCCGTCCGTTCCGCTCGGCCAGCATCGACCACATCCAATGCGGCAAGGTCGAATGTGATCGCCCGGAAGATGGCGGTGACGACCAGGACTTCCCCGGAGCCAACCTCGGCCTCTACTCCGTTACCTGGCTCAACGATCTCGACCAGGACTACAAGACCCTGCTGGCCTTCAAGGAATTCCGCGAAGAAGCCGAACGTAAGGGCTTCAAGTATTTCCTCGAGGTCTTCGACCCCAATATCAACAGCGGAATTCCTCCGGAGAAGCTCGGCGAATTCATCAATGACCAGATCTTGCGTAATCTCGCCGGTGTTACCGATGCCGGTCGTCCGCAATTCCTGAAGATCGTCTATCACGGCCCCAAGCTGATGGAGGAACTCTGCCAGTACGATCCGCAAATGGTCGTCGGTATTCTCGGGGGCAGTGCCGGTACGACCTATGACGCCTTCAAACTCCTTCATGACGCGAAGAAATACGGCGCTCGAGTCGCCCTCTACGGCCGCAAGATCAACAATGCTGAACACCAGTTGGCGTTCATCGAGTTTCTCCGGCTCATCGCTGAGGATCGGATCAATCCTGAAGAAGCCGTTCGCGCCTATCACGGCGTCCTGCAGGGTCTGAATATCAAGCCCAACCGCCCGTTGGAAGACGATCTCGTCATCACCGAACAGGCCATGAGCTACGACGGCTCTGCTGTCCAGAAGGCCAAGATTGAAGTCCGCAACAATCCGCTGGCCAAAAAGCCGGTTACTGAAGCGCCTAAAGAAAGCGCGCCAGCGCCGGTGACCGACTGGCCCAAGAAGGACGATGGCAAACCCGACTTCGCCGCGATGAACGGCGATCAACGCCGCGCCTACCACCGCGCCCGGTTGAAACGCACCTTCGGATGAAAGCTGGCCTGTCAGTCGGACAGGAAGCTGAATTGGAACTCCTGGTTGGTTCCAACGAGATCATCCGTCTTGGTGGTACTACTCCAGTCTTCTCCACGCCATCGATGATCAATCTGATGGAGCACGCCGCTCGCAAGGCTTTGGCGCCCTATCTCGACGATCATGAAGAATCAGTGGGCGCCAACGTCACGGTTGATCACCTTGCCGGCACGCCCATCGGAAAGCATGTTCGCGCCGTAGCGAAGGTCATTGCCATAGACCGCGCCCTGATCGATTTTGAAATCACCGCCTTCGACGAAAAAGAACAGATCGGCAAAGGGGCTCATCGTCGCGCAGTCGTCAAATTGGAGAAGATTCGCCAACGTCTTTGCGAGAAAGAGCCGCGACTCAACACCACGCTTGATCCGAAGCATCTACCGTCATTCCAATCTCTGAAAGTCGCAGAGCAGGGCGCCTCACTTGAGGTCACGCTGAATCGCCCAAACCGTCTCAATGCGATCGACGTCCGGACGACACACGAATTGGTCGCCCTCACCGAATGGCTTGAGATTGCTCAGGAACGCATTCGTGTCGTGGTTTTGAAGGGCGAAGGCAAGACCTTCTGTGCCGGGGACGACGTGAAGGAGACCGCCGGGCTCGATAAACCGGAGATCCTGAAACTCAACGTCGAACGCACCACCTATTGTCGCCGCATTGCCAACCTCCCGCAGGTGTTTGTTGCTGCGATCCATGGGCACTGTCTCGGCGGCGGCTTCATGCTTGCGGCTGCCTGCGACTTTCGCTACGCCGCTCACGGCACCAAGTTTGGTCTCCCCGAAATCAAACTGGGCTGGCCTCCGGCCTACACCAACCTCCACGCCATCCAACTTCTCGGCAAAGCCAAGACCATGGAACTGTCCCTGACGGGTTCGCAGTTCAATGCCGATAAAGCCCAGGCCTGGGGCTTCATCAACAGGGCAGTTCCTTCCATGCGCCTTGAATCGGAGGTTGTTCAACTGCGCGACAGTCTCCTTCAAATGCCACCGATCGCGCTACGCGAAGCGAAGCAACGTGTCGCTGCTGTTAGCAGCACGGCGCAAGATGATACGTTTGTGGATGATCTCGCCGCGTTTTATCGCTGTTTGGAGAGTGAGGATGGAAAAGAAGGACTGGCCGCCTTTGTGGAGAAGCGACGGCCGAATTTCAAGGGGGAGTAGCGGAATACACGAAGAATCCCGACGGAAGATTTCGCATATTCCGTTACGTGTTGTTCGTCGGCCACTTGTCGGCACTTGAGTTCACCTCTATAAGTCCGTGCATGAATTTCGCGCTCAAGACCCGATTGATCTCATTGTTCTGTTTCACGGTGGCGGTTGTTGCCAACGCCGATGATTGGCCGATCTATCGCGGGCCGAAACACAATGGAATTTCTGCTGAGTTGGGTTGGAAGTCGGTGTGGTCTGCACCGCCCAAGACTCTCTGGCGGGCCCGGGTTGGACTCGGGCATTCGTCCTTCTCAGTCGCGAAGGGGAAGGTCTACACCATGGGCAACAGTTCGAATCAGGACTCGGTGTTCTGTTTTGATGCGGTGACCGGGCAGGAGATCTGGACCCACAGCTATGCGGCGGACAAGGGGGCGCGCTTCTACGAAGGTGGCACCCATTGCACACCTACGGTGGATGTGGCGGGCGGCACGGTTTTTGTGTTTGGGAAACAGGGACAACTGATCGCGTTGGATTCGGACAAGGGTTCGGTAAAATGGTCGAAGACGGTGATTGGCGAACTGGGTCTAGGGCGTCGCGATGTCGGGACGTGGGGCATGGGGGGCTCGCCCTTGGTGTTGGGGGATCGGCTGTATGTGAACGCCGGTGCGGGTGGTGCGTGCTTCGACAAGAAATCCGGTGAAGTGATCTGGCGTTCCGGAGGAAAGTCAGGGTTTTCGACGCCGTTGCCATATGACCATGAAGGAACCACCGCGCTGGCGCTTTTCACGGGTCGACAGGTCGTGGGGGTGGACGCGCGGACGGGCAAGCAACATTGGAGTTTTCCTTGGGCGACCCAATATGACGTGAATGCGGTCGACCCGGTGTTCTTTTCATCCGGCAAGACGGTTTTTGTTTCCTCGGGCTACAACGTCGGCGGAGGGATGCATTTGATCCAAGGGAACACGGCGCGGCCGATCTGGAAGAACAAGGAAATGCTGAATCATTTCAATAGTTGCATACTGGTGGATGGCCATCTTTATGGCATTCACGGACATGCGGGCAAGACCCGTGGAGAGCTGCGCTGCGTGGATGCCCGGAACGGTCTTGTGCTCTGGAGTGATCGCAGTGTCGGGCTGGGTTCGTTGATGGTCGCAGCTGGCAAGTTGATCGTGATTTCGGAGAACGGCACACTGCTGGTTGGACCGGTCAGTACAAGCGGCTTTCGGGCGACCGGTCGGGTGCAGATGTTGGGACCAAAATGTTGGGCGGCGCCGGTGCTGGCCAACGGCTTGATCTATGCGCGCAATCATCGGGGAGCTGTGGCCTGTGTGGATCTCCGGGAGTGACGGATCGCCGTTTACGTATTATTTGAAACCTTTCCCAACGCTGCGGCGTCGTTAGTGTCACAGCAATTCAACGGGTGGAATCCGACAACCAACACATCATCACGGCGGCACGGCTGTTCAAGCGTTACGGCAGTCAGTTGGTGTTGAATGATGTCACTCTGGACGTTCCGCCGGGCACGATCGGTCTGCTGGGACCGAATGGGGCGGGGAAGAGCACGTTTATCAAGTGCCTGCTGCAACTGCAGCCCATCACGGACGGCAGTGCGAAGATCCTTGGTCGCGAGGTTGGTCGCGAAGGGCGGGAGATTCGCAAGCTGGTCGGCTATACGCCCGAACAGGACTGTCACATTCCCGGAATGGTCGGCTGCGAATACGTGACTTACGCCGCGCAACTGTGCGGCTTGCCGTTTCAGGCGGCCCGGCAGCGTGCCCACGAGATGTTGGATTTCGTGGGCATGGGTCAGGAGCGCTATCGCAAGGTGGATACCTATTCCACCGGCATGAAGCAGCGGATGAAGCTGGCGCAGGCGATCGTTCACGGACCCAAGCTGGTGTTTCTCGATGAGCCGACGAACGGCCTGGATCCGAAAGGTCGGGCGCAGATTCTCGATTTGATCCAGCAGTTGTGGAAAGAACACGGCATGACCGTTGTGCTGTGCAGTCACCTGCTCCACGACGTGGACCGGATCTGCGATCGCATCATCGTCATTGGGAAGGGGAAGGTATTGGTACATGACACGTTGCACAACTTGAAGGCTCGTCGGATTGGTGCGGCGGAAGTGGTCGTGCCGGATCGGCAACATGAACTGGTGGAAGCCAGTCGGAAGCGAGGTTGGGAAGCCGAACTGCTGACCAATGGCCACGTGAAGGTCGACCACCGGTCCGATCAATTGAATCCGCTGTTGGGTCTGCTTGATGAATTGAAACTGCCACCGCTCGAAATCATTCCGGCCGCCAATGTGCTGGAAGAGATGTTCGTGCGAGCATTGGGGAGCGCCGATGCCGTTGGTTGACTCAGGCTACCACGAGTATGAAGGCAGCTATCGTGGTGTCTGGTATCGGCGTGCGGTGATCACCAGCGCCGGATTGCGCGCTTGTCTGGCGAACCCATGGATGAAACGCCTCGTCACTTTGGCCTGGACGTTTGTGCTGGTGCAGGTGACGGCACTGTTCTTCATCGGCCAACTGCTGGTCGAGGACAGTTTTGTGTTCGGCCTCCTGGACGGGATGAGCGGGTTCTGGCAAGGTATCTTTGGTGGCATCAAGGACTGGTTGTTTGATCGGCCGGAGGAGTCCGTGCATTTCGTCTACAACTTCCTGTTCTTTCAATTCGCGACGAAGATCTCATTCGTCAGTTTCATTGCGCTCGCGATCGCCATCCCGAACCTGATCACCACCGATCTGGCCAGCCGGGCGTTGCTGGTCTATTCATCCAAGGCGGTCAACCGGTTCGACTATCTGATCGGCAAGTTCGGTATCGCCTTGGGGCTGTTGAGCATCCTCTGGCTTGGGCCGGTCATACTGGCTTGGACGTTTGGGAACCTACTCGCGCCAGATTGGAAGTTTTTCGCCTATTCGCGGGATGCGTTGGTGAACTCGGTGCTCTACGTGGTTGTGAGCATGACGATACTCTCGTTGGTTGCGCTCGGAATCTCCGCGATTTCATCCAAGGAAAAATCAACCGGGGCGGCATGGATTCTGATCTGGTTGTTTGGCAATGCATTCATACCGATCGGCAGGAATACCGCCGCCTGGCTGCAGAACCTGAGCATCAGCCACAACATTGATCAACTGGCTCTGTATTTCTTCAAGTTGCGTCAGGATCTGTTCAGTGCGGCCGATGCCATCCCGATGCTCGGGCAGGTGTTTGACCGAATGGGGCGTCGTTTGGAGCCGTTGTTTATGAGAGAGGCGGAACTGGGCGGGGCAGCGGTTGCCTTGGGTGTGATGGTGTTGACGGCAGCAGTCATCGTCTGGCGGAGGGTGAAGCCCGAATGAGTGCGGTGATTGAAGCGAAGGATCTCAGCCGCTGGTATGGGATCGTGATGGGACTGAACAACATCAGCTTCTCGATCGAGCCTGGATTGACCGGGCTCGTTGGACCCAATGGCGCCGGAAAGAGCACGTTGATTCAGATCATCACGGGGCAATTGCAGCCGAGTTCCGGGGATCTGCAGGTGTTTGGCGAAAGACCTTGGAACAATCCGGGATTGCTCAAACGCATCGGCTATTGTCCTGAGCGGGAGTCATTGCCCACCGAACTGCGTCCGCAGCCATGGTTGCATGGACTGGCGATGATTTCCGGGATGTCGCGCAGCGAGGCATGGCAGAAGGCGGAATCCACCTTGGAACTTGCCGGGCTGGCACGCGAACATTGGCACAAGCGGATGGGGCAGTATTCCAAAGGCATGCGACAACGGGTGAAGCTGGCGCAGGCGCTGATGCACGATCCGGACCTGTTGATCCTCGATGAACCGATGAACGGACTCGACCCGATGGGGCGGCAGGAGATGTCCAACATTCTCAAGGGTTTGGCGGCGCAAGGGAAGAACATCCTGATCTCGAGTCACATTTTGGCGGAACTGGAAACGCTTTGCCGGAACAATCTGATTCTCAATTGGGGCCGCATCATCGCCTCAGGCGCGAAAGGTGACATCCGGACTTCGGTGAAGGATTGGTCCGAGCAGTTGGCGATCACCTGTGATCAACCGGAGAAACTCGCTGGTCGTCTGTTTGAGGCGGGTGTTCTGAACGGGTTCGATGTGGAGCCGGGATCTGAGGTCTTGGTGATTCGGGTGAAGAACGCCGAGACGTTCTACGAACAATGGACACGCCTGCTGTTGGATAGCGGTGTGACGGTCTACGAAGTGCGCGGGCAGAGTCGTTCGCTGCAGGATATATTTGAGAAGGTGACCGCATGAGCTCCGACGCACAAATCCCGGTCGATGGCACGGCGGCAGTTCAGGCGAATCTCAGGCCCGGATTCTTTCGTTCGTTTCTGGGTGTCTGGACGTTCGAATGGCAGAGCCGGATGACGTGGGGCAAGTTGTGGACGGTGGCAATGAGCATATTTGCGCTGCCCGCGTTGATGTTGCTCACGATGCCACACGGGAGTGTGGATACCTTTTGTCATTGGGCCGTCACGTTCTATCTGCTGCTCGTCATCCCATTGAATTGCCTGAGCTTTTTCGGTCCCATGATCCGGGACGATGTGCAGGCGGACACATTGCCGTTTGTCATCACACGTCCACTCAAACGGCGGACATTCTACGTGCTGAAGTACCTTTGCGTGATGATCTGGACCCAGATGGTTTCGTTCCTGGGGTGCGTCTTGTTCATATTGGTCGCGCTGTTGAAGGGGATTCCAGAGATCGGGCAGCTGATGCCGTATTACTTCCTGGCGCAATTTGTGGCGGTCGTTGCCTTTGGTGCTTTGGGCGGATTGATGGGATTGTTGAGCAAGAAGTATATGGTGCTCGGAGTCGTGTATGGCTTCGTTGTGGAATGGGGAATCGGGAGCATTCCGACCAATATTCACTCATTGGCGGTGTCGTTCCACATCAAGTCGATCCTCGCGAACGTGCCATTCATGCAAAAAGAATTCGGCTGGACCGCGGCGGCGGTAGGAGAGTCGACTTTGTATGCCATGTCCGCTGCCGCGGTGTTCCTGATTCTGGGCGCGATCATGTTCAGTATTCGTGAGTTCCATCACGCGGAGGAAATGCAGAAGTGATCGTTGGGGGATTGTCCGCGTAATTCGTTGACCGGGGGTCTTTCACTGCTACGGTCCCCCGACCCGCGTGCAAGGAATCAACCGGCGCGGCAAAGAAAGACACATCCAAATAATGAAAAAACTCCTCTTCCCGGTACTGGCTGCGGGGCTGAGCGCCGGGACGCTGACCGCAGTGGAACCCAAATCTGCTGCGCCTGCCTCTGAACAAGACAAGGTCAGCTACATCATCGGTTACAACATCGGCAGCGGCATGGCCCGTGATGGAATCAAGATCACGTCCAAGGAATTCCTCGCCGGATTGGAAGCCGCCCTCGCGAAGAAGCCATCCAAGATTTCCCCGCAAGACGCGCAAGCCACCATGCAGGCCTTTCAGCAGAAGATGATGGCCCAGCAACAGGCCAAGCAGTCCGCTGCCGGTGCGGAACAACAGAAAGAGGGCGTGGCCTTTCTCGCCGCCAACAAGAAGAAGGAAGGCGTGAAGACCACGGCCAGCGGTCTGCAATACAAGATCATCAAGGCCGGCACTGGCCGGACTCCCAAAGCGACGGACAAGGTGACCACCCACTACCGTGGCACGTTGATCAACGGCAATGAATTTGACAGTTCCTACAAGCGTGGTCAGCCGGCGACCTTCCCGGTCAACGGCGTGATCAAGGGCTGGATCGAGGCTCTGCAGTTGATGAAGGAAGGGGGCAAGTGGCAGCTCTACATCCCGTCCGATTTGGCGTATGGCGCACGCGGCGCGGGTGCCAATATTCCGCCGCATTCGACCCTCATTTTTGAGATCGAATTGTTGAAGATCGAAGGCTGATCGGATCGTTCAGACCAATTTCAAAGGCCGCTCCACGTGGACGGCCTTTTTGTGTCTTTCGATCGGTGTGGTTGAACGCGTCAGCGCGCTGTAGCTTGGTTCGGTTGGACCAATTTCAGCTGCGCAGTCTCTCGATCAGTTTGGGTAGCAGATCGAAGCGGCTCAGGCGGATGCCGGCGGCGCCGCCACCGGAGTGGAGCTCAACGAATTCCCGGCCGGGTGGCGTCAGGTTGAACCGGCGGTAGAAAGCGGCGCGGAGGAATTCCTTCACATCCGCGGGATCCACTTCGTCCTTGTCCACGTGCACCTGGAAGAAGTCGCCTTGGCCGGCAGCGTTTACACGGACGGCGGTGGCGCGTTCGCCAAAGGCGCGGACGAGCATGGCTTCCACGAGGTCGATGAGGGCCAGACCGCGAAAGAAATTGGAGCCGATCAACGAACGGGGGTCTAGGTTGTAAAGCTCGTCATCGTTGAGGCCATGATTGAAATCCACGGGGCGGGCATCGAAGCCTTCGAGCCAGCGGGTCAGGCGGTCCGGGCCGGAGCAGTCCCGTTCCCATTCGAGTTCCAGCATCATTTCTGAACGGTCGGGAAGTCGGTGTGCGGCAATGTCGAAGCAGCGGTCTCCGGCCTGGGAACGCGCCACGTATGCGGTCCATTGTTCAGGGTGGCGGATGAGATAAAAGTTCTTGGTCACCTCGCCGAACAGGTAGGCGAGCATTGAACGGAGGGGCACGCCTTGTTCGGTCACGACTTCTCCGGTGGGAGTGCTCCGCTTAAGGACTGGCTCGCGCCACCCTTCAAACAGAGCGGCGATCGTGCGATCCGCCTTGGTTTCGGCTTCAGCGAGGGGGAGATCTTCGGTGGTGGCCAGCTGCCCGGCATACCAATCGCGTTGGTTCTCGATTCTCCTTTTCAGTTCATCGCGTGCGATGAGCAGGGGCACGCCCCGCAATACGTCGGCGACCCAACGCGTCTTTGCGGGGCTCAGGAAACCGTCGGTGGTAAGTTCCTCCTCGATCTCCTGGAAATAATCCCGGGCCAAAGGCAGGCGGGTGAGCAGGGCGCAGATTTCGGCGGACTTGCCGGTGAGCTTGCGGATCTCGCCGGTCGTGGGTAGCCCCGAATCAGCGCTGCGCGCGAACATGCCGCCGGACCAGGCCCAGGCTTCGCTGTCGCGTTCGACTGAATAGGGAAAGAGAATCTGGATCCTCTCGGTGGGGATGCTGAAGTGTCCCAGCACCGGATAGCCGTCGCGGGGATTGGAAGACACCAGGGTGCCCTGGCCGTGCTCCCCCTTCTGCTCGGTGGCCTGGTCGAGCGAACCGGCGCGGACACCCGTTCCGTATTCCGATTGGCAGGCGAGGTTCACCAGTCGTTCCGCGGAAAGACTGAGAGCAAACAGCGCATTGAGGGAATTGAGCGTGGCGACGGTGACGGCCGATGAACTCGAGAAGCCGCCTTCGGGCAGATTGCCGATGGATGCAAGTTTCACGCCGCCAAACCGGTCGCGACCGAGTTGGGAGGTGACGCGGGAGGCGGCATAGCCGTCCCGCACGGTGCGGATGGAGGCGAGGGCATTGCTCACGAGGGAGAATGGTCGGCGCATGTTGTTGCGGATCAGATCTCCACTGCCTTCACTTTTATAGCCGAGCGACTCCAGTATCCGCTCGCTCATGTTGGTGCCGAAGCGCTCGTAGGCAGTGCCGTCCACTATGTCGTCGCCGGGAAACATGAAACTCTCGTCGATCGGAATGGCATTCTGTTTTTCCTGATACTTCGGTCCGGTGGGGTGCAGGTGAATGCTGTGATCTTCCACGCCTTGGGAGAGGATGACGATCTGTTCCCTGCCTTCAGGATCCCCGGCGCCGATGGGCATCTGCCAGGCCGGTCCGTAGAAGCGGACCATGTCCGGGTGCATGAACGCGATTCGCAGGCGTCCGCCCGACACACCGATGCCGACCGGTTGATCGGACTGGAATCGAAGATCCTCGTCGTCGGCGCGCGACACCAGCTGTTCGAGTTGACGG
>JAYPXF010000032.1:0-12797 GCA_038154405.1 Verrucomicrobiales bacterium | reverse complement strand
ACAACGATTCATCAGTCGCGGCAAAAAGCTGGTCGAGATCTTTCAGATCTGGCGGCCGGGTCACGTCCGAGCACAGCAGCTGGTAATCCGGATCATCGGGGGTGGTGGTCACGGTGCGGATCTCACCGCCGGTGCTCGCGATGTCGGTGACGATATCCGTCAGGTAATATTGTCCCTGGGCGTTCTCGTTGGTGAGGTTGCCCAGACTGTCAAACAACAGTCGTGCGCGGATGACATAGAGCGGGCAGTTGCCTTCGGTGATCGCCAGGAGTTCATCGCGTCTGGTCGTGTCCTGTTCCTGGCAAATGTCCTTTTCCTCGATCACCTGCTGGATCTGACCATCCGTGTTTCTGACGATGCGACCCTTGCCGCTGTTTTTCGGCGGACGGTATTCCGCGGTCAACATCGTGAGCTGAGCTTCCGTCCCCTTTTGGTGCGTGTCCAGCAGGGTGCGGAAAGTGGAAGCGGGCACGATCCGGTCGCCCATCGTGATGACCAGCAACGGATTCGTTTCACGAAGTTCGGCAGCACAGAACGCCTCGAACGTGGCGAATGCCGTGCCGGCTGTCGGACTCGCGGAACGGACAAAGACCACGTCATCGCCGACGCCTGACATCACTTCCTCGGCCAGATGGTGCACGAGGCAGATGATTCGATTTGAGCCGACGTGTTGAAAGGATTCCACCGTATTTCGCGCCAGCGGCTTACCGCCGACCTGCTGCACACACTTGGGGCGGGCTCCGAACCGCGTGCCTTTGCCGGCGGCAAGGATGACCAGCACCGGTTCCGCGTCGCCTCCGGAAAGTGAAATTCCGTTCGGGTTGATGACTTTCTCTGCGCCGAGGTCGACCGCGTCTTTGAGTTTGGGATGCATCTGTCGTCAGTGTTCCTATATGTGGAATGGGGAGACGCTCCTAAGTTGCCGGACGCAAGTAAAGGCGAATTGGAGAAGGTCGCCATTGCCAAGCGTGGAGCGAAATCGGCAAGATGTGCGCGGAGGGCCGCGGGCCCGGATGTTCATTGTCATGAGCGATTTTGCCAATGCGCTGGAAGCGTTCAATCAGGTCACGATCCCGGATCTGTGGCAACAGAAGGCCGTGGGTGCTTTGCGCGATGGCAAGGACGTGGTGGTGGATGCACCGACGGGATCGGGCAAGACGTTGATCTTTGAGTTGTGGTCGAACCAAGGGCGACCGACCGGACGCGCGGTTTACACGGTCCCAACGCGGGCATTGGCCAATGACAAGCTGGCGGAATGGCGGCGGCGCGGTTGGAACGTCGGCATTGCGACCGGGGATCTTTCCGACAATCTCGACGCACCGATCGTGGTGGCGACCTTGGAGACGCAGAAGAACCGGTTGTTGCAGGGAGATGGTCCACGGCTGTTGGTGATCGACGAGTACCAGATGATTGGTGATCGCGACCGTGGATTGAATTACGAACTGGCGGTGGGACTCGCTCCACCAGGAACGCAGTTCCTAATGCTGAGCGGCAGCGTGGACAATCCGCATCAGGTGGTGAAATGGCTGCAGCGTCTGGGGCGCCAAGCGATTGTCGTGCGACACACGGAACGTCCGGTGCCGTTGGAGGAAGTGCGCGCGGATCGCCTGAATGTGCGTGTGCCCAGCGCAATCAAGGGTTATTGGCCTCGGTTATGCGCGAAGGCTTTGGCGGAAGATCTGGGACCGATCTTGATCTTTGCGCCGCGGCGAAAAGCAACCGAGGCGTTGGCGCAGGAACTCTCGCGTTATCTTCCCAATGACAAGCCGCTCCAACTTTCCGCCGAGCAACGACACCTGGTGGGCGAGAAGGTGTATCGCCTCTTGAAGACCCGCGTCTGTTATCACCATAGCGGACTGAGTTATGCGGCGCGGGCCGGGGTGATAGAGCCGTTGACCAAGGCCGGTCAACTGCGCGTGGTGGTGGCTACCATGGGACTGGCGGCCGGCATCAATTTCTCGCTGCGAAGTGTCGCCTTGGCGGGTGATTCATATCGCCGGGACGGCATTGAACAACCCATTGCCGGTGATGAGATTCTGCAGATGTTCGGTCGCGCGGGACGTCGGGGGATTGATGAATGCGGCTACGTGTTGATGTCCGCAAATGAGATCGGTCTGCGTGACGCCCGGCCGCGTCATCTGGCCCGGGCGAGCGCGGTCGATTGGGGCGCCTTGCTGGCGATCATGCACGCGGCGGCGCTGCGGGGTGACATTCCATTCTACGAAGCGGTGAGGGTCCAGGAACGGTTGTTCACGACCCGACCCATTCTTCTGGGCGTCGAGCACGCGATGAAGACGCCGGATGCGCCGTGCAAACTTCCGACGGATGCAGAACGTGCGCGATATTTGCGGCGCAAGGTGAAGGAGATGCGCAACAGTGTTGGGGAATGGCAGCGGTACCCACGTCTCGAGGACTACCCGGCCAGCCAGATCTGGCTGTTCGACAAGGAATCGGAGAACGAATCCGACTTGCCAATCAAACTGCGGCCGATTCTCACGGAACCGTCCGCGTTGGGGAATACCGGTCACGGACAATTGGTCGTGGTGGGCGAGGATGATCACGGCGATCTGTATGGCCGCGAGATGACGGTGGGTGAGCGCGTCAAAGGGGATCGCATCATCATTGCCAAATGGGTGCGTCGTCTGACCGGCTGGAAAGCGCGGCAGGCGCCGATGCATCGTTGGCAGACCAAGGTGGTGCCGTTGATCGAGGATCGCCTGGGAAAGGCGGGCACACCGGTGCTCAAAGTGGTGACGGGCAATGAATCGGTGAAGGTTCAGGTGGCCATCGGGCAGGTGAAGATCCGTGCGGCGATGGATGATCATGGCAAGGCGTTGTACCGACCACCCAAACGCGAGGTCTTGCCCACGGACTGTGCGAGCTGTCCGCATATCGAGGATTGCCGGAAGCTGCCGACCCGAACGGGCACTGCATTGTTGTGGCGTCGCCTGGAACTGGTGGACGACAGCGGCGCGCCGACGCGGCGGGGTCGCATTGTCAGCTTCTACCATGGGGCCGACGGCCTCGGCATTGCGGCTGCACTGGAGGATGAGTCGATTCCGTTGGAGGAACTGGTTTACGAGATTGCCAACCTGCACGCGGGGTTTCGCTTTGCCGGCGATGAAGGTCGTTGGAAGGGGCGGATCGCGATGGCCTGCCGTGATCGCTATGGCAACCAGTCGATCAAGGGGTATCTCGACAACGGACTGCCGCCGGAATATGGCGCGGGAGCAGAGCAGATTGTGGAATCGATCCACCGTGATCCTTCATCCAAGCGGATGTGGATCACGAAGTTTCTGGGGGAAGGCGACATCGACCGGGCGATCATCGAGTGGCGCAGCCTGTTGCGCCAGACGTCCCATTCGCCGGATCTGGAATGGGATCGCTTGATGGAACTCAAAGAGCGGGCCCGCTGCCTGTTGGAGGAGACCGATTCCCCGACCTTGGTGGATTTGCCGGAGTTGGACTACGAGCAGACCCGGCGCACGGAGCATCGCTTATACCTGAAGAAACACTGAGCGGTCTGCTTCAGGCGAGAACTCTATCACCTTTTCGATCGCGGGAACTGAACTCAGGCTCTCCTGCAGCATCTGTCGCCGCTCCAGCATGACCTTGTACATGAACCAGATCACCAGGATCAGGGCCGCAACGATCAGGACGAACATCAGGATCGGGCCGCTGTGCAATGTCGGATGCGCCTGATTCTTGCGGTGTAGTCCGCGGCGACGATGATCCTCCGGGGGCGTATATCCCCGCAGATCCGTCGGGCGGTCGTCACCATATTCGTCGTCGTCGTCAAACATTGTCAGGCTATTCGCACGTGTTCCGCACGTGAACCGTCAGACCTTCAGCAGGTTTTTCACCTATGTCTAACGATCCATTCTGCGGGTTGCAATCCGCAGTGGTACCGATAATGTGCAAACAGCCTCGAAAATTCGCAACTTCTTACAAGTCAAAATTTTGGCCGTTCTTGCCAAATCCGGGATCAATGGCGCGGAATTCGACCTAGGTGGCCGATGGCGGCTTCAATGTCGATCCCATCCGGACTGATCTTCAGGACTACCGAACCTGTTTGGCTCGTGCGTAGAATTCTCCCGCGCCAGGCCCTCACCGATGACAGATGTTGCGACTGCAACCGGTCCTGCACGGGAACGGGATTGTCATGTGCCACGATCACTTCTGGTTGGCTCGCCCGAAGGAAATCGTCCTCCAAGATCGATTCCGGATCTGAGATTCCGACGACAATCACATCGCAGCGGAGATCGCGGCCAGATTCGAGCAGTCGTTGTTGCACCTGTGGGCTGGCATCCGAAAGGAGCAGGATCCGCCAACCGTGAACCGTGCCGGACAGCACCACCACGGAATCATCGGCGCGACGGAATTCGAAGGTGGGGGAGGGATGGACGACCTCCCAGCCAACGAATTTCGTTCCTCTGGAGACTTCCATCCGTAGCGAGGTCGGCTGGTGGTCTGTCGCCAGCGATTTTGTCAGGCGTTGATACGTGGGGGATCTTTGGGGAACGGGGCTGACGGCGATGTGCCGCGGACTGAAAGTTGAACGCGCGAGTTCGAAAGCTTCGACGTGATTGATGTCGCCGTGCGTGAGAAGGAAGTTTTCGACCCGCAATATGCCGCGAGCATGCAGGTAAGGAACGACCACCTTCGCAAATGCGTTTGATCGCCCGCAGTCGATGAGCAGATCGTTCGCCCTACCGGGAGGATTCCAGAAGATCGAGTTCGAGTTGTCGCTGAAGATTGCAAGCTCAGTTCGTGTGGAGCGATCCATGCGGTCGGTCAGGGCGGTTGTCAGCAATGCGATGATGCCGGCCGCGTAGGCGATCCGTAACCAACCCGTTCGCAGCCGGTCAACGCCCCCGCCGATGATCAGGAGATAGGCGGCGGCGGTTTCCGGGAGGCTCGTCTGCGCGATCTGCCACCAGCTGCCCGGCAGTTCGGAGGTGAACCGACTGATGCTTGCCTGACTGTGCACCCAGAACCACGCGCTGTGATTGAACAGTTCGCCCATGGGCGGGCAGATCAGCGAGGTGAGAAGTCCGCCGATCGCGCTGCCGATGGCCGCGGTGGCCAACAGCACGATGATCGGATTCGCCAGCAGCGCGCCGGGTGTCCAAAGGTGGAAGTAATAAGCGATGAGCGGCATTGACCCGAGCCAGGCGGCGAATGAGATCGCGACGAGTGACCATGCCTGCCGTCCGAGCCAGATCGTCAGCTTGGTCATCCGGGGCGTTTCGGACTCGGGTCGCAACGGATCCAGATGGATCAACCGGTCACCCCACGCTGTGATCTTGGGCATCAACAGGGCGATGGTGAACACCACCGAGAACGACAGTTGGAAACTCGCCTGCATCAGTTGCAACGGGTTCCACAGGAGAATGACGTAGGCGGCGGCGCAGGTGGAATTCAGCAGATTGGTCGGTCGCTCGAGTGCCCAGCCGCCGATGACGATCGACATCATCAAGGTGGCCCGGGTGGCAGAAGCCTGGAAACCGGTGGCGGCACAATAGAACCAGAGCAGGGGAATCACGATCAGGCCGCAGGCAAGTCGTCCCAATCGACAGACGCGGAGAAGCGTCACGAGGATGCCCGAGATCAGCGCGATGTGCAGGCCGCTGATGGCGAAGATGTGCATCGTGCCGGAGCGCATGAATGGCTCGGCAACCTCGTCCGTAAGCGCGGTTCGCCATCCCAGCACCATCGCCCAAAGCAGTCGCAGTGATTCGTCCTCGGCGGGCATGCCGGCGGAAAACTGTTCCCGGGCCCATTGGCGGAAACGCGCGGCCAGCGGCGCGGTTTGTGGTTGTGAAAGAATCTCCCAGTCGGAATCCGAAGTGGTGTTCACCTGGTAGTGAATGCCATCGCGACGGAGTTTCTCGCGATAATCAAAGATGCCCGGAGCACGGGCGTTGGCCGGTTGGGCGAGAACACCGGCCACCCTGACTTTGGTGCCGGCCCAGAGATGCGTGTGACGTCTTCCCTTTCCAAAGATCAACACGCGACCGATGACGGGAACGGCCGGCTTCGAAAGGTTGATCGGCTGTATCGACTCGGCGTCCAGATGGACCTGCCAGCGTGGAGGAACGAAGGCATTCTGCTCCGGTGATTGAAGTTCCGCGCTCCCGGCAATCCGGCCGGTCAGGAACACCAACGCGGGTTGTCTGTCCACGCGCAGGCGGAGATCGTTCGGCGAAAAAGGTCTCACCAGCAATGTGGTCTGCAGCCACCCCAAGCAGGAAGCCGAGCAACAGGATCAGTTGGGGAAAACGTCGGTATTGAAGGGTTGCGTAGCCAAGGAGAAGGAGCACGACGCACCAGAGTGCGGTGAGCGAAACGTTGGCATACCAGCCGGCAATGATTCCGCCGGCGTGGCAGAGCACTGGAATGAGCAACGGTTGCTTCACGACCTCCCTTGACCGGACTATTGCCACGGAACGGGAGGAAAGCAACGTCCGATGCGGGGTCGCGGATCAGGCCAGCACCGAGAGGTTGAACTTGATGAGCAGCACGCCCAGCAGTTCGTTGGACTCGTCGTGGCTGAGTTGGAGAGATTCGCGAAAGCGGTCGATCATTTCCTGTTCCTCCACGCAGAGTTCGCCGTCGACCATGGCGACCGAATAGAGATTGGCCAGCATGCAGAGCCGTTGGCGGTGGCTGAGCGAACCCGGCAGGATCTGCAGCAGGATATCGAAGGTCATCGACTGCAGGTTCGTTTCGGCCTCCTGCACGATCTCCGCGTCGCTGATGAGCCGCATCAGATAATTCTTTTCCGCCTCGTGCCGCATCTTGTCGGCGTAGGTCACCGCCAGCAGTCCGGTGGTGAAGAGTTCCACCGGTGCCGGGTCGACCACCGCGTCGGCTGCGGCATGGCTCTCGGAAACCAGCAGGGCCACCTGGTTGCGCGTCAGGATGACGTTGAAGATCTGCTCGTAACGATCCGGATCAATGTTCAGGGCCGCGCGAAATCGATCCACGAGATCGCGCTCCGACTGATCGAGGAAACCGTCCACCATGATGGCGCTGAGCTGGTTCGCGATCAGGCACTCACGCTGGGCCTCATCCAGCACGGACGGCAGTGTCTTGAACAGTGCCTCGAGACCGTTCGCGCGCAGCCAGGCGCTGCTTTGTTCAATTGCCACCGGATCCGGGATCTTCAGGCAGAGCCATTCGGTTTCCACCGGATCAACCTGGCCGTCGCTGGCGAGCACGGCGTGAATTCCGGCGCAGAACGCCGCGGGGACGGTAAGTCGTGCGGGTGCTTCGATGGGATTGCGCGCGGCGCCGTCGGCGCAGGCTCGGGCGATCTGATCCGCCACCGCGAGATCGAAATGGGAACAACGGAGCCGGTATTGCTCCGTCGCCAGGCGAAAACGGATGGCCGCATAGTCGGCTTCCGTCTCCACGTCGCACTCGATGATTTCGTTGAGGTGGATGCGGCGGCGGCTGAACTCACCGCCGCTGGGACGATGATAAAAGACGATGTCATCCTCGCCGACCGCGATCCAGGTGGCGCCGAGGCTGCCGTCGAGGTTGTAGAGGGCACGCGCGACGATGGCGGGATCCTGTCCACACAGGCCGCGGAAGTTTCGGTTCAACCCTTCGGGCAGTTTCATGTCAGGTTCCCAGTTTGAGAAAGTTGCGCATGATGGTGCGACCGGCTTCGGTGAGAATGCTTTCCGGATGGAACTGCACGCCCCAGATGGGATGTTCCTTGTGCCGTAGACCCATGATTTCACCCTCCTCCGTCTCCGCCGTGATGTCAAAGCAGTCGGGCAGGCTGTCGCGTTTCACCACGAGTGAGTGATAGCGCGTGGCGGTGAAGGGATTGGGCATGTCGGCGAACACGTCCTTGCCGTCGTGCTTGATCGGCGAGGTCTTGCCGTGCATGAGCCGGTGATTCACGACCACTTCCGCGCCGAACACATGGCCGATGCACTGGTGCCCGAGGCAGACACCGAACAAGGGAATACGCGGACCGAATTCGCGAATGATCTCCGGCGACATCTTCGCTTCGTTGGGCGAACACGGCCCGGGGGAAATCAGGATTCGTTCCGGATTGATCTCCCGCACCTGATCGAGGGTGATCTGGTCGTTGCGGTGGACCTGCATCTCCACGTTCAGTTCGCCCAGATACTGCACCAGGTTGAAGGTGAACGAGTCGTAATTGTCGATCACAAGGATCATTCGCCGTATTTAGCCGCCATCGTCCGGGAATATCCAGATATTAGCGGAACGCCGGATGAAAAACGACCGGTGAGGCATTCTCAACCACTTCGGAGAAAGTTGGTGGATCACAACTGGCAGTTATCTGCGGCGACATCTGCCGTGCGGAATCCTGCTCAAAACGGCTTGATTTTGCCCCGAAATCCACGAGCTGTCGTTTCCTGTAAGGCGTGTTGGTAGTTTCAAAAGGGAGGAATCCGAAAGTGTGCTGAAAAAAACTTCAAATGTATTGATAAGAAAAGCGGCAAGGGAGCGGATTCACTGCACTAGGCCGGATTGTCGGTCTTGAAGAATACCCTGTTCCTTTTGTGACAACATGAAATCAACACACACCAAATACCTGCGAGCATTCAAGCTGATCGAGCTGCTGGTGGTCATCGCGATCATCGCAATTCTGGCGGGAATGCTGTTGCCGGCTCTGGGCAAAGCCAAGAGCAAGGCCAACAAGATCAAGTGCACCAATAACCTCAAACAGATCGCCACCGGCATGAACGTCTGGGCCGCCGACAAGGGTGACCTGATGCCTTGGGAACTGCAGCGTCGCTACGCCGTGACGTATCAGGCCCCGAAGATTGCCGGCACGGTTCGTTACCAGTTTGACTGGGAAGGCCGCAACCAACAGAAGGCCACCTGGGGCAATACCACGGCCTATCCGCCACAGGCATGGTCCACCTTCGCATTGCAGTCCAACGAAATGGGCAGCCCGAAGATCCTGAATTGCCCGGGCAACCGCCTGAAGAAGAACACCATCGCGACCTACTGGTCCGATGGGACTTCCGGTTACTTCAACACGCAGCTGCAGGCCAATGGCGTCTCGATGATCCACCGGACGGAGGTTCAGCGTTACGGCAAGCAGCCCGGCTGGGACTCCTCGGTTTCGTACACCGTGACCAAGCTGGAGAACTACAACATCCGCATGGGTAAGTCCGCCGCCGGCGCTTCTGACTTCCCGCTGGTGATGAACTACAACATCCAGACCTCGGCCCGCACGACTGCGAGTGGTTTCCCGAACCTGAACCCGATGCATGGTGGCACCTACTTCGGTGGTGACGGCAGCTTCCGCAACCAGAACAAGACTTGGATGGTTCTGGGTGGCAAGCCCGGCCAGACCGGCGGCAACTCCTGGTGGCACTGTGCGGCTGACCGTCTTGGCTTCGTGACCGGTGCGGCGACCGACCAGTGCTACGCGGTGCACTGCACTGAAGGTAACGTGGGCATGGGCGACGCCTCGGTGCGCAACATCGCCACACAGATCGACTTCCAGCAGATCGGTGTTTCCTACCACCACTGGCTGCGCGGCATCAAAGATGCCAACGGTCGTGTGCGTAACGGCAGCCGCACCTTGTGGCACTAAATGCCTTACGGATCTGAGCGGATAAACGCTTCGCAGCCCTGCTGGCCGACGGTCAGCAGGGCTTTTTTGTGATCTGGAAGGAAAATTGACGAACATGAGTAGAAATACGCAACTTGGTGGAAACTGGGTCTAAATACCCGCTATTCTCCGGTTTTCGCGTTGCAAAACGGTGCTGTTCGTTCGGATGTTCAGTGGTGACACCTACGGGCGTAAAAGGTCCATACGTAAGTATTGACAATATATCCTCCGAGGGGTTTATTCCCTGCACTCACCCGCGAGTTCTCTAAACCAAAATAAATAATCAATGAAGCAAACACACACCAAATACCTTCGAGCATTCACGCTGATCGAGCTGCTGGTGGTCATCGCGATCATCGCAATTCTGGCGGGAATGCTGTTGCCGGCTCTGGGCAAAGCCAAGAGCAAGGCCAACAAGATCAAGTGCACCAATAACCTCAAACAGATCGCCACCGGCATGAACGTCTGGGCCGCCGACAAAGAAGATCAGTTACCTTGGGAACTTCAGCGTCGCTACTCTCTGAAGTATCAGGCACCGAAGATTGCCGGCACGGTTCGTTACCAGTTCGACTGGGAAGGCCGCAATCAGCAGAAGGCCACTTGGGGCAACACCACTGCCTACGCCGTTCAGAGCTGGTCGGTGTTCGCCGTGCAGTCCAATGAAATGGGTAGCCCGAAGATCCTGAACTGTCCGGGCAACCGCCTGAAGAAGAACACCACCGCGACTGACTGGTCCGATGGTACCTCCGGTTTCTTCAACACCGCGTTGCAGGCCAACGGCATCTCGCCGATTCACCGCACGGAAGTGACCCGCTACGGCAAGCAGCCCGGTTGGGACTCTTCAGTGTCCTACACAGTGAACAAGAATGAGAACTACATGATCCGCCTCGGCAAGACCGGTGCGGGTGAAGCGAACTACCCGCTTGTCATGGACTACAACATCCAGACGTCCGTTCGTGCGACTGCCAGTGGATTCCCTGATGTAAATCCGGTTTACGGTGGCACCTACTGGACGGGTGACGGTGCTTTCCGCAACAACAACAAGACTTGGATGGTTTTGGGCGGCAAGCCTGGCCAAACCGGGGGTAACTCGTGGTGGCATGTCGCCACCCATAGAATGGGTTTTGTGAACGGCGCTGCGACCGACAAGCGCTACTCATCTCACGGAACGGAAGGTAATGTGGGCATGGGCGACGCTTCGGTGCAGAACGTGGCGGTCCGAACGGATTTCGAAGCCATCGGCGTGTCTTACCACCACTACCAGGTGGGTATCAAGAACCGGAACGGTCAGCTCCGTCAGGGCAGCCGCTGCATGTGGCTCTACACTCCCTACTGAGCCGCCGATCCGTATTTGATCAACCAAGCCCCGTTGGCCGACCGCCGACGGGGCTTTTGCTTTGAACTTGGGAAAACGGATTCGTAACGTCTGGCTGCCAATCGAATTATGGGACTGAGAGTTTTTAATACCTTGTCACGCACCGTGGAGGATTTTGTTCCGCTGGATCCGGCGGGGCGCAAGGTGGGAATGTATTGCTGTGGCCCGACGGTTCACGACTATGCACACATCGGGAACTTCCGGACTTTCGTTTTCGCGGATCTGACGCGGCGCTACCTGGATTTCAAGGGCTTCGAAGTCACGCACGTGATGAACATCACGGACGTGGAGGACAAGATCATCCGCAAGGTCCGGGAATCCGGGGAGACGCTTGACGCCTTCACCAAGCGCTACACCCAGGCGTTTCTGGATGACGTCAGGGAGCTGGGTTGCCTGCCTCCGCACAAGCAGCCGTTGGCGACCAAGCACATCGGCCCGATCATCAAGTTGATCAAGGCCCTGGTGGACAAGGGTATCGCGTATCACGCCGCGGATGGATCGGTCTATTTCGGCATCGAGAAGTATCGTGGCTGCGGTTGTTGCTACGGACAGTTGTTGAATCTGAATTTTGATGACATGCGCGTGGGGGACCGCGTGGCGGACGACGAATACGAGAAGGAATCCGTTGCAGACTTCGCATTGTGGAAAGCGCGTGTGCCGGAAGATGGCAACGTCTTCTGGAAGAGTCCTTGGGGTGAAGGACGTCCCGGCTGGCACATTGAGTGTAGCGCCATGAGCACCCAGATTCTCGGTCAGAGCTTTGACCTGCACCTCGGTGGTGAGGACCTGATCTTTCCGCACCACGAGGACGAAATTGCCCAGGCCGAAGGCGCCTTGAATTACCGCGAGGGCGAACGCTTCGTGAAGTATTGGATGCACGGTTCGCACCTGCTGGTGGAAGGCAAGAAGATGGCCAAGTCATTGGGCAATTTCTTCACCTTGCGCGACCTGCAGGAGAAAGGATTCGCCGGTCGCGAAATCCGCTACCTGATGTTGAGCTCCCATTATCGAGAGCAGTTCAACTTCACGATGGACGGATTGGCCGGAGCGAAGTCGGCACTGGGACGGATCGATGAGTGCGTGCTGAAACTGCGCGAAGTTGCCGGCGATGCGAAGGCGGAGGCGGAAACAGAGATCCTGACGAGATTTGAAGCGGCACTGGATGAGGATCTGAATGTGTCAGCAGCTTGGGGAGTGGTGTTTGAGTGGGTTCGCGATCGCAACAAGTCTCTCGCGGACGGTACGTTGGCAGCAGAATCTGCCGCGGCCGCGCTGGCTGCTTGGGAGAAGATGAATTCCGTGCTTGGCATTGCCGAGCAGGAGGTCGAGGTGCCGTCCGAAATCCGAGCCTTGGCGGACGAGCGCCAGGCGGCCCGCAAGGCGAAGGATTTCGCCCGCTCCGATGAAATCCGCGATCAATTGGCGGAGCTCGGCTGGGTGGTCGAAGACACGCCGAAAGGCCCCCGCGTCAAGAAGTTGTGAAGGGTCTCTTCATCACATTCGAAGGAACCGAGGGAAGCGGGAAATCGACCCAGATCAACCTGACGGCGAATTGGCTGCGGGAAACGGGGCGCGAAGTTCTGACTCTGCGCGAACCGGGCGGAACTCCTGTCGGTGAAGAAATCCGTCATCTGCTCAAGCACTCCGAAGCCAATCACAACATGACTTCGGAAGCGGAACTGCTGCTCATGAACGCCAGTCGCGCGCAGTTGGTGAGGGAGGTGATCCAACCCGCCCGGGATGCCGGCAAAGTGGTGCTCTGCGACCGCTTCTACGATTCGACGGTCGTCTATCAGGGGCAAGGTCGTGGGC
>JAYPXF010000031.1:9306-34112 GCA_038154405.1 Verrucomicrobiales bacterium | reverse complement strand
AAACAACAAGCAGCATAATCACATCAATGCACTCCCTGATGGCTGCCCTTCACGACTCGAAGTGCCCGGTCAGAAGCGCCGGAAAATCGACTTCGGGAATCCCATCTCCGAGATTATTGCTTAGCGCTAGGCCGCTACGGACCGGCTTCGAGCAACTGTTCCAGACACTGCCGATCTATACCGTAAAATTCCTTCAGTTCACGGAATTCGTCCCGGGCTGCCTCCGCGCGTTTCCCGGTTCCGGTCTTCACCGCCGTGATCATCTTGTTCTTGCTGGTGTGTTCGAGGGAGATGAATTCGAACACCTTCACCGAATACCCGGAGGCCTCCAGCAACAGTGCCCGCAGGGTGTCGGTCAGCATGTCCGCTTGCGTGCCCAGGTGAATGCCGTGGCGCAGCATGGGTTCGAGCACTTCTGGCATGCGAATCTGCGGACGAACCTCTTTGTGGCAACACGGGGCGCACAGGATCAGTCCCGCGCCCTTGCTGATGCCCTGATGAATCGCCAGGTCTGTGGCGGTGTCGCAGGCGTGCAAGGCAATCATGATGTCCAGTTGATCGAGTTCGCAGTTGCCGATGTCGCCAGCCCGAAACTCCAGCCCGTCGACTCCTCCGTTGGCGGCGGCTTGATTGCACTTCTCGACCAGTGCCGCTCGCAGTTCAACACCAAGTGTTCGCGCCTGTCGGAGGTGCGCATGCATCGCAAAGGTCAGGTATCCCTTGCCTGATCCGAAGTCCACCACCTGTATTCCATCCTTGTCTTCCAGCGCCGTTCCTTTGATCGAGGAATCCAGGATTTCCACGAACCTGTTGATCTGCCGCCATTTGTCCGCCATTGACGGCAGCACCTTGCCTTGGGCGTTCGTAACGCCCAATTCGCGCAGCCACGCGTGGTTCGGGTCCACCATTCGGCTCTTTTCCCGATTATGCTGACCGGTTTGTTTCCCGGTCATGGTCGGCCGACTGCGACGCAACCTTCCTTTTCCACGGCGGTTGAATTCCAACTGCAGATCATCGCTGGCAGTGAACAGATGCACCGACTTGAAGCCTTGTTCGAGGTATTCGCGCAGGACGCAGTCGGCGTCTTTCATCAGCACGTTTCGGGTCACGTCCTTCGTCCGGTGGTGAATGGTCAATTGCAGGTTCGCCTCTTCCTTCAGCGAGATCAATCGGGCGGTCACCCGCCGGAGTTCCGCGTCCGCTCCGCGATATTTGCCCAAGGACATCCGGATGAAGGAGCCGTCCTTGAGGCAGTTGTCCAAGGCCCCGAGGAAGGTCGTCAGCGGATTGTCATTTTCGGATTCACCCATCGTTGTTTCGGGTATCGGAACACAAAGCGGTGATCGCATCGAGCCGACAGTCGTGCCGAGGACGGTATTTGTCCGTTCAGTAACCGATTTTCCGATTCCGGCGTCCAATGCTTCCACCGTTGACAGTCCGTTGGCGTGTTGGAAGCCTTGCGCCCCCCTCCGTCGCTTGCGAGTCGGTCGCGACGGGTGTTTGTCCACCATGAGAGAATCCGCCCACAAACCGGATTATCGTCTGCTCCTTGCCGGCGATCTGCATATCGGCAGGTCGTCGTCCAAGGTGCCGGACGGCGTGTCGCCGGATCTGTTGCGTGCAGCGACGGCGTGGGAGCGCATCGTGCAGGCCGCGATCGACGAGAACGTGAACGCCGTGCTGCTCAGCGGTGACGTGGCCGACGCACAAAACAAGTTCTGGGAGGCGCTCGGGCCGTTGGAAGCCGGAATCCGTCGGCTGACGGATCACGACATCGAAACCGTCGCGGTCGCCGGCAACCACGATTTCGATGTGCTGGCCAAACTTGCCAACGAACTCGAGGGGCGCTTCACCCTGCTCGGTCGCAATGAGACCTGGGAACGTGCCACCCTGGAGAATGGATCCGGACCGGCCCTGCATGTCGATGGCTGGTCCTTCAAGGCGCGACATGTGGATCGCTCGCCGTTGGAGGATTACCAGCACGTCGCCGATCCGGTTATTCCCACCCTGGGCTTGGTGCATGGCGATCTGAATCTGCCGGACAGTCATTACGCACCGCTTGACCAGAAACAGCTGGAAGCTGCCGGGCCGGCCGCGTGGCTGTTGGGGCATGTGCACAAACCACAACTCACCGACGGTGACGTGTGGATTCTTTATCCGGGCTCACCGCAGGCGCTGGATTTTGGTGAGACCGGCGCCCACGGAGCCTGGGTTGTTGAAGTCTGCAATGGTCGCGTCCAACGTCCGATCCAGGTACCGTTGTCCTCGGTGTGGTATGAGCAGCTCGACGTGGATGTAACGGGGGCGACTTCCGAAGACGAACTGCGCGGCGAGATCAAGGATGCCTTGAACGCCCGGTCGGAACGCATCATCAGCACTGCGGGAACAGCCTTGGATCAGATCGTTTTGCGCCTGCGAATTCACGGCAATTCACCCTTGGCCGGCACGGTGGCGGATACTCTGAAGGAGATAGAGAATGATCTGCGTCTGACGTTTGACACGGTGACGGTGACGGTTGATCGCGCCCGATCCGATCTGCTTCCCGAGATTGATCTCTACGAACATGCCGGGCAGAACTCAATCCTGGGCACGGTTTCGTCACTCCTTCTGGAACTCGACAAGGACAAGCGCTCCGAGGCGGTGGAGGAGTTGCTGGAGGGGGCCCGGCTGGAAATGGAGAAGGTTCGCGGCAAGCCGGATTTCCTCACCCTGTCCGGTTCCAGGGTGGAGCAGGGCGAGGTCGTGAATCACCTGCGCCAAACCGGTCGCGAATTGTTGATCCAACTGCTCGAACAGAACGATGGCTGAACGGAACCTCCATTTCGAAGAGCTGTCGGTGCACCAGGCATTGGGCATCCGCCACGGGGACGGATTCAAGATCGAGGACCTTTCCGACTGCATCAACATCATCCACGGCCGCAATGGCTCCGGCAAATCCACCACCGCCCGGGTCATTCACGAACTGCTCTGGCCGGGCAAGACCGAACTGGAACGACCGTCCGTTTCCGGCCTGATCCGCGAGGACGATCGGCTATGGGAAATACTCGTGGAACCCGGCCATCGCGAGTGGCGGTTGAACGGCACGGTGGAATCCAGTCCGGAAGTGGGCCCGCCGGAGATTCGTCATCGCTATCGTCTCGCGTTGGAAGAGTTGGTTGGAGGCGAAGATCAGCAGTTTGCCAAGGAAATCGCGGATGCCTCACTGGGCGGCTTCGATCTGGAGGCGGCGGTGAAGAGTGCGTCTTTCACCAAGGCCCCGACGGCGAAGAACATTGCCGCGGCGGCAAAGGAAGCGGATTCCAAATGGCGCGCTGCCACGGACAAGCATCGCGCGATCCAGACGGACGAAGGCAAATCTGCCGACCTGAAGCGCAAGGCGGAGGCCGCGAAAGCGGCGCATGACCGCCTGCCACAGTTGGAGCGGGTGCGGGACTTCCGGGATTCACAGAGAGAACTCGAGGGGGCGAAGGCGCGCCTCGATGGTTTCCCCGCCGAGATCGGTCAACTGCTGGGCAACGAACGCGAGGAACTTGACCGCTTGCACAAACTGCAAGACCAGGCGAGCGAGGCCAGCCGCGCGGCGGAACGGAACATCGAGGAAGCACGCAATCGGCAGGCCAAAGCCGGCGTTGAGGACGGTGATGCTGCGAAAGAGATCTGCGACCAGCTCAAATCGCAGTTGCCCAAACTGCAGCGCTTGGAGAATGCCATCGAGCAGGAACGGCGCGAAGCATCGCAGGCGAGAGGCGAAGCCACTTCCTTGCGTCAACGCCTTGGTGGCGACCTGAATGAAGACCAGATCGGACGGCTTTCCTCCGCGCAGTTTCCGGAGGTCAGCGACTTCGCCCGGCAGGTGATCGATTTCATGGCCGCGCGCCGAATGCACGCGGAACGAATTGCGGCGCTCAAGAAGCCAGCGGGAGAAACCACTCCGGCCCAGTCTTACGAAAAGCTGCACGAGGGCATTCGTTCCCTGCGCGAATGGTTGGCGTGTCCCGAAGACCAGGACGCCGATTCCACCTCCCGACTGCTGCCGCTCATTCTCAGTCTGGCCACGATGGCCCTGCTGAGTATCTACCTTGGCGTCGCGAATCACCCGGTGTGGTTTGTCGGCGCGCTGGCGGCGGCGGGGCTTGCCTATTGGGATCACCGGCAACGTCAGCCCACCGATGGCCGACCGCCGGCCGGCGCCCGTGCGGTTCACGAAGCGGACTACAACCGATCGGGTCTCGGTGAAATTTCCGAATGGTCGGCAAGCGTGGTGGGCGACCGTCTGCGCGAATTGGCAGATCTGGCCCTCAAGCGCAAGGCGGAGGATGAACGTCTTCGTCATCTCGCCCAGTTGGAGGCGCAATCAGAACAGCTCAAGAAGGATGGTGAGACGCTGGAAAATCGTCGGCGTGAATTGACCCGGCAACTGGGGCCTGAGATTGAAATGAGCGATGACTGGCTGCCGCGCTTCATCGAAAACCTCACGCAATGGCAGCAGAAGAGCACGGCTGTAGCGGGTCACGAACAATCGATGGCCGACCTGCAGGAGCAACGCACTGGGCATCTTGCCGAGATGAACAAGCTGCTGAGCGGCCTTGGCCTGCAGTCAATTGATTCCCACGAATCCGCCGGCCGTTCCATCAATGAACTGGATGCGGCGCTGAACCGCCGGCGGGAAGCCGTTCGCGACGAGGCGGAAGCCCGGCGCGAATTGCAGCGGGCGAAAGAACAATCGGCCGACGCCTCGGAGGGGCTTGCGAAGATCCATGCGCGTTTTGGACTGGAGCCGGAGAAGGAATCTCACATCGACACCTGGCTGGCCCAGCGCACGAACTACCAGAATGCGACAGCCGCCGTGCAGAAGGCTGAAGCCGTTCTTCAACAACGCCAGCGGGACATCGCCGACTTCCCGGATCCTGAGGGAGTGGACGTTGATGCCGAGATAGAGGAGTCTCGGGCACTCGCGGACACCTGGGAAACCTTGCGGGACGAGATCACCTCGATCCAGTTGCGGGTGGAGAATGCCAAGGCCGGGCATGAACTCACCGATGCCTTGGACAATCGGGAACGTCGGCTTCAGGAGTTGCAGGAAATTCAGGGCAGCCATTTCGAACGGGCTGCTGGAAAATGCCTCGCCGAATGGGTTCGTGTTCAATCGACCCAGGGAACCCGCCCGGCGGTCTTCAATCGGGCTCGCGAACTGTTCCGCAAGTTCACGAACAACCGGCTGCAGTTGGACATGGACGACCGCAGCAATCCGCCCAAGTTCATCGCGCGCCGTTCCGAGACCAGCGCCGATCCGGTTGAGAATCTCTCGGTTGGTGAACGCATGCAATTGCTCATCGCCGTCCGCCTCGCGTTCATCGAGCTAAACGAGACGATCAAGCTGCCGTTGCTGCTGGATGAAGTCCTGGGCACCAGTGACGACGAACGCGCGGCAGCCATCATCGACACCGTCATTTCCATTGCCTGCGAAGGTCGCCAAGTCTTCTACTTCACCGCCCAGCTGGACGAAGTCGGAAAGTGGGTCACCCGTCTGAACGAGACCAGCACGCAGCACCGGATTGTCGATCTCGATCACGTCCGCGACACGACATCCACGCCGGCGCGACCGATACCGGCATCACCGGTTCAGTTCATGCCGCCTCCGCGACCATCCGGTGACACCCACGCCGAGTATGGGCGCAAGCTGCGTATCACGCTTTTTGATCCGTGGGATGAAACCTCGGTCGGTCTGCACCTTTGGCATGTCGTTGATGACGTGCCGCTCCTCTACAAGTTGCTCCGCAAGCAGGTCACGTCCTGGTGGCAGCTGCAACAGATGCCGGAGGAGGATCGGGAAAAACTGTTCCCCGGTTGCGCCGATTCCTTCACTCGTGCGAAGGCCGCGGCCAAGGCCATCGAAACCGCGTGTCGGACCTGGCGGATCGGCCGGGGACGTCGCGTGACACGCCAGGTTCTCTACGATTCGAAGGTCATCACCGATCACTTCATGAACGATGTCGTGAAGCTGGCGGAATCCGTGGATGGCCGTGCCGAAGACATCATCGCCGGATTGAAGAACCGTCTGGTTCGCGGGTGGCACAAGAACAAGACCCACGAACTCAACTCCTACTTTCACGCCCACAGTTTCCTGGTCGAAAGCCAACCCCAGAAACGCACCGACATTCTCCGTCGCGTCTTTGCCGCGTTGAGTGACGAACTGGACAAGAAGCTCCTCGCCGACGAAAAGCTCCACCTCATCGTCAACTCTCTCCCCGACCTCGACGATTGAAGTCGATGATCGTGCCGACGGAGGCAGGAGCTGGCAGGAGGTCTACTCCTATGAGGAACCCCAAAGTCCACACATCCATGGCGCTCAAGGGCTGCGAGACATCGCTTTCGGACACGTGAACTGAAAACGATCATCTTGATTTTCTTGTCCTCCATCTTCTTGTCCGTTCAGATTTCCTGCTCAAACCCATGAAGCAATTCCTTGTCCTTTTCTCCTTGGTCCTGCCATTGGCCGGCGCCCAATCCTTCATCATCGAGAACGGAAAACCGAAGGCGGTCATCGTCATCGCTGAAGAGCCGTCCCGTTCGACGCGTTGGGCGGTGAAGGAATTGCAGGAAAGCGTGGAGAAGATCAGCGGCGCCAAGCTGCCGATCGCGAAGGCGCCGGGCGAAGGGATCACGATCTATGTCGGCGAGAGTTCGCATACCAAGAAGCTCGGGATCACGGCGAAGGGGCTGCAGCACGGGGCCTATCGCATGGTGTCCGGCGAGAACTGGCTGGCGCTGATCGGTGACGACACCGAGTTCGTTGCCGCGGAACCGTGGGCGAAGAACAACGGTGATCGCCGCAAGTTGCAACCGCGATGGGAAGAAGCCAGCGGATTGCCCTACGGTGTTCCGAATGGCGGGATGTACAAGAACCGGCGATTGATGCCGGCGGATCTCGCAAGTGAAGAACGCGAATACTATTGGGGCTTCGATGAACGCGGGTCCTACAACGCGGTCTGCGGTTTCCTGCGCGATCTGGGCGCGCGTTGGTATCTGCCGGGCGAACTGGGGGAGGTGTTGCCAAGGCTGGCCTCCATTCCGCTTCCCAAGGTCGACAAGACCGTGGAACCGGATTTTGAGATTCGTCAGTTCAGCGCGCGCATCGGCAACTGCGACGACGAAGTGGTGCGTTGGATCATGCGACTGGGTACGCGCAATGTTCATGGCCTGATGATCGCCCACGGGATGCATACGATGACGCATCCGGAAGAACTCAAGACCAAGCATCCCGATTGGTTCGCCCTCTACGGCGGCAAACGAGACACGGTCACAGGCAAGCGGTTGAACCACTTGTGCTATTCCAACGAAGAGCTGTTTCGCGAAACGGTGAAATGGGCACGCGCTCAGTTCGATGTCTACGACTTTGAGGGCGTTTCAATCATGCCGCCGGACGCCTACGGCTCGATCTGCCAGTGTGAACTCTGCGAAGGCAAACAGATCGACGAGATGGGTTCTCGCGGCAAGCTGTCGAATCATGTCTGGGACTACGCCAATCGGGTTGCCAAGGAGGTCGCCAAGACGCATCCGGACAAGCTCATCGTCTGCTGTGCCTACGGCGCGAACACAGAGCCGCCCACGAACATCGAGAGACTCGAGCCCAACGTGCAGGTCGTCATCGTCGGTGGACGTCGCCCGCGCAACAGCCAGCCGGAGCAACGCGAATACATCGACAATCTCCGGGCCGGTTGGCTGAAGCTTGCCTCGCGGCCGATCATGATCTTCGAAAATTATCCGTTCACGGGTCGTGGAACCTACCTGCCGGCCTTTGTTGCCCGCGTGAACGGCAACAGCATCAATGCGACGAAGGGCCTTTCGCGCGGCGAGGACATCTGGCTGAGTTTCCCTCGTTGGCACGACGATCCGAACATGGGTTTCGATCACTTCCAGATCTACTTCACCGCGCGCATGTATTGGGGCGGCAAGAACGCCGATGTCGGTGCCATGCTGAAGGAGTATTGCAGCTCCTTCTATGGCCCGGCAGGACCCAAGATGCGGGAGTTCTTCGACCATTGTGAAAAGAACTACCAGGCGATGGACGATGAGTTGGAGTTGGTGAAGACCGCTCTCGCCACGATCGACGCGGCGAAAGCCAGCGTGAAGCCCGGTTCGATCTACGCCAAGCGGCTCGCACTGATCGATTCGTTCCTCGAACGCCTGCGCAGCAAGGCTGCCCAACTGGCGCAAGGGCGCGGTCCAGTTCCGCGGGTGCGCACCGTCTGGGAACCGCGCACTCCCATCGTCATCGACGGCGAACTCGACGACGAATTCTGGGTGCGACATCGCAACTGGACGGTCAATCGCATGCGCGAATTGCAGACCGGCGGACGCCCCGTCTTCGGCACCTCCGTCCTCGCAGCTTGGGATCGCGGCGGCAACAACCTCTACTTCGCCATCCGCTGCGATGAGCGCCCCGGCGAACAGCCCAACATCACCGCCACGAAACACGATGACCAGGCCATCTGGTATGGCGACGCCATCGAGATCGAACTGGATACCGACGCCCACAGCTACTATCAGATCGCGGTCAATCCCGCGGGCGCATTGGTGGACCTCGACCGCGGCGCAAACAAGGCCAACTGGTTCCGTTGGGAATCACAGGCCGAAGTCGCCACCCAGATCGCTGATGACCATTGGACGGTCGAGATCCGCATCCCGGTGACCGAAGACGAGAATGATCCGCTCAATCAGGTCATCGGGCACAAGCCGTCATCAAGCCTTCCCTGGCACTTCAACGTCTGCCGTCAACGCATCCGCGAAAACGGCACTGAGCTTTCTGCCATCTCCCCGACCGGCACCAAGGGCTTTCATGTGCCGCTCAAATTCGCCCACTTTTATGACGGCCGCTCAGCCGCCTTCGAGGTGGACAAAACCGTTACCGACTTTCTCATCGAGTTCAACAAGGCCGCCAAGCTGAAGAGCCAACGCAAGTTCGCTGAAGCCATCAGTGCTTTCACTGCGTTGGCGGGTTACCCGAAGGCATCCGAGATCCAGAAATCCCGAGTCTTTGCCGAGGCAGCCGCCAGCGCCCGCTCAATGCGCGACTACGCGGAGGCGACGAAACTGGCCGGCCGGATTCCCGTCGAATCCCTGGCGAAGATCGCCAAGATGGAAAACCTGGCCGCTCAGAGAAAATGGTCGGACGTTACCGGCGAATTCGGCGAGGAGAATCTTTCCAGTTGGTCCTTCACCGAAATCGGACAAGCCGCCTTCGTCCGCGGTCGTGCCCACTACGGCGCCAAGAATGGCGAACAGGCCGAGGTCGATTACCAACTCGCGCTCGAATACACCTCCGATCCCCGGCTACGCCAGAGCCTCCTCGGTGCCATTGCCCGCAATCGTGAAACCGTGTTGAAGGACGATGACCGGGCGCTTGAAGCCTATCGGCGGATCGCTGACGCGAAATTCAGCGCCGGCGGCGCCGACTATTTCTCTGCGCTCCAAGGCGCCGCCCGTCTCTTGACCAAGCAGAAGAAGTTCGACGAGGCGCTCAAAATTCTCGACCGGGTCGATGCCAAGACGCTGGGCGGTTCCTGGTCCGCCAACATGCTTCTTTCCCGGGCAGAAACCCTCGCTGCCGCCGGGCGGAAAGAAGAAGCCGTAAAAACCTATCAGGCCGTGTTGAGAAACAAATCGGCCAGCAAGGCGTTCAAGGCGAAGGCCGAAGCCACCATCCAAAAACTCAAGTAGCTCGTGGTCTCTCTCACCCAGAACCGCAACGCGGTTCAACGCCAAAGCCCAAGGTTGGCGCGTCAGCGTCTACCTTGGGTGACACCCGATAATCCAAGCAACCCTGAAGGGGCTGAACCCTCCCGCTGTTGTTTGGTGCAACCCCTGCAGGGTTGGATCATTGATTGACACGTCCCCAGGGTAGGTCGTTCCTCCCAACCCTGGGCTTTGGGGTGTAACGCCGTTGGCGTTACACGATTCCTATGTTTTGACGTATTCTGCGCTTTCAGATTCTCTTCCGGTAACCGCTCGCACATTACCCCGTATGACTCGCTTGTTCATCGTCTTCATTTTGCTCTGCGTGCCATGCCTTGGCCGCGCGGCCCGCACAACCCTCGCAGAAAAAGGCGAAGCCCGTCTCAGTATTGTCGTCAGTTCTCAAGCGAGTGACCTGATTCGCCAAAACGCGACCGAACTCGCCGACCTGCTCCAACAAATCTCCGGTGCCGAATTCAAGATTCAGACCGGTGACGGATCGAGCGGACTGGTGTTGGGCTTGCCGCAGAATCTTCCCGGCCTTCCGTTGAATGCGGCCTTTGGCAAGAGCCCCTTCGAACGCGATCACTATCGACTCAAGTCGACCGACACTGGACTCTACCTCGTCGGCGCAACACCCACTGCCGTTGCCTTCGCCGTTTCTGATCTGCTGTATCAGCTCGGTTACCGGTACTATTTTCCGTCAGACAACTGGGAGATCATTCCCCGAAAGAAGGACCTGAGCATTGCGGTCGATCGATTGGAAAAGCCCGACTTCTTCAATCGCAGTGGACCGCGCGGAGGGATGCGGATCAACCTGCAACCCTGGCTGCAGGACAAGTGGGCCAAATGGCGACTGCGTAATCGCACGGCCGAGAGCTTCAAACTCAACACCGGCCATTCCTACATCGGGATCATCCGGCGCAATCAAAAGGAATTCGACCAACACCCGGAGTATCTGGCCTTGCGTGACGGCGAACGGGGTGGCTGGAAGTTCTGCATTTCCAATCCGCAACTGCGGGCACTCGTGGTGCGCGATGCCATTGCGCAGTTCAAGGCTGATCCCGCCCGCGATTCCGTTTCGCTCGATCCCAGCGACGGCGGCGGTTGGTGTGAGTGCGAATCCTGCGCGGATATGGGCAGCGTCAGTGATCGCGTGGTGATACTCGCCAATCAGGCCGCCAAAGCCGTCAATGCACTTGGCCTCGGCGACAAATACATCGGCATCTACGCCTACAGTGACTATTCGCCACCTCCGACCGTGAACGTGCATCCCAAGGTCATTCCAAGCATGGCCACGGCCTTCATCAAGGGCGACCAGACCTTCGAATCCATGCTCGAGGGTTGGTCGCGGAAGACCGGCATGATCGGCATTCGCGAATACTATGGCCTCCCCGTATGGCACCAATCCATGCCCGGCTCGGGCAAGGCCTCCCGACCGCTTCCGCTCGCACAGACGATTCGCGAGCAACACGCCGCCGGTGCCCGCTTCATGAACGCGGAATCGGACAACGCCTGGGGCGCCTGCGGTCTCGGTTACTACCTTGCGAGTCGTCTCTTGTGGGACGTGTACACACCGGTCCGACCCACCATTGATGACTTCCTTCACAACAGCTTTGGCCCCGCTGAGAAACCCATGCGCGAATTCTACGACTTCATCAGCTCCGGCCCGCTCCACAGCGATCACATGATCGGCACGATGTATCGCAAGTTGAGCGCCGCCCGTGAACTCGCCGACGATCCCGCCATCCGCCGGCGTATCGACGATCTCGTCCTTTATACCCGCTACGCCGAACTCTACCGTCAGGCATCGGATCAGAAAGGCTTCGACCGTGTGGTGAACTTCCTCTGGCGCTCGCGCACATCCAGCATGGCCGACGCCATCGGCATGTTCTCCTACCTCAACCGCAATGCTCGCAAGAGCAACACGGTCACCTGGATTCCCGGCCAACCTGAATCCCGTTCACAACCGCCCGAACGCCTTCGTAAACGTGGCGACGAACCCTTCACTGAGAAGGAGATCCGCGTTTTCGTGGAAGAGGGCATTCGCAACCACAACGTGCTGGACTTCTCTCCCTTGGGTTTCAGTGACGACCTCGTCCCCACTCAATCCGTCTTGCAGCTCCCGGAAGTTCCGTCATTGGGCAAGACCTTCTTCGGTGGCTCCGAAGGATCCACCATCACCCGCGGTGAACTGCACAACTACACCTGGATCGACAATCCTCCGCGCGAGATTCGCCTCAAGGTCATGACCGGGGTGATCTACAACAACCGCGGCCCGGCCACCATCGACTTCGCCTGGCGCGGTGCCTTGGATGTTGAGAAGGTTGATTTCCATGTGCTCCACACTGTCGAGGTTCCTGAGGATAAAAAGTGGCACGAAGTCCGTTTCATTGCGAAGCGCGAGGGGCTTTACCGCATCACCTGGCGCGAACGCATGACCGGCACCCGCGTCCAATGGCCCGCCGATCTACCGCGCACCGTCCTCACCAGCGAAGGCTCGCCCAAACAGGTCAGCGGCCGCCACAGCTGGTACTTCTACGTCCCAAAGGGCACCAAGGTTATCGGCGCCTACGACCGTTCTGGCGCCGGCGCCCTCTTCAATGCCGACGGCAAGCAGGTGGTCGATTTCAAAACCACTCCGGACGACTTCATTTCGATCAAGGTCCCGGAGAACCAATCCGGCCGATTGTGGAGCATCCGTGCCCTGGGCGGCCGCTTTCGCCTGTTGAACGTTCCTCCCTACGGTAGTGCAGTCGAAACTCATCTGCTCTTGCCGCGCGAGCTGTTGACCGAACAAGCACGGGAGCGTTGACCCGCGAGGATGCCGGGTGGAGACATCTTGCCCGAACCTACCTTTGCGAATTGCTCTGCTTGAGTTCGGTCCGCCGTTTCTGCCAGTCCGCCCGCGGGGATTTCGGATCGATGTCCTGATACCCCCTGGTTTCGTTCATATTGAGAATCACATCGGTCGGAGCAACCATTGCAGGCGTGTGATTCCGCAGGCTCAACACCTCCTGTTCCGTCAGCGATTGACCCTTCGTCGACTGCGCATTCTTGAGGATGGTTAACAGGCTCGGCTCAAACAGTCGCGCGTTCCCGTCGGGCAAAGGTTGCTTGATGAGTATGGGATATCGACCGGCGGCAATTTCGCCGGAGGTTTCGGCTTGCGGTTCCGCCTTGTCCAGCGCCTCGGCGAGTTTCGCGATGGTGGTGTGGTCCGCTAGCTTCTTTGCGGAGGGAGCGCCCTAGATCCTGACCAGCAGATCATCAGGAATTGACACCATGCGCTCTTCTTCCGCGGTCATCACAGTTTCTACGAAATCCAAGTCGTCGGCCCCAGGTGAAGAGAACGTCGCCTCCGGACGGATCTTTTCCTCAGCTATCTTCAATTGCACGAGATGATCTTGATGATGCTTTTCAGTTGGGACGACATGTTGGTGCTCTCAGGACTTTGGGGCTGGGATTCGCCAACGATCGTGGCTGGTTCAGTGGAAGAAGGTTGTGGTGGATTCAGACTGGGTTCGTTCGGGCACCCAATCACCAGTGCAAGGCCGACAGCGAAAAACATGTTTTGTGCATCCCCAATAGACATCGGCGCGATTTTGCCTCTCGAAGGGGGGCAATTCGTTTTCCGATCAGTTTTCTCTACGACGGAAAGAACGGAATCTACGGAATTCCTCCCTGGCTTCGCATTCGTTGACAGCTTGCCAACGGCACGGCAGTTTTCGGTCATGAAATCCGCCCCGTGCATTTTCCGACGTCTCTGTGTCTTTGTATTTGTTGGCTGCCTGCACTCAATTCACTCAATAGCCGGAGAGAGTTGGCCGGACTTTCGTGGTCCCGCCGGTGACGGACATTCGGGTTCCAAAGGGACGCCGCTACATTGGGGTGAAGGAAAGAACGTAACGTGGAAGACTAAGATTCCGCTGCTCGGCCTGTCTTCGCCGATCGTGATGGGTGGCCAGGTCTGGTTGACGACTGCCGATGTGCCGGGTCACGACTATTACGTGCTCTGTGTCGATGCAACCACCGGCAAGATCATCACGAACAATAATTTGTTTCACGTCGAGAAGCCGCAGTCCATGGGCAACTGGTCTCGCGACAACAGCTAAGCCACACCTTCGTCCGATGCGGAATCCGGACGCGTCTATGTGCATTACGGCAACGTCGGTACGGCCTGTCTAGATGCGAAAACCAGAAAGGTGATCTGGAAGCGGGACGATCTGCCGTGTTGGCACTACCGCGGCGCTTCCTCCTCGCCCGTGTTGTTCGAAAACCTGCTGATCCTGACCTTCGACGGTGCGGATCTGCAATATACGGTCGCGCTCGACAAGCGCACCGGCAAGACCGTCTGGAAGACCGATCGCACGGCGAAGTGGAACGACGAACACATCGAGAAGCAGATGGTCAAGGACGGCGACTGGCGCAAGGCGCATGGGACACCGCTGATCGTTTCGATCAAGGGCAAGCCGGTGATGTGCAGCGTCGGTGCCAAGGCGGCCTACGCTTACAATCCGCGCAACGGCAAGGAACTGTGGCGGGTGGATCACATGGCTTACTCGTCCTCTCCGCGTCCGGTGTTTCATGACGGACACTTCATCATCGTCAACGGTTTCAGTCGCGGAGCGGAGATGATGTCTATCAAGGCGGGTGGACGGGGCGTGGTGACCGACAGTCACGTGGCATGGAAACTCGCCAAGACCTTCCCCAAGTATTCGTCACCGGTGATCGTGGACGGCCTGATCTACTTCGCGATGGACGACAGTTTCCTGCTCTGCCTCGATGCCAAGACGGGCGAAACGGTCTGGAAGGAGCGCGTTGGCGGCAAATTCCGGGCCTGCCCGATCTACGCGGATGGGCGGATCTATTTCTTCAGCCTCGAAGGAGTGACGACGGTCATCAAACCCGGTCGCGAATTCAAGGTGCTGGCCACCAACAAACTGGCCGAGGACGCGCCCCGCGACGATCCTCGTCGCGGTCCGGGGTTTATGGCTTCTCCGGCGGTCGTCGGCAAGGCGATGTTCCTCCGCACGCGTCATCATCTTTACCGCATCGAAGCCGATTGATTCCAGGTCATCGGGCATTCCGAATTGTTGAAGTGCCGATCACCGTCAACTGTCCATACTCACATGCTTGCGCGCCTCCTACCCTTGCTGCTGACCTGAGTCTTGGCACAGGTCGGCGCGATCGGGGAGAATCAGCCGCTGCATCAGCGGATTGATGCGCTGCTTCAATCGGCGGCGGAGTCGCAGCCCGGCCCGCTTGCTCTCCCCGCCTATCAGCACCCGTTTGCGTATCTCATCAACCCACTCGTCCATGTCGGCATACATGCTCCTCCCTTAGAGGAGCCATGCCGCACTTTTCGAGCGCCCGATTTGGCGCGCCTACCCGCCGCACTTTTCGAGCGGCGTTTACAATCTCGCGGCTTTGTCGATGAAGCTGGTGAAAGGCGACACGCTGGCAGGCCGTCGCGTTGAAAAAACGGAACTGCGGTTTGAGGTGGACGAAATCCGCGATTGGGGGAGGGAGATGGCCGAGGCGCTCCAGTATGCCCACAACGAGGCGGAAATCGTGCATCGCTCAAGCCCAGCAACATCATGCTGGACGCCCAAGGACGCATCAAGGTGGCGTACTTCGGGATCTCACGCAGCCTGCACGGCGTTTCCACCATTCACCTGCTGAAGGGAATGGTGACCGGTAATCTGTCCTACATGGGGCCGCAGCAGTTGCGCGGGGATCCCCCGGCCGTGCAGGCCTGCCTGTCGAAGGATCTCTCAATTCGACCGAAATGCATCGAAGAGGTTGTCACCCGGCTCAAGCTGGTGGAACCCGAGCCGGACGCGCCAGCCCCTGAACGGGAAGGTTCAAGGCATTGGGTTGCAACCGGTGCCGTCGCCCTGTTGCTCTTGCTCGGAGTCGTCGTGCATTCGCTCACGCGTAGTTCGGACAATCATGGTGATCCCCTCGGCAAGAGCTCGCAGACTTCGCCTTCAGTGATTTCCACCGCACCGACGGAACCAGTGCAACGATTCACCAATTCATTGGGCATGCAGTTGGTCGGGATTCCCGGCCTGACCAATGTCCTGTTCGGCGTGCATGAGGTGACCGTGGGTAATTTCACGAAATTCGTCGACAAGACCGGACATGACGCAGACGCGGGCATGTACCGGCTCATCGCCACCCAGAAGGACTTGGAAGCCCACGCCAAGGAGACCGGCAGGGATCCGGATTCCATCGATATCAACGGTCCAACGCCCTATTACGGCCAACTGGGAGGATGGAAGGATCCCGGTTTCGAACAGTCCGAATCGCACCCGGTTGTCGGAATGAATCGTGACAATGCGCTTGCTTTCTGCCGGTGGCTGACCACGAGTGAACAGACCAATGGCGTTTTGTCCACCAATGAGGAGTATGCTCTGCCGACAGACTATCAATGGTCGGTTGGGGCCGGACTGGCGGAGGAAGACGCGGCGGCCATTGGCACACCGATCCGAAGATGAAATCGGAGTTGGCCATCTCGCATCGGAAAAATCCCGAGTGGAGCAAGCCGCACAAGCGAAACACCCGGTTCGGCTTCCGCGTGGTCTTGCGCAGGCGGGCGCAATAATTCACCCAACTTCCGTATCAGTCTGGGCCCATGTTCCCGGTTCATCATCGAAACGGACTCGCAAGCTTGTCCCTCCAATCGTGCGTTGATGTCTGTATCCGCAATGGAGGGACGAGCCAGCGAGTCCGAAATGTGCCTCTATCCGGAAACTGATCTTGAGGATCGCTATGACAATTCCGATTCGCATTGGATCTATCGTAAGCATGCCCCATGCTTCGGCCCGCCATGCGTTTCCACCTCCATAACAGACTTTTGGTTTTCGTGACCGCGACCATTGCGTTCGTTCAATATACCAACGCAGCCGGTCTTCAATTCGACCGCATCAGTTCGCTCAACGGATTACTGCCCCGGACGACCGAGCACTACCAGATCGATTCCACCGTTGGCCTCAATGGGGCATACTACCAGTTCCGGGTGAAATCTGCTCACGGCGACTACGAAGTCGAGTCGATCAAGAATGTGCTCAAGGTCTGTCATGAGATCACTGCCATCGAAGGCTACAAGGCCAATGACGAAGGCGGTGAGGTCTGGAAGGGCCTTTCCGGTTCAGTGAAGAATCTTGGGAGCGGTGCCAAGACCATCGTGACGAAGCCCAATCAGGCCCGCAAGGCGATCGGTCGTTCGCTCAGCAAGACCGGGCGTTGGGTTGGCCGGCTGTTCAAGCGGGACCGAGATGAGAAGAGCAGCACCGGGGAGGATCGCGACCAGGCTGCCGGCGGAAAGTACTACGGCAAGCGGGCGCGGATACTCGCCTATGATCTGAAGCTCGATGTTTACACGGAGAATCAGTTCGCGCGCGAGCTGATGCATGCCGCCGCGAAGCGAGAAGCCATCGGACGTGTTGTCATCACCGGCGGATTGCTGGCCACGGCGGTACCCGGACTTTACGTCACCCTCTACGGTGCGCTCACACCCGACTCGATTGATGCGGATACCGAGTTGTTGATCCGTGACAATCTCCCGAGTGAGCTGCGTTTCCAGCTGCTGCGCAAATACACCCGGAGCCACAAACTGGACAAACGGAAAGATGCGAAACGGATTGCCGCCTATCGCAAATTCCTGGAAAACCCGAATTTCAGTCCTCGCGAAATCGCCTACATCGCCAACTCCCTGAAACGATTCAGTGCGGCCGCAAACCTCTCCACCGCGATTGCCCAACTTGGCGCGATCGACAACGTGGCCGATGCGATGTTCATCGCGGGCCAGTATGAACTGCTCGACGTTCTTCACAAACGACAGAGCCCGATCAAGAAACTGCTCCTGCTGGGCAACAAGATAGGCGCCATGAACGAAGCGGGAAACATCGTGGTGCCATCCACCTTGGACGTCGCGACCAGCTCAGCCGATCTGAAAAACCTCCGCCGACAAATACTGCAGGCGAAGAGCGCAAATCAAGCCGGCACAGCCACTCTCTACACAATCGGCTCACCGACGCTCAGTTTCGCAAACGAGAGCTCGAAAGCAGGGCTGTCGATCAGGGGCAATCTGCTACAGCTTCCCGAGTTCAAGGCAAAGAAAGCCGAGGACAAGTAATTTCCATCAGACTTGTCACGAGCATTGATCTCAATGACAAGTCAAAAGGGTCGGTCCCATAATTCTACAGTTTCTCCAATCGTCTCTTGATTCTCACCGCAACCGCATCCGCTCGCCCATCCACCGCCCTGATCGCCAAGGTGACGCGATTCGGATGCCCCATGTGCAACTGATCACTCACCCAATTCCGTGAAACGGCGAAGCTACGCCGAAGACACCACGCTAGAGCCAACTTCTCTGGTGTTCCCTTCGCTGTCTTTCGCAGGGTAGCGGGCCGCAACTCCAATTTGGCCAATGCGCGCTTCAACCATTCCAATGCCGCCCGTTTGTTATGCGCCTTTTGGGCGGTGTCCCGCTGACTTCCTCCACCCGAATCAGTTATTGAGTCGTCCAGTAAACTCAAGAGGCGATTCTTGAAACTCTCATCCCCGAGATACCAACCGCGGCGGATCTTCCGCCATTTCGCCTCCAATTCCCCGGGCGAACCCGGCCCACATTCAATCACTCGCCCCTCCATCCACGCCCGGTAACCTTGTCTCGCCTTCACATTGTCTTTGCCCAGACCCAACACACCGAGCGTCCGATTCACCTCCAGCCATTCCGGACGTTTGCGTGCCGTCGCCAGATAGTCCAGGTAACTGCTCCATGCGTAATTTTCCAATGCTCCCTCCCTTGCCCGGACCAGTCCCGCACGTAAGGGATTCAGGTGAATATAGGTGCTCACCGTCTCGAAATGCTCACCCTCGTTATCCACGCTCAAGGCCTTGTAACGTCCCTGGAACAGATGCCCGAACAATTTGTGCCGTGAATTGAAGCGGCTCGTGTAGGTCCCGTGAAACCACTTCATTCCAAACACCAGATTTGGTTCCGGCGTTTCCAGAAGCATATGATAGTGATTGCCCATCAACACCCACGCGTGAATCCGCCAACCGGTCTTCTCACACGCCTCTCCCAGAGTCTTCAGGAACAGTCGTCGATCATCGTCCCCGCGAAAAATCGCCTCCTGATGATCCCCACGATTCATTACATGATAAATCGCTCCCGGGAATTCAATCCTCACCTGCCTCGCCATGGATGAACCGTAGTCACACGATTGAAAGGGAATCAATGATGCAATTATGGGACCGACCCCTTTACTTCAGATCAGCCTTGTCATGCTCAAGATTTGACTGAGCGTCGCAAGGAGAGGCCAGAGAAAAGAGTTATCAGTTTCGGACATTTTCCGAACCTGCAAAACAAGAGGGAGTCCCGACTCTCGATCTATTCGTAGACGCGCCGGTAAGACAAGAACGCCAATGTCGAGGAAAGGAACAGCAGATCAAGTCGGGCAGTTGCTTGATCGAGTTTCGAAGAGTCCCATGGCAGAGCGATATGATTCGTGAAAGGAGTGAAGGTCAAACTGGTCGAATGGGTGAATTCTACGCCAACACCCCTTTGACCACGCGACCGGCGATGCCGGTTAGGCGTAGATCGAGGCCTTGGAATTTTACGGTGAGGCGTTTGTGGTTGATGCCGAGTTGGTGGAGGATGGTGGCTTGGAGGTCGTTTACTTCGACGATGTTTTCGACGGCGTTGTAGCCTAACTCATCGGTTGATCCGTAGGTGGTGCCGCCTTTGATGCCGCCGCCGGCGAACCACATGCTGTAGCCTTTGATGTGGTGGTCGCGTCCAGTTCCCTGGGCCATGGGGGTGCGGCCGAATTCGCCGCCCCAGATGATCAGGGTGTCGTCGAACATGCCGCGTTGTTTGAGGTCCTTGATGAGGGCGGCGATGGGGTGGTCGATTTCGCCGGCAGTGCCCTTCACCTTGTCCTTCACGGCGCCGTGGTGGTCCCAGCCGCGGTGGTAGAGTTGCATGAAGCGGACGCCGCGTTCGGCCAGTCGTCGCGCCAAAAGGCAGTTGCTGGCGAAGGAGCCGTCGGCGCCTTTGGTGCCGTACATTTCCTTGATGCTGTCGGGTTCGTTGCTGAGATCGACGAGGTCGGGGACGCTGGTCTGCATCTTGAAGGCCATTTCGTATTGCGAGATGCGGGTGCGGATCTCGGGATCGCGGGTGACGCGTTCGTGCAGGAGGTTGAGTTCGTTGACGGTATTGACCACGTCGCGTTGGCGTTCGTTGTTTACGCCGCCGGGACGACCGACATAGAGGACGGGATCACCGACGGAGCGGAGTTCGACTCCTTGGAAACGGCTGGGCAGAAAGCCGCTGTGCCATTGCCGGGCGGAGATGGGTTGTGACTGGCCGTGTTTGCCGATGGAGGTGAGCACGACAAAGCCGGGAAGATCGGCGGTCTCGGCGCCGAGGCCATAGAGCATCCAGGAGCCCATCGATGGCCGGCCGGAAATGAGCGTGCCGGTGTTCATCAGGGTATGGGCGGGGTCGTGGTTGATTGCGTCCGTGCGCAGGGAGCGGACGACGGCCAGGTCATCGGCAACGGTGGCCAGATGCGGGAAGATCTCGGAGATGTGTTGGCCAGATTGGCCGCATTCGATGAAGTCGTGTTGGGGGCCGAGGCACTTCAGGGTCTTGTTCTGGAGCTGGGCGATGGGCTGGCCCTTGGTGAAGGATTCGGGCATGGGCTTGCCGTCCATCTTGCGCAGCTCGGGCTTGAAATCGAAGGTCTCCAGATGGGTCGGGCCGCCAGCCATGTAGAGGTGGATGACGCGCTTCACCTTGGGCTGGTGGTGGAGTTGGCTGAGGGCTCCGGTCCAGCGATCGGACTTCGCCTTGGCGATGCCGGGCTTGAGTAGGTTGACCAGGGCGATGGAGCCGAGGCCGGCCTTACCGAGGAAGGTGCGGCGGGTATTGTGTTGGAGAAGGGCGTTTAGGTTCATGACTGGGAAAGTTTTTGACCGCGGATGGCGCCGATTTCTCGGATGGGGAACAGGTCGGAACTTTTTGCAAGTTCCGCTACATCGGCATCTGTGTAATCCGCGTTATCCGTGGTTGAAATCATTCCTACTGGCGGGTGATGAATTCGTGGAGGTTGAAGACCACTCGGGCGATGGAGGTCCAGGCGGCGAGTTGGGCTTGGTCGGCCGTGCTCTCAGATTCCTTCAATCCGGTCTTCAAAAGTTCTGCAGCGGCTTCTTCGTCTTCGGTGTATTGCTTCAGGTGTTTGTCGAAGAGGCTGTTCAACAGTGTCAGTTCCTGGGCATTGGGTTTGCGGTTGAGGGCCTGGTGGTAGGCGTAGGTGATCTTGTCGACGTTTGATTTGCCGCCTTGGTCGATGATCTGTTCAGCGAAGGTGCGGGCGGCTTCGACGTAGGTGGGGTCGTTCAGCAGGACGAGCGCCTGCTGCGGGGTGTTGCTGCGAACGCGTTCGACCACGCATTCTTCACGGGTGGATGCGTCAAAGGCGGCGAGGCTGGGATGCAGGAAGGTGCGGCACCAGTAAGTATAGAGACCGCGGCGGTATTGCTTGTCGCCTTCGTCATGTTGGTAGGTTCGTTTGGGGAAGTTGAGATGCACCCAGTAACCCTTGGGTTGGTAGGGCTTTACGGAGCGGCCGCCGATGGTGTCAACGAGGAGGCCGCTGACCTTGAGGGCGTTGTCGCGGACCATCTCGGCTTCGACCCGGAATCGGCCTTGGCGGGCGAAGAGATCGTTGTAGGGATCTTCGGTAAGGAGTTTTTCACTCGCGATCGACGACTGCCGGTAGGTGTGCGACATGGCGATGAGTTTGACCATGTGTTTGACGTCCCAGCCGCTGGCAATGAATTCCATGGCGAGCCAGTCGAGAAGCTCGGGGTGCGTGGGGTTCTGACCCTGCATGCCGAAGTCATCGAGGTTGGGTGAGATGCCGCGGCCGAACATGATCTTCCAGAGACGGTTCACGAAGACGCGGGCGACGAGTGGGTTGTCGCGGGAGGTGAGCCAGGCGGCGAGGTCAGTGCGGGTGGCACGTTCCTGTTTGGGTTTCAGGCTCACCTTGCCGAGGGTGGCGGGAACGGCAGGGACGAGCGGATTGCCGGAGTCATCCTGCCAGTTGCCACGTGGAAGGACGCGGAGCATGCGCGGCTTGTCGATCTTCTGGGAAACCATGGTGCGGAGAATGCCCTTGTCGGTCGTGTCACGGTCCTTCTTGAGGGGATCGAGTTTCTTCTTCAAGCCGTCGTAGTAGGCGCGCTTGGGCTGCCAGACGTGTTGGAGGTAGTGTTTGAGGAGTTTGTCCTGATCCTTGTCGCTGCGTTTGTCGGCCGCCTTGGTCACGAGGCCTTTGATGGTCCGGTTGAGGCCCTTGTATTTGTCCTTCTTCTTCCACTTCTCCCAAGAGGCGAGCGAGATCTGACCTTCGAGTTCGAGCGAATCCTTCTTCTTCGCGGCTTTGGGATCCTGTTGTTTTGAGTGCCCCAGTTTGTCCCAATGAACCGTGCCGCCGGAGATCGTGCAGGCGATGCTGACGACCTTGGAGTCGGGTTTGATGTTCACCTTCTCAATGGGGATCTCGAGGCGGATCCATTCACCGGCCTTGGGCAGCTTGCCCATATCGGTCTTCTTGGAATTCTTCGACTTGCCGCCATAGCTGATCGCGGTGATGTCGCCCCAGTTGGCGCGGTGATCCCAGTTGGCGGTGCGGAACTGTAGCATGATGGCCCTGGGCGGATTGTCCGGATCGAGGCGGACGTTGATGAAGAAGCCGTCGTCTTTCTTCACTTCGACCGGTTTCTTGAGATAGTCGAATACGTCTTGGGCGAGTCCTTTGGACGTGCGGGTCCAGGATTGTTTGCCGCTGGCTTTCTCTTCGGTATCCCACTTGAAGGGATGATCGCCCTTGTTGACACGGACGGTTTTGCAGTCGGGCTTCTTGTCATCAACTATGATCGTCTCGCGGAACTTTTCAGCGGCGGCCTTGGCTTCGGCTTGTTTCTTGGCGACGTGTTTCTTCACGTCCGCTTCGCTGGGCTCCTCGTATTCGATCTTGGCGAGAGATTCCCGGATTTCCTTCTCAAGGGGAGCGATCTTGCCGTTGAGGTCGGCGAGTTTCTTGGTCTCGGCATCGGTGGGAAGTTTGATGATCGAGGAAAGGCCGCCGACAGGTGTTTCTTTCACATCCGCGAAGAACGCGGCGAGTGAATAGAAATCCTTCTGGGTGAACGGATCGTATTTGTGATCGTGGCACTCGGCACAACCGAGGGTTGTGCCCAGCCAAACTGAGGACGCATTGCGAACGCGGTCAGCAGCATACTTGGCGATGTACTCCTTGGGCTGCGCGCCACCTTCGGTGGTGGTCATCAACAGCTTGTTGTAACCAGAAGCGATCTTCTGCTCCATGGTGGGTTCGGGCAGCAGATCACCGGCAAGTTGTTCAGCAGTGAAGCGGTCGAAGGAGTAATTGCGATTGAAGGCGTTGATGACGTAATCGCGGTAGGGGGTGATGTCCTGGTGCTGGTCGCCGTGGTAACCGCGGGTATCAGCGTAGCGGACGAGGTCGAGCCAGTAGATGGCCATGCGTTCGCCGTAGTGCGGGGACTTCAGCAGGGCTTCTACAAAGTTCTCGTAGGCCTTGGGAGACTTGTCGTTGATGAACTTGTCGACCTGATCGGCGGTGGGCGGGAGTCCCAGCAGATCGAAACTGAGACGACGGGCCAAGGTGCGACGATCGGCTGCGGGTGCCGGTTTCATTCCCTCGGCGAGAAGAGGAGCCTGCACAAAACGATCGATCGAGTTGCGGACAGGCTGCGTCTGGGCACTGGGGATTTGCGGCCAATCCAGCTTCTGGTAGGCCCAATGTTCCTCATACTTGGCTCCTTCCTTGATCCATTGGCGGAGGACTTCCACTTCTTTCGACGTGACCTCTTTGTGAAAGTCGACTGGTGGCATGACGTCCTCGGTATCAGTGGCGGTGATCCGGGCGATGAGTTCGCTCTTTTCGGGATCACCGGGGACGATGGCGGCGTGGCCGTCCTTGTCCTTCTGCACGGCGCTGTCGCGGACATCCAGGCGAAGTCCGCCTTTGACATGCTTGGGATCCGGTCCGTGGCAGGCGAAGCATTTGTCGGAAAGGACGGGACGGATATCGCGGTTGAAATCAGCCGCGGAAAGGGTCGTGGCGCCTATCACTGCGGTAGTTACGAGTACTCTCGAAAGATTCATTGGTAAGGTTGGGAATTTGCCGCTGACTTAACGGGGAGCCAAGGGAAAAGGTCTGACGTTTGTCGTTCTCCGTTCTTCGTTCTTCGTGTGTTTCAAGGATTTGTCATAAACGGCGACACGGACGTCACCGTTACGGGCCCGGCGGCGCGATCGACATCTTCTGTTGATCCAGTCCAATCCATCGATTTTCTCGAGATTTGAGGCATTGGTGGGAAAAATTTTCGGAAGGGTGTAACCTCGCCCACCGGATTCCTTACGAAACGGCAGTCATGAGCGAAGTATCGAAAAACTGCCCGCAATGTGGCGCGCCGATCCCGGAGAATGCGCCCGAGGGACTCTGCCCGAAGTGTCTGCTGCTGGGTGCCAATACGGACACGGAGCCGGGCTATAACAGTACGCTGCGGATCCCCCAAACCGGCGGCACCGTCAACGGCGGAATTGGCGAACGCCTTCCCCCAACTCGAGATTCTCGAACTGATCGGCCAAGGCGGGATGGGATATGTCTACAAGGCGCGCCAAGAACGGCTTGATCGCATTGTGGCGTTGAAGATTCTGCCCGAGGTATTGGCCCATGATCCGGCGTTTGCGGAACGCTTTTCCCGTGAGGGACGCCTCTTGGCGAAACTCAATCATCCAAACATCGTCACCGTGCATGATTTTGGTGTGACCGATCCGCCGACCACTCCCGAGCAGTCAACGGAAACCGTCGCCACCAAAGCGCCGCAAAATGAAGGTGCAGATACGCCAACCGCCCCGGTCACGCCCACGCATCGTTACTACTACCTGGTCATGGAGTAAGTGGATGGCGCCAACCTGCGTCAGGCGATGCGCG
>JAYPXF010000031.1:811-9296 GCA_038154405.1 Verrucomicrobiales bacterium | reverse complement strand
GTTCACTCCTGACCAGGCCCTGAATGTCGTGCCGAAGGTCTGCGACGCGCTACAATACGCCCACGACGAAGGCGTCCTTCATCGCGACATCAAGCCGGAGAACATTCTCGTCGACACCCGCGGCAACGTGAAGATCGCCGACTTCGGCATCGCCATCGGCTTCGGCGCCAGCTACTTTGTCGCCGCCACGTTTGGCGCTTCAGACGGCTCCAGCCAACTTCAGCTGAGCATCAGCGTCGAACGAGGCCAGAAGAAGGACAGTCCCACCCGCTACCTGATCGACAACTGGTCGGAGCAAAAAGAGCGGCGATAGGGTCACATAACAGCAGCGTTCCAAAACTCGCCCCACCAAATCTTGGATCAATCCAAGCCGCTGGCCTTCTTGGCGCGCTGCAGGACGTCCGCCGCGACGGCTCGCGCCTTCTCCGCGCCTTCCTTGAGAACCTGATTCACGTAATCAAGATTGTTCGCCAGTTCCTCACGCCTTTTGCGGGGCTCCTCGAAGTAATTCCAATAGCGCTCGAACAGGCACTTCTTCAGATCGCCGTAGCCGAATCCGCCGGCACGTAACTTGTCTTCGGTCTCCTTCGCGACATCAGCGGGTGCGACCAGATTGAGCAGTTGGATCGCGATGTTCTCTTCCGCATCCGGCTTGGGTTCATCCACCCCGCGGCTGTCCATCTGCAGGGACATGATCCGTTTGCGCAGCGGTTTCTCCGGGCCAAAGATCTCGATGGTGTTGCCGTAGCTCTTGCTCATCTTCTCCCCGTCCGTGCCGGGGACCTTGGCAACGTCGCTCTTGATGCGCGACTCCGGGATCACAAACGTCTCGCCATACTGGTTGTTGAACTTGGTGGCGATGTCCCGGGTGACTTCGAGATGCTGCTTCTGGTCCTGACCGACGGGAACAACGTTGGAATCGAAGATCAGAATGTCCGCCGCCATCAGCACAGGATACGCGAACAGACCATGGTTGACCTTTTCTTCATCACCATCGGCGAGCTTGGCGGTCTTGTCCTTGTAGCTGTGGCAACGCTTGAGGAAGCCCATCGGCGTCAGGGTGCTGAGCAGCCAGGTGAGTTCCGTCACTTCCGGCACGTCGGATTGTTTCCAGAAAACCGATTTCTTCGGATCGAGACCGCAGGCGAGAAAATCCAGCGCCACGTCGAGACTGTTCTGGCGGCGTTCATCCGCGTCGAAAAGCGACGTCATCGAGTGGTAATTGGCGATAAAATAGTAAGCCTCGCCCTGCTCCTGCAATTCGATCGCCGGACGCATCATGCCGAAATAGTTTCCGATATGCAGCGCCCCGGACGGTTGTATGCCCGATAAGATTCGCATCGCGGCGGACCCTAGCAATTGGCGGCGGCCGGTGACAACCGTGGAGGCGGTCTCCTGTATTCTGATCGCAATCCTAGCCCATAATCCTGATCGGACCGGGTTATCGAAGAATACGATTAGGAAGTAGGATTATGAGCGAAACGGTGCGGCGCGGCGCGAGACTCTCGGGTAAAAAAAAAGCAGGACCGGAAGGGCACACATCTTTCCGGTCCTGCCCGCCCCGCCACTCAGCGGGACGTTGATAAATAAGCCAAAAAGGCAAATATGTTAATCGCAACTTCCGTGCCAACGATAAATCTGATTGCGATCAGAAGACAGTGGCGAAAACACCCACGTTTTCAGCTGATTTCCATCACTTTGCGAATTCGAGAATGGCCGCACAGCGAAACAGGAATGAGAAGACCCCGGGCGCACCCGACTGCGCCCGGGGTCTGGGTTGGCGGCACGGCCCGACAAGCTCTGACGCCGCCAATTCAACAACAACCAGCACGAAAGGTTCCCGGGAATGGTCGCGACGATTGGTTGAGGCTCCAGGGGAGGGGTGAGGAGAATGTCGTCGCGATCGTTTTCATCCCAGGAAAGTCAGGTTCTGGCCACTGTTGTGGAACGTGTCCCCACTCTCACGCTTGTCAAAGGTGGCGATGCCTCCATCGACTCCAGGTCGGCGATGACCTCATCCCAGTCGAAGGGTTTGCGGACAAAACGTGCAGGGGTGTCTCCCGTAATTCCCGCTTCGTCGGGATCAGCCGCAGCGGACATGAGCACGACCGGCATGTCCGGGCAATTCGCATGAATCCGGCAGATCAGATCCCCGCCGGTCATCTGCGGCATGTGGAAATCCGTGATGACGCAGCGATAGCGCCCCGGATCACGTTGGAAAGCCTCCCAGGCCTTGGCCGGCGAGAGGTATTACTCGACCTCGCAGTCGAAGTATTTCTCGGCGGTCAGTTTCAGGCAGTTCAGGAGGATGTTGTTGTCATCGACAATCATCATCGTGCCACCGGACTTGCGGTAACGTTCCGGGCCGATCAGGTCGATGCGGTGGTAAGCCTCGATATGGGTTCCGCCGGTCTGACGGAAGATTACGGTTGAGTTCATGACGTTTTGTATCTGTTGTGAGGCTGATTTTCAGTAGCTGCACAGAACGTGACACACCGATTTAAACGCTCCCTGCTCCCAGTATTCAGGAATTGTCCGCAGAGACGACTGCGACCCGGATCGAGGTTGCGGAACTTGTGCGGGTTTCGTGGCGATGGTGATTCCTGCGAAACTTTCACGAGTTCCGCTACATTCCCGACAACCGTCGGAATTGTCTTTGGGGCACGTTCACGATACATCCAAGCCATGCACTTCAAACGCGGTCTGTTCTTCGCCCTCGGCACGGCTTCTCTGGTGATCGGCCATGACACCGATGCAGCCGTAAGCAACGGATTCAAGGTCCCCGACGGATTCGAGGTGTCCGTTTACGCGGGAGATGATCTGGCGCATGACATCTTCACCATGACGACCGATGCGCAGGGTCGGATTGTCGTGGCCGGTCGCGGCTATGTGAAGGTGTTGCACGACACCGACGGCGATGGCAGAGCCGACAAGGCGACTGATTTTGCCAAGGCGCCCAAGTCCGGCGCGCGCGGAATGTATTTCGACGGCAACAGCCTTTTTGCCACGGGCGACAACGGATTGAAGGTTTACACCGACTCGGACGGCGACGGCGTGGCCGATGGCGAACCGCAGAAGATCTTTCACGTGAAGAGCAACGGAGAGCATACCGCCAACGGCATCGTGAAGGGTCCCGACGGTTGGATTTACATCATGTGCGGCAACGAGGCCGGCATCAGCCACGAACACGCCACCGGACCCGGTTCACCACTCAAGACGAACATCGTCGCCGGTGCGCTCGTTCGTGTGTCCCCCGACGGCAGGCAGTCCGAAGTTGTCGCCCATGGATTCCGCAATCCCTACGACGTCGACTTTGACGCCCGCGGCATGGCCTTCACCTACGATGCCGACGGCGAACGCGATCATTACCTGCCATGGTATGCCGGTTCACGGATCTTCGACATTGCGACGGGGATGGAACACGGCTGGATCATCAACGGCTGGGGACATTCGTGGAGTCGGCCGGAGTCCAATTACGACAACGTCCAGCGGGTCCATGAAGTCGGTCGCGGTTCACCGACCGGGGTGAAGGTCTATCAGCACAACCAGTTTCCGCAGCATTATCGCAACGGTCTCTTTGCCATTTGCTGGTCGTTCGGCCGCGTCTACTTCTTCCCGCTCCTGCGCCAAGGGGCGACCGTGCAATCGGAAATGGAGATCTTCATGGAATCCGCCACCGACGCCGGGTTTGCGCCGGTCGACGCCGTCGTCGGCCCCGATGGCGATCTGTTCATCGCAATGGGCGGACGTGGCACGATGGGCACGGTCTACAAGGTGAGTTATACCAAGGACAATTCGTACGATCCGGTCGGCACGGGCGCCGCTGCCGTGGTGAATGCGCCGCAACCGTTGAGCAGCTGGTCGCGCGCCAAGTGGATCCCCATGGCCAGAGACATCGACCCACAAGAATTCGCCGCGCTTTCCAAAAGCCTGATCGGCAGTCGGAAGTCACGCTTGCGCGCAATCGAAGTTCTGGTGGAAGTGCACGGTGGAGTCCCGGTGCAACTTGCGCGTGATCTGGTCGAGAAAGGTGAACCGGAAATCGCCGCCCGCGCGGTCTGGGGACTGGGGCGCTCACCGGATTCACCGGAGAAAAGACGTGCGCTCTGCGAATTCACCAACAGCAAGGATCCGTGCATTGCCCGCAGCGCTTGGGAAGCGTTGAGCACCTTGCCGTCACCGCTCAGTTCGGGCGAAGGCAAGCCGGACTTCTTCGCGGGCTTTGAATCTTCCGACCGCCGCGTCAGGGCCGCCACCGTCTTGGCTGCCAAGGGAAGAGCGCAAGAACCGTATGCCCTGACGCCCACCCCGCGTCGCATCAGTGAACGTGTCCGTCTCGGTTCGGCAATTGTGAACGGAATCAAGAGCGACCCGCAGTTCTCGAGCTTCAACATGAGCCTCTTTGTCTTCTCCTTTTCCAAGGACGATTCCACCCGCCTCGATGCCATCCGCTACCTGCAGAAGGGCGTGGGCGATGTGTTCCTCGTGAAGGGCACCACGGATACCCATGATGGTTTCGTTGCCGCCGGCGTCACCAATGTCCCACCCGCCGTTCGCCAACGCATCATCGACCGACTGGCTCCTGCCTTCCCCACAGGAAACGAGGAACTCGATCGTGAAACCGGCCGTCTGCTCGCCATGCTGACCGCCGATTCCCCGGGTTTGCTCGCCAGGGTGACCGACAAGTGGACCACCGGAACCTTGCCGGAGGATGATATCCACTATCTGCAGATCGCCGCGCGTCTGACCGAGGAACGCACCACCGACACCCGCGCCCGCATCGCGGACACCTTGGTCACGCTTCAGCACAAGATGCGGAATCTCGAACGCACCGCCAGCCGCCACTGGCCGAAGCACGTCGCCGAGACCTTTGTCCGTCTAATGGAGCACGATCCCGAACTCGGCAATGCGATCAGCGACGCTGAGAACTTTGGCTTGGCCGAACATGCCCTCTTTGCTGAACGCCTGCCGGAGAAAGAACAGAAGCTGAAGGCTGCCGAGAAACTGTTGGGCGCGAAGGAATGGACTCCCGAACTGGTCTCCTTCGTCACCGTCATCGCTCCCGATGCGCTCTTTCCCCTGCTCCGTTCCAAATGGGATGAAATAATCCTGCGCGACGCCATCGTCCGCGCCTTGGCCAGGCGTCCCAGCGGCGAAGATCGTGAGAAGCTCCTTGTCGGTCTCCAGTCATTTGACAATGGCACCATCAACGCCGCCGCGCGCGCTCTGGGCAAACTCGAAGATCCACCTGCCGAGGAAGAAATTGGAATCGCCATGAAGGTCTTGCGTCGCCTGACCAATGATCCCAAAAAGAAATTCCAACGCAACGAAGTGACCAAGCTGCTGACGAAGTGGAGCGGTGCCGAAATCGCGATCAAGGAAGAGGGCGATTTGCGCAAGGCCTACCAGCCTTGGTTCGACTGGTTCTCGGAAACCTACGACCAGGCAGCCCGCGACCTCTTCAGTGCGGCCGACCAGAACGTCGACGCCTTCCTTGAACGCCTGAAGAACGTGGCTTGGGAAGCCGGCGACGCAGCGAAGGGCAAAGCCATCTTTGCCGAACGCCAATGCCAACAATGCCACGCCAGCCAGACCCGCATCGGTCCTCACCTCAACGGCATCACCAAACGCTTCTCCAAGGAAGACCTCTTCGCCGCCATCATCGATCCCAACCGCGACATCTCCGCCGCCTACATCCCCCGCATCTACGAAACCAAGAGCGGCGAGAGCCACACCGGTTTCCCTGTATACAATTCACCGGCCGCCACCATCATCCAGACCGGCGCCTCCACCACCGTCCGCGTCACCGCCAAAGACGTCTTCTCCGAACGCCACTCCACCACCTCCCTCATGCCCGTCGGATTGCTGGAGGGTTTGAGTGATGAACAGTTGGCTGACTTCTACTCGTTCATGAAAGATCTGTAGATGTGAGCGCTTGCGACCGATTGATTTCCACCGCCAGCCTTGCACTGCGCGGCCTCCGAATTATCCTTCCGCGAATGAGACGTTTTCTCGTTTGTCTCTTGCTCTTGCCGGCCGCTCTCTCAGCGGCTGATTTTCGCGATATTGCGTTCTTCAAGAACTACGTCGGGGCATGGGGTGGTTCTTCCAAGTTGGTGGATTCCGGCAATGTCACCCTCGCCTCCGCAACCACGGAGTTTACCGCCGCGTTCTCCAATTCCGGATCTGAGTTCGTTGTCATCACCTTTGGCAAGATCCGGGGCCGACCGAACGTGTTTGCCTCCAGGTATTATGATCTCACTGCGGAGGGAAAATTCCGGATGGAACAGATCGGAGCCGGTGGCAAACGCGTGTTTTATGGCGGTGAGGTCGTGGATCCGGACTCCACCATCCGCCTGGACCGTAAGACGGATCGAGGCACGCAGAGCGTCACCTACAAATTGTCGGGCGATTCGCTGACCGGCACTTCGCAACTTCCCGACGAAAGCAGGAGTCTCGGCGAGTATCGACGGATTCCCGCGGCTGGCGATTCGAACAAGGAATGGATCAACTGGTTGCCGGCAGTCAGTGCAAAAGCGGAACTGATGGGATTGGTGAGCACGCCACGCCAACGCGAATTGAGTGCAAAGTTCGCCGCCGCGATCGCAAAGCGACGCGCCTGGTGGCAGTCCTTCATTCGCCAAAACGCCGACACGAGGCCGTTGCCCTACCATCCGTATTTCGGAATCTCACAAGACGAATATGACGAGATGTTGGCCCAGTCGGAAGAGTTCACGCTGAAATCGATCAAGGAGATCGGGGTCATCCGAATGTCGGCGGAGCACCTCCATTTTCTACATTTTGACGATTCGAGAATCACCATTTCACCACTCGTCCTGGACACGAAAAGGAACATGATACACACCGTGGCCAGCCCGCTCTTGAGCGAAGGACGACACGAGGCGACCAAGGGATTGTTGGGGCCGTCCGTATCCTTCAAGTGGAGCCGACAGGACAAGGACACCAAGGCCGGCAATTCCACCAGCGCAACCGTCACCCTGGGCATCCGCAAATCGGACGGAAAACGCTTCGTCCGGCTGCAGGCGGCCAAGGTCCGGGATCATCAGTCGTTGGGGAAAACGGACAGCCTCATTTCGTATTCCGCAAAAGGGCGATAGATTCCAGCTGCTCAAATCCGGGTTGGTTGAGCAGCATCGTCTCAGATCCGTGGCGCCATTGACGCCGATCGCAATTCCGAACGGGGGTTGAACTGCACGGAGAATGCGGTAAACAATCGACTTGGGCCTTCTGCAGTTCGGAGACCGATCCCAAGTTCGCACATGGCCAACTCTCTCGCACATGGCCAACTCTCACGAGTTCCGCCACCCAAGAGAGTCTGACCGAAACGAACGGAAAACCCCCTTCTTTTTAGGCTTTCAATTGCATTTGGCTAACCTAAAGTCCCGGCTCGTTTTTGGCCGGACACGGCCGTTTTGAACCTGAAATCGAACAAAGAAACAGACTGACCTATGCCCATCGCAACTCCGAAGCAATTCGCCGCCATGCTGGATGCCGCCCAACAGGGCTCCTATGCCTACCCGGCGATCAACTGCACGAGCATCATGACGCTCAATGCCGCCTTCAAGGCCTTCGCCGACTCGAAGTCCGACGGCATGATCCAATTCTCCACCGGCGCCGGTCAGTTCGCCTCCGGTCTGAACAACAAGGACGCCCTCAACGGCACGATCATCCTTGCTGAAGCCGCTCATCGCCTCGCCGAGCAATACGACGTGCTAGTCGCCCTGAACACCGACCACTGCCAGCCCGACAAGGCCGCCGGCTTCCTCAAGCCGCTCATCGAAGCCACCGCCGAGCGTCGCGCCAAGGGTGAGAACAACCTCTTCCAGAACCACATGCTCGACGCCTCCATCCTGCCGCTGGACGAGAACATCAAGATCTCGCAGGAATACCTTAAGATGGCCGCCGAGAACGAAATCATCCTCGAAGTCGAAGCCGGTGTGGTCGGTGGTGAGGAAGACGGCGCGGCCGGTTCCGAGGACACTCCCGAAGAGCATCTTTACACGACGCCGGAAGACATGATGGCCGTCTACGATGCGTTGCACCCGATCGGCCGCTTCACCTTCGCCGCCACCTTTGGCAACGTCCACGGTCACTACAAGCCGGGCGCCGTGAAGCTCCGCCCCGACATCCTCAAGAGCGGCCAGGCCGCCGTGATGGAGAAGTATGGCAAGGAAGCCGAGATGGATCTCGTGTTCCACGGCGGCAGCGGTTCCCTCCTCTCCGAGATTCGCGAGACCCTCGACTACGGCGTCGTGAAGATGAACGTCGACACCGACACCCAGTACGCCTTCACCCGCCCGATCGTGGATCACGTCTTCAAGAACTACGACGGCATGCTCAAAGTCGACGGCGAGATCGGCAACAAGAAGGTCTACGACCCGCGCGCCTACCTGAAGGCGGGCGAAAAAGGCATGGCCGAACGCATCGCTGAAGCCTGCCGCGACCTCCGTTCCGACGGCAAATC
>JAYPXF010000031.1:0-801 GCA_038154405.1 Verrucomicrobiales bacterium | reverse complement strand
TAAGGCGGCCTCCGGGCCGCCTTTTTCTTTGGTTGGAGTCGACCAGACATGCTGCGTCATACTCGGACATCAGATTCCGAAGAGTGGTTGGGCCAATTCTCGGGGGCCCAACCAATAGCTATCACATCGGCGCGGGCGTCACCAAAGACTACGCTGAAGCTGTGAAGTGGTATCGCAAGGCTGCGGATCAGGGAGATGCACGTGGGCAAAGCGAGCTTGGGAATTGCTACGCCAGTGGCCAAGGCGTCACCGAGGAAAAGGAGACGGGCTATATGTGGTATCTGCTTGCTGAAGCACGGGGCATCGATCACGCCCGCCAGGTCATCGAATACATCGAGAAAAAACTCACCCCAGAACAACGACTCAACGGTCAGAAGCGTGCGCGTGAGTGGCAAGCGGCTTTTGATAAAGCCAAAGAGGCCAAGGGCAATTGACTCACGCCGTTGGGCGTGGAAGCCCTGACCGATTCCCCATGGTTTGACCTGATCGCATCTGTCGTGATGCTGGCCTCGGCGATTGCGAGTCAAACCGCATGTCAATGGGCCGACTCCAGGACACTGCGCGGACAAGAAAAAACCCGCCCGACTTTGCACGGGCGGGTTTTGTTCCATTTAACACCTAACTATTGCGTCAGTTACCCAAAAACAGATTGTCTCCTGTCACGGATACTGCAAACCAAAGGAATTCATGGTCGCAATGCAGTGATTTCATCACCGTTCCCAGGCGAAATACTTTCGCCAATAAGCAGATGGTTGGGCCCCCAAGAACTGGTCCATTGAGAATGAGATGGTTTTCGGCCAA
>JAYPXF010000030.1:33452-34668 GCA_038154405.1 Verrucomicrobiales bacterium | reverse complement strand
AAGAGATCTCCCGCCAGCTGCTCGATGGTGAACTGATCGTAAGGCAGGTTGCGATTGAACGCTTCGATCACCCATTCCCGCCAACGCCACATGTGCCGCTCGGCGTCACTCTGAAAACCGTCGGTGTCGGAATATCGCGCCGCTTCCATCCAGCCCCACGCCATGTGTTCGCCATAGCGGGGTGAATCAAGGAACCGATCCACCAATCGTTCGTAGGCGCCTGGCACATGATCTCGCAGGAATCGATCTGCTTCAGACGGAGTAGGCGGCAGTCCGCGAAGATCCAGTGACAGTCGGCGGATCAGGATTTCCCGCGAGGCTTGCGGTCGAGGAAGCCAATCGAGCCGTTGTAGCTTCGACATCACAAAATGATCCACGCCCGTCCGACACCAATCCTGATGCTTTACCCTTGGCAATGCCTGCCGCCGAGGGGCTTCGAAAGCCCAATGGTCCCTATGCTCCGCGCCCATTACGATCCAGTCGTCGATTGACTTGATCTGCCCGGGGCTGGGACGACGATGGGCCTCCGGAGGCGGCATGCGTTTCTCCGGGTCCTTGGAGGTCACCCGTTCCCAGATCAGGTCGATTACATGGTCTCCATCGCGCTTCCCCATGATCCCTGCACGCGTGTCCAATCGCAGTCCTGCTTTGCGGGTCGTCTTGTCAGGCCCATGGCATTCGAAACAGTTGTCCGCCAGAATTGGCCTGATGACACGATTGAAGTCAGCAGCAAACCCTGATTGACAGAAGAACAGAAACAGGCCGAATCCGACGCAGTGTAGGAGCGAGCGTGAGCGAGCAGACGCCCAGCTACCACCTACTCGCTCTCGCTCGTAGCTACAAGGGAATGAGGTTGCGTATTCAACGACCATCGACTGCTACAATAAAGACCGACCTTCTCCGTTCGACAAATCTTCAATTCGCACTTCATCCGAAGATCAGCAACAGACCGGACATCAACAAGATGCAAGCCATCAGCCAGCGGAAAATGACTTCAGAGACTTTCACGTGTACCAAGTGTCCCAACACGAGGGCGATCAAAAAGGTCGGAAACAGTTTCAATCCCACGTCCACACTCTCCTGCGTGTAGAGCCCCAGCCAGAGATAGGCGCCAAACGTCCAGAATCCGACGACCTGAAACAGCGCAATCAGAGATGCCCGGAGCACTTCCTTTCGTTCAAACTGATTGGCCAGGTAAGGTACGACCAGCGGCCCG
>JAYPXF010000030.1:22013-33442 GCA_038154405.1 Verrucomicrobiales bacterium | reverse complement strand
GCCCGCTCATCCCGAGCGCCCCTCCAAATACACCGCCAACCAAACCCACTACCGGAGCCAGTCGACCTGGCACCTTCCAATTGTTCTTCCGACCGGCTGCCCACGCGAGCTGGGCCGCGAATAAGAGCACTACCACGGACAGGATTCCCTTCAGCAGATTGTTTCCGACTGTTGCCAGCACATGTGCGCCGCTCAGATTGCCGATAAACATCCCGATCGAAAGATTCCACACCTGCCGCCAGTCCACTTCCTTCCGGGCTTTAGGCAACAGAAAGATCCCCACGATGAATTCGAAGAAGAGATGAAGCGGGACAACAAATTTCAGCGGATACATCGTCGCCATCACGGGTATGGCAACCAGGCCGGCGCCGAAGCCGGTCAGTCCCCGGACAAAAAACGCCACGAAGAAGATCAGGCTGCAATAGATCAGCTTTTCGTCCATTTGGCAGTATTCGTCGTCACGAGGAGCGAATGATGCGGATTGTGGGGATTTTTGACAATTCCCACCCACAACCATCCATCCTCATCGTAATCCTAACTCCTACCCGCAATCGAAGACGCCCAAAGGGCGTCGCTACGGAAGGCGCAGTTCGATTACGATTACGAGTAGAAGTGGGATTATGGGATCCACCGTGTAACCATCCCCAAGCACCCGGCGTTTCCTATCATGAGCCGGTGCACGGCGGGCCATGGCGAATGACGGGTTTGATCTGGTGGAATGTCTGGCACGCGTCCGCGAGCAGGATGATCCCGCCGCCCGGGCGCTCGTCGAACACTTGTGGCCGCTGGTCATCAAGATTGTCCGCAGCCACCTGCCGCGACGCACCGGTGAAGAAGATCTGGCTCAGGAAGTTTTTGTGAAGATTTTCACCCGATTGGATCAATACGAAGCCCGCAAGCCCTTCGAACATTGGGTGTCGCGCGTCGCTGTGACGACCTGTCTCGATGCCCTGCGCGCCGAGAAACGCCGCCCCGAATGGCGGATGGCCGATCTGGGCGAGCCGGAAGCCGAATGGCTCGAATACATGACGTCCGACAAGAGCGAGGAAGCCCCGGCCGATGGCCTCGCCGCCCGCGAACTGATGACCAAACTCTTACAGATGCTGTCGGAGGATGATCGTATGGTGATCAGCCTCCTCGATCTGGAACAGAAGTCCGTGGCTGAAATTGGAGAGGTCACTGGCTGGGGCGTGTCCAAGGTCAAGGTGAAGGCCTTCCGGGCACGCAACAAGCTGAAGGCCTTTGCGGAGCAGTTGGCCGCAGATGGAAAACTTTGAGTCATATGAAATCGTTTGATGACAAATGGAATGACGCCGCGCTGGAAGCCCGCGCAGCATCACCGGATCTACCGGAAATCCCGCTGGGCTTCGCCACCCGCGTGGTCACACTGAGTCGCGAAGCAGCCGAACCGGTGATCTCGTGGCTTACATCATTTGAGCGTTACGTCTTCAAGATGGTGGGGATCATCGCCATCGCCGTGTTTGTCACCGGCGGCTATGTCGCCAAGGACCTGATGGCCACGCCCAGCATTGTGCCGACGTTTGAAGATGAAGTGGCCGATCAGTTTCTCCTGCCATGAAGAGACCCTTGCGATACCTGTTGGTTATTCTCTGCCTGCTCGGCATTTCTCTCGGCAGCGCCTTTGTGGGCGCCAAAGTGGGGTTTGAAATTGCCCGAAAGAAGTATCTTCAACGATCCAATCCTGAGCATTGGCACCAGCAGGCCATGCGCGTATTGGAACAACGGCTCGAACTTGAGGAAGAACAACGACAGATCATCCAGACCCTGATGAACAATGCCGTGGCGCGCCTGAAAGAAACCCGCCGAGAGACCCTTACCAAAAGCGGCACAGTGGTGGATGAACTGTTCGACGCGGTGGACGCGGAGTTGAACCCACGGCAACAGGTCGTATTTCGCGAATTGATCAAGGATCGCGCCCGCTTGAAACGCGAGATCATCGAAGACAATTCAGTGAAACGTCCTCAGCAGGCCATTTCGACCAATCCGGCCGCCAAACCCGCAGTGACCGCCACTCTCAAGAACACTGATCGCTGAACCATGAGAACCCTCATTGCATTGATTCTCCTCGCCGCCGCCCACTGCGGCCAGTCGGCACAATCGCTAATTCATCAGAACGATGCCGCCACGCTTGCCCGAAAGATCACCCAAGTCGCGGGCAAGCTCCCGAATGTTCCTTTCCTCGCGACACCGGAGTTCAGTTCCGCAACGATTTGCGCGAACAATGACGCCGGGGCGCTGTTGATTCCAGCGCAGGGGTTGTCCCGCCAACGGATTCAGAACGTCGGAGACGAATTGCAGCCTCTCGGTGCACTCTGGTTTCACGGGGTGAAACCTTCCACCCGCGGCTACAGTCCCTATCCCGCCGCAAAGCTGCATGCAGCGGCAGTCAACACCGGCAAAAAGGACGTCCGCTTCCACGGACTGATTCTCGACATCCGAAAGGGCAAGTCAGGAAACCGGGAATTGCTTGTCTACGGGAAAGACAAACAACCGCTCCTGCAGCTTCCGATCAAGTCCATGCTGCTGCATCAACGTCATCCAATCGACCTGGCCGTTTCCGGAAACGCCAAAAAGGGTCTTCTGCACCTGCATCTCTTCGGGGGTTTTGTCGGCACCTTGCCGATCGTTGCAACCGACTCCAAGTGAATGGCGTTAACAGACACAGAACGGAAACCAACCATTGCACAACCATGAAGAAACTCATCCTTACCGCTCTCATCTCCGCCCTTGCATTCCAAGGCAATGCCCAAGACGTCGCCCCGATCGAAAAAGCGAGGGAGATTGCCAATCTCATCACCAGCAAGACCGGCAAGCTGCCCAATGCCCCCTTTGCGATGGAACTCGATCTCGAACAACCACAGTTCCTCGGCAAGGACTCGCACGGCGGAATCGTGATTCCGGTCAAAGGCCTCGTTCACGAGCAAATAGCCAAAGCTGGCAAGGACGTCGTCCCGGTCGGCATGGTGTGGTTTCGCAACCTGATCCCCGCCGATGGTCCGGTCGCCAAGCCGGATGGAGAAGGCATCCGCAATGTCGAAATCTCCGATGGTAAAAAGGTTGCCACGATTCACCCCTTCTTCGCCGGCATTCGCAAGAACACTCAGGACCGCCTTGAGCTCGTGCTCTACGGCAAATCCAACAAGGAGCCCTTCGTCCGATCCTGGGTATTGCCAATGCCTTCACGGCAAGAACTTCCGATCGAACTGGCGGCGTACGGTGGCGACGACAGCGGGGCGATTCTCGTGATGAGTTTCCTCGGCAAGTATCAGGCTGAGATCAGGATCGTCCCCCACGAAACACCCGACGAATATGTGGGCACCTCGGCGACGACAACGAACGGCCCCGACAACAAGGCGGCCGAAGCCGCCCATCTCCTGAGCAAACACCTCAACAAATTCAAAGCCCAGCATGTGAAGATCGAAGCAGATCTGAACAATGCGAACCTCTTCAAAAAAAACGACATCGCGGCATTGATCGTACCCGACAAGGGCCTGTCCTCTGACAGACTGGCCAAAACCGGCGAGAACGAAGTTCCGGTCGGTCAACTCTGGCTGCAACGGATCGCGCCCGAGGTGGATGGTGCCGAAGCCGCCGAAAGCGCACTCAATTACATCGAGATTCAGGAGCAGGAAAAACCGGTCAAACTCCCCCAGTTTCTGCTGACAGCTCAGCGAAAAGGGAAAAACCTCAATCTCTTGATCTACTCAGCCGACAAGGAACCATTGACAACCATGCCCTTGAAGCGGTTTGAAACCCGCCAATCCTTACCGATCGAACTGGAGGGCGAACCGCGGGACGAATCCAGCGGAATCTTGAGTCTCTATGTGCTCGGCGAATATCATGCCAAGATTGTCGTCCGTCCGCACTGACCATTTCCCACCAGCCAAACACAGCGGCGGAGCCGGCCCCGTGACGGCTCCGCCATTTTCGTGATCTTTCCATGGCCGGGAAACGTTTCTACCATTGGTGGCGCACATCGGTGGAGAGGGATCAGCAACCGCCCCATGGGCTCAGATCTGCTTTGCACTCGCAATAGTCCGAAAATCACATTAAACCAAACCCGCATGTCTGCGGCAGACGGCAACCTCGCCCCCGGCCAAACCCTTGGCAACAAGCGCTACCGACTTGAGCACAAGCTCGGTCAAGGCGGGATGGGAATGGTATGGCTAGCAACGGATACACACCTCCGCGAGGAAGTCGCCCTCAAACTGCTGCCGCCAGAAATCCAGTTTGACGCCTCCGCCCTTGAGGACATGCGGCATGAAACTGCGCGCAGCCGCCGTCTCGCTCACCCGAACATTGTCCGTATCCATGACCTTCACGAGTTCCCGAACGAACAGCCGTTCATTTCCATGGAATTCGTCGACGGCGTTTCCCTCGCGGGCTTGAAAGCCCAGCAACAGCAGCGCTGCTTTCCTTGGGGTTTCGTCCGCCCGCTGATCGAGCAGCTCTGCAGCGCTCTTGAATACGCTCACGGAGAAAACCTGGTCCACCGCGACATCAAGCCGAGTAACATCATGATCGACGCGGAAGGCCGCCTGAAACTGGCGGACTTCGGCATTGCCGCCGTGGCCAGTGACTCGATGAGCCGCGTCAGCCTGCAGGGCAACACCAGTGGCACGCCGGCCTACATGAGTCCTCAGCAAATGGACGGGCGTACGCCGAGGGTGACCGACGACATCTATGCCGTCGGAGCCACCATATATGAATGTCTTACCGGCAAACCTCCATTTTTCCGCGGCGACATCCCGCATCAGGTTCGCAACCTGGATCCGCCGACCATCGAGGAGCGCCTGGACGAATTCGGACTGAAGAATCCGCTGCCCAACGGTGTAGATGCATTGATCATGGCCTGTCTGGCCAAGACCCCGGAGCAACGTCCACAATCCGCCAAAGCCGTTGTCGAATGGCTCGGCCTTGGCGGCGAAGCCGAGACCAACAGCGATCTCACCAGTCACGTGTTCGGCGACGCGGTTCCCATCGAGGATTCCCCGTCGTCCAAGGAGCTGACGGTCATGACGTCTGACAGTGTCAGCGCGGCCACGACGCCACCGAATGAAAGCACGCCTCCCCTCCCGCTACCTGCTGCGGGTGCGGCGATACCGCCAGCCGCAGTTTCCGAGCCAGCTTTAAACGACAATGCCGAACCGTCCGAATCGGCATCAGAGCGAACCCCGAAGCGTAGAATCCCCTGGAAAGTCCTGCTCGGCGTGTTCCTTGCAATCGTGTTCGTCGGCGCCATTGCCAAGAACGCGAAGAAGAAGAACCAAAACCGTCAGTCCCAATCCACCTCCGCCAATCAGGCCGTCGACGATGGCGGAGATGCCGACGGACCAACAATGGATCCTAACGCGACGCCCTGGCTTGAAGGAAAGCCCACGCTGATCCCCGTCGGCCGCTTCCCCGGGGTGAACAAACTGTTCGAACCGAACACGCTGAAGAATTGCACGGTCATCGTGCTGGAAGAACGTCCCGGGCGCCGGGACATCCGGACAAAAATCGTGCCCTGGAAACCGGGCAGCCCGTTCTGGTCCATCGAGGACGGCATCATCAAGGTCAACCTGCTCAACGAGAAACCGGGTGCAATGAAAACCTATCTCGTCTTCAACGGGCTCAATCTCGAAACCTTCTTCCTGGCGTTCGCCTACCGCCAAGAGACCGCAACACCGGAATCCAGCTTTGGGGTCTTCTACCGCTGTCGCGAATTGGACGGCTGGTTCATGGACGGCTACGGCGTCGTGCTGGGCGACAACAGCATCAAGCTGTGGGGCGTTCCGAAAGACGCCTACACCGAAGAATCACAGCAACTCGGTCCCGGATTCATGAAACGAGCAATGATGGAGATCGGCCCCGCGAACAAGCGACTCAGACTGCCCGAACATGACGGCCATACCTGCAACATCAGGGCGGCGGACAAGGAGCTGGGGCATATGCTCGATGCGGAATTCGGGAGAATGCACCGCCTCAAGGATGGCTTAAACAAGCCGAATTCCGGCACAATCGCAATCGAAGCGTGGATCCGTGGACAAGGCCGATTGGCCGTAGAATTCGAAGGATTCATGGTTCGCGAAGGCAAACAGGCGCTCGAGATGTTTCGTCCCAAGAAGAAAAAGTAGATTGCCGACCGGGCCCGGGAGAGACCATCCGCAATCCCGGAGATTGAACTGGCCCTCTCAATTTGCGGTCCCTATTGTCGAGTCCTGCACATGTACCGATTTTTCCCATGCTGAAATTCAATCAGAAGAAGAAGGTCAGCCCCCAGCGCCGCGCCGCTGAAGAACTTCTCCAGAGACTCAAACCCACGCTCGAGATGGAAGCGGGCCGTGGCAGCATCACCGTCAACCACTGGCTCCAAGTCCGTCACAGTCAAAATGACGACGATTGGTATCCCTCACAAGAAGCCGGCAGCGGTTTCTACACCATCGAAGGTGTCGTCGCCACCGGCGGCATGGGTGCCATTCTGCGCGCGTATGACAACAACCTGCAACGGCCGGTCGCCCTGAAGGTGATGCTCAACGCGGCGGAAGCCACGGATTCCAGCATCTACAGCTTCGTTGCCGAAGCGCAAATCACAGGTCAGTTGGAGCATCCGAACATCGTACCCCTGCACGACATCGGTGTCGCTGCCGACGGCACCATTTACTACACGATGAAACTCATTTCAGGACGCACTTTGCGTGAAATCCTGAAAGAGATTCGAGATGGCGATGAGGAAGCAATTGGCAAGTACCCCATCGACAAACTGCTTACCATCTTCCAGAAGATCTGCGACGCCATGGCTTACTCCCATGCGTGCAACGTGGTTCATCGCGATCTCAAACCCGACAACATCATGGTTGGGGAATTCGGTGAGGTGCTGATCCTTGACTGGGGTCTGGCAAAAGTTTTGACACCTGAAGGTGACGCCCACGACAAGGCCACTGAAGGATCCGAATTCGATGGCGGACTTCCGGCCGATGCCGATGGCTTCGCCACGATGGCCGGGCAGGTCAAAGGAACGCCCAACTACATGGCTCCGGAACAGGCGGAAGGGCGTGTTGCGGACATCGACAACCGTACCGATCTGTATGCCTTGGGTGGCATTCTCTACTGCATCCTGACCCTGCACCCCCCGATCACGGGTGCCAATCTGGACGAAATCCTCACTCGCGTGACAAGCAGCCAGATCGTTCCACCATTGGATTACAACAAGGCCGAAGTTCAAAATCCGACCGGGCTCCCCGCGCCACATTGCCCGGAAGGAAAAATCCCCTCGGCGTTGTCCGCCGTCGCCATGAAATGCATGGCCTACGATCCGGATGACCGTTACATGTTCTGCGAGGCGCTACAGGGTGATATTCAACTCTACCAAAGTGGCTATGCCACTGCGGCGGAAGACGCCGGCTTCTTCACCCAGGCGAAACTGCTCCTCTCACGAAACAAGAAAGAGGTCTTTTTTATCTTCCTGATAATCGTCGGAATTGTCACCACCGGCGTGATCGCGTGGGGAAATGTTCGGCTTGAAGCTCAGAAAGCAAAGAAGGCACAGGAAGAGACTCAGGCGAAGATCGATGAATTGAAGCAATCAGCTCCGGCATTCCTCAACGTTGCATTGAACCAGATTCAGGACAAGAACTACGAAGAAGCGATCAAAAACCTGGACTACGCCATAAAACTGGATGACAGCGATCCCCGATTCTACAAGGCGAAGGCGGACGTTCATCAGACTCTACAAAAGATCGACGAGGCGTATTCGCTCTACAAGACCACCGCCGACAAGCTCACGGGAGACGAACCCTCGGAATTCAAGGACCAGCTTGAAGCCAGCCAAAGTGTCACCGGAGCCATTGTCGGCAAGGGCGAAGGGAAAGAACTCAGCAACGAAAGCCTGCGTCAACTCGTGTTGTTGATGGGCAAGCAGAACCGTTCGAGCGAAGCCTTTACGCTCGCGCAGGTATTGGCGAAACGCGACAAAGGGCTCATCGAGCAGTATCGGCAGAAACTGCGAAACGCAAACCTGCTGAGCCACGACAACAGTGAGGATGAACGCTTGGAACGCGATCCCAGCGGACTCTTCCAACTCGATCTCAGCGGCAAGCAAATGGCAGATATCAGCGCCGTGACCGGCATCCCTTTGATGACCCTGAATGTTGCCGGGTGTTCGAAGCTCACGAGCATTGACCCGCTCCAGAACATGCCATTGGAAACATTGGACATGAGCGGCACGGATGTCGATGACCTTTCCGCCCTCAAGACCATCCCGACCCTGTTCAAAGTCAACATGGAGAACTGCAAGATGGTCACCGACCTCTCAGAACTCCAAGGACTCACCAACATCACTTGGTTGAACCTGAAAAAGTCCGGAGTCACATCCCTCGACCCGCTCCAAGGAATCCCGTTGACCTATCTGGATCTTTCCGAAAACAAGAAGATCAAGAACATCGGCCCCTTGGAGGGAGAAACATTGGCATGGCTCAACATCGACAATACGTCGGTCACCGACATAAGCCCCTTGGTGGGTGCACCACTGGATTACTTCAGCGCCAACGAATGCGGCATTCGCAGCATAGACATTTTCACCAACCAGGCAGCACGGCTGCGAACGCATATAGGTCTCGCCAACACATTTATCCGCGACCTGTCTCCGCTGAAAGGCAAGCAGACAAAGAGCATTGATCTTTACAAGGGCAAAATGGAGGACATCTCCCCGCTGGCGGGAATGCCACTTGAGTTCTTGGATATCTCCGAAGCCCCGGTTGCCGAAATCTCGGCCTTGCGCGGCATGCCATTGGACACCTTGCTCATGCGTGACACCAAGATCTCTGACATCTCAGCACTCGAGGATGCTCAATTGACTGGGAAACTCGACATATCCGGCACCAAGGTCTTCGACGTCGGAGTCCTCAAGAACACCAAGCTGAAAGAGCTCAATCTGGCGCGTTGCCCAATCAATTCCCTGGAACCCTTCCGCAGACATGTGGACTCCCCTCCGAATCTGCGAATCTTGCGAGTGGACGCCCTACCCACCAGCCCCAATCTTGAACCGCTGTGGACGTTCAGAAATCTGGAGTACATCTCCATTCCCTATCCCGGCAACAATGTCCCCTCATTGCGGCAACTGAAGGTGAAAAGAATGACCTACTTCATGCGGTCAAAGACGGTGAACGATCGACGCCTTGACGATTGGGAACACCGCAACGTGACCACGAAGGAGAAATTCTGGCAGGATTACGACCGCAAGAATCGCTGAGCTGATTATCAGCGCCGATCCTACTGATTGAGCAACGCAGAATAAAATGCGTGTTCGCCTTGGAAGCCCTTCAGCGCGTGCGCCCCCTCATCGTAGATCTCCATGAACTGCTGGAGATGCTGAGCAGCCGGCTCGCTGAACAGGCAGAATTGATTCAGACCTCCACAGACCTTTTCCATCCGGAATGCGAAGTTCACCTCCGGACCGATTAGATTATCCTCCCCTGCTGAGACCGCACTGTCCACACGTACCGTGCCATAGTGAATCACCACTCGGAACTGCATGTCCTGCCCGTTCTGCAGTTCCCGCAACTCACTGAGTGATTGCGCAATCGTCTCCGGCGGCGTCACGTCCAACGGCCAGAACGCAAGAAATCCATCGCCTAGGTACTTGTTGATGAAGCCCTTGTTGCGCTCAATGATTTGTTTGCAGGCGAGAATCCATTTGCCAACCATCTGCGACATCTCATCCTGCCCCATCTGCTGGCTCAGCTTGGTGAATCCGACAATATCTGCGACCAACAACCAGCAATCACCGGACCTGGCGGTATTCGCCGCTGCGATCGTGGCCATCGCCTCTTCATCCTCAATATCCTCCGAGAGCTCGGTCTGGCGAAATGTCAGAATGGTCGTGGAAATCTGAATGACATCTTCGTCCTTCAACTGCATGGGCATGCGAACACGTTGACCGTTGAGTGTGCATCCATTGCGGCTTCCCAGATCGACCAGGTAGTAGATCCCTTCCCCTTGTGCATGGATCAGGGCGTGGCGCCGCGACACTTCCTTGTCGTTGATCGCCAGCGTGTTTTCCGGCAGACGGCCAATCGAGCAGTTCCCTTGCAGGGGAAACTGCTGTCCATCTTCCGTTTCTAGCCAATGTTCCATCTAAAAATCCCTCATTCAGCCCCGGACAAGACGCACAGGCCAACGCGACAAAATACCTCACGATCGGCTGCACGCGCCTCGGCGGTGCGAAAATCCATCCCCTAAATCGCGGAAATGGACGAGTGGCGGGAACAAACTAATCAAACTCTTCAACCAAACTCAATCGCAAATATGCGCACAAAAACGCCCGCTTATTCTCTGTGAACAAGACGTGGCTGGAAAGCACCAGATTGACGTTGACGCCTGCATCAGCAATCCGGGATTTTTCGCCCTCCATGAGCAAGATTTCGCGTGCACTCCTTTCCGTATCCGACAAGACCGGCCTCGTTCCCTTCGCCAAGACCCTGGCTGCGGCCGGCGTGAAACTCATCTCCACCGGTGGCACGGCACGGGTATTGCGTGAGGAAGGACTGGATGTGAAGGACATCAGCGACCACACCGGATTCCCCGAAATGATGGACGGGCGCGTGAAGACCCTTCACCCAAAGGTCCACGGCGGCCTGTTATATGTTCGAGGCAACGCGGAACATGAAGCCGCGGTCAAGGAACATGACATCTCCCCCATCGATCTTGTGGTCGTGAATCTGTACCCCTTTGAGCAAACCGTCGCCAAACCGGATGTGACTTTGGAAGACGCGATCGAAAACATCGACATCGGTGGCCCATCCATGCTGCGCAGCGCCGCCAAGAATCATGGCAGCGTCACCGTGGTGGTGGATCCGGCCGACTATGATCAGGTGGCGGCCCAAGTGGAAGCGAACGGCGAGACCACCTTGGAACTGCGCCGCAAACTCGCGGTCAAAGTCTATGCCCGGACCGCGCGATACGATGCCGCTATCGCCGAGCATCTCGGCGTCGAATATTCTAACTTTCAGGAAGATGCATTGACCGCTCCGACCGATCTTTTCATCCGCGCCCCCAAGTTACAGGATCTCCGCTACGGCGAGAACCCGCATCAGTCCGCAGCAGTGTTCGGACAGTTCAACGACTACTACGAACAGCTCCATGGCAAGGCGCTCTCCTACAACAATATCCTGGACCTGACCGCCGCCGCCAACCTGATTGCTGAATTCGACGGTCAATCCCCCACCCTGGCAATTCTCAAGCACACCAATCCTTGCGGCGTGGGCCAGGCAGATGATTTGAGGAGCGCATGGGACAAGGCGTTCGCCACCGACAACCAGGCCCCGTTCGGTGGCATCATCGCGGTGAACACTCCACTCGACGGCCCTTGCGCGGAGACCATCGCCGAGATCTTCAGCGAAGTGATCGTCGCCCCCGGATTCAAACCGGAA
>JAYPXF010000030.1:19610-22003 GCA_038154405.1 Verrucomicrobiales bacterium | reverse complement strand
CTGCGACTCATCAAGGTACTCCGCAATCCACTGACCGCGGCGCCATGGGACGTTCGCAGCGTCGGTGCCGAATCCTATCTGTGGCAGGCCCGGGACGTGAAGGCCGTGACCGAGGCTGATCTCAAGGTGGCTACCAAACGCGACCCGAGTGTGGATGAGATGCGCGCGATGCTGTTCGGCTGGAAGATCGTCAAACATCTGAAGAGCAATGCGATCGTCTATGTCGGCCCCGACCGCACACTGGGCGTGGGCGCCGGGCAGATGAGCCGCGTGGATTCCAGTCAGATTGCCGTATGGAAAGCCAAGGAAGCGGGCCTGTCCCTCAAGGACAGTGTCGTGTGTAGTGACGCATTCTTCCCCTTTCCCGACGGATTGATTGCCGCCGCAGAAGCCGGTGCCACCGCCGCTATCCAACCCGGCGGCTCCGTCCGTGACGAGCAGGTCATCGAAGCCGCCAACGAACGGAATGTGGCCATGGTCTTCACCGGCGCGCGCCACTTCCGGCATTGATGACGATTGAATGAATCACGTCGGGCGAAGTCCGAATTGAAACCCCATTAATCGAGATGATCACCATGAAGAACCTCACCCGGATTCTCGCACTCACCTTGGCACTTGGCCTGGGCGTTGTAAATGCAGCGGATACCAAGAAAGAGGCGCCCGCCAAAAAAGCCGCCCCGAAAACGAAGTCAATCTTCCCGGACAAGAACCTGGAGAAAGCCGTTCGCAAACAGGTTTTCGCCAAACGCAACACCACTGACCCGTTGACGAAAGACGACGTGGCCCAGGTGGCGATCGTGTCCGGCAAGAACATGGGCATCAAGAACCTCAGCGGCCTGGAACATTGCCGTTCACTCGCATCCCTCGACCTTGCCGGAAACCAGATCACCGACCTGACCCCGCTCAAGGGACTACCGCGCCTGCAACAATTGATTCTCAACACGAATAAGATCTCCAGCGTCGCCTCCCTCAACGAGAACAAGGCACTCCAATATCTCGATCTGAAACACAATCAATTGGCCGACATCAGCCCGCTCAAAGGACTCACCAACATGTCCGTCCTTTACCTCAGTGACAACAGGCTGAAGGACGTGTCGGCAATCACCAAACTGCCCAAACTGCATTCGTTGTACATCGACCGCAACCAGATCAAGTCGATCAGCAGCATCAACGGCCTGCGCTGGCTAAGTTCCTTCTCCGCCGCGGGCAACCAGATCGCCGACCTCAAGCCCATGAAGGGTTTGGAAAATCTCAGCTTCCTGTTTCTCGAGAAGAACAAGATCGCAGACCTGGATCCGTTGCTGGGAATGATCGAAGCGGATTATCAGGGCAAGCAACGGTTCAGCCCCTTTGTTCGCATCTACCTCAAGGGCAATCCGTTGAACGCCGCCTCCAAGAAACGGATGGCCGAGTTCAAAAAGAAGTATCATACCCGGTTTCGATAAGCCGCCCTCGCTGGTAACGAAATCTGCAAAGAATCCCGCCCCCTTCATCCGGAAGAATCCGTCTCTTTCGCTGCGCGGCTGATCAAGCCAGCACGGGGGTGATCACCCTTCCGTGGACATCGGTCAGACGAAAGTCGCGGCCACTGTAACGATAGGTCAACTTCTCGTGATTGATCCCAAGCAGATGTAGCACAGTTGCCCAGAGGTCATAGACCTCCAAACGGCCATCCACCACGTGATAACCATACTCGTCGGTCAGCCCGTAAATCGTCCCGCCTTTCACTCCACCTCCTGCCAGCCACAGACTGAAGCCATAAGGATTGTGATCGCGACCATCGCTCCCCTGGTGAAACGGCGTCCGGCCAAATTCACCGGACCAGACGATCAGCGTTTCATCAAATAGTCCGCGGGCCTTCAGGTCCTTGATCAACCCGGCGATCGGCTGATCCACCTGCAGTGACATTGCCTGATGTCCCCGCTCCAGTCCGCCGTGCTGATCCCACGGGTTGGCCCGCTGTCCCCCGCACGCGCCCATGCCTCCAGACCTGATCAAGCAATCAGATCATGCACGATCCGCCCGTGAATGTCCGTCAGCCGGAAATCACGACCTCCATAGCGATAGGTCAGGCGTTCGTGATCCATTCCCAACAGATGCAGAATCGTGGCCTGCAGGTCATACAGGTGAACCTTGTTCTCAACGGACTTGTATCCCAGCTCATCGGTCAGGCCGTAGCGCAGTCCCGGATTGGCCCCGCCTCCGGCCAACCATGTGGTGAAACCCAGATTGTTGTGATCACGCCCGTTGTTCTTGTTGTAGATGGGTGGGCGACCGAATTCACCGGTCCAAACGATCAGCGTTTCATCGAACAATCCGCGTTCCTTCAGATCCGAGATCAGACCGGCAATCGGCAGGTCCGCCTGCGCAGCGAGCTTGGGATGGCCCTCCTC
>JAYPXF010000030.1:13074-19600 GCA_038154405.1 Verrucomicrobiales bacterium | reverse complement strand
ATCTTGGTGTGCTGATCCCAGAATCCGAGGTTCAGTTGCACGAAACGAACGCCCGACTCGACGGAACGCCTCGCCGTCAGACACGCCCTGCCGAAGTCATCGGTGGGTTTCTGGTTCACACCGTACCGCTCCAGAATATGCGCCGGCTCCTGATCCACATTCAGCAGATCTGGCAGATCCGTCTGCATACGAAACGCGGTTTCGTACGAATGGATGATTCCTTCCAAAGCCGGATTCGACCGGTCTCGCTTCAGGCGATTGCGATTCAAGGACTGCAGCAGGTTCAACTGCTCGCGCTGCTCCTTGCGCGTGTAGGTCTTGTTGCTGGTGTGCGGAATCTCAAAGTCCTTCAGTGCGGGGGGAATGATCTTGGAATCTCCCCCACCCCACGAATTGATCGCCGTTCCGGCCGTTGCGGATGGCAAAAAAGCACAGCCGTACTTGCGGGCGCCACCCGCCGAGAAGTCCGAGTTTATGGACAGAAAGCCGGGCAGGTTCTGATTCTCCGTTCCCAGGCCGTAGACCACCCATGAACCCATTGATGGGCGAACGAACTGAAAACTGCCGGTCAGCATCTGAATGATCGCCTGCGGATGGTTACCGATGTCGGTGTGCATCGAATTGATCACACACAGGTCATCCGCATGCATTCCGGTGTAGGCAAAGAGCTCGGAGACCGGGAGTCCGCATTGACCGTACTCACGAAATGACCACGGAGACTGATAATAGCGGCGGCCGCCACCGAGATCTTCCTCATGTCTTTTGGACAACTCCGGTTTGTAGTCAAAAGTATCCACCTGCGAAGGACCGCCACGCATGAACAGGAAGATCACATGCTTGGCCTTGGCCGGATAATGCGGTGCCTTAGGGTTGAGCGGATTGGAACCGGTAGCCAAACCGTCCTGCTGCATCAGGCCAGCGAGTGCCAGGGACCCAAAGCCGCAGGCGGCGGATTGCAGGGCGGCGCGACGTGAGATCACTGAAGGTTCGGTGGTTTCGCTCATCTTAATATATCGTTCGAAATTCGCCGGAACAGAAGAGGGTCTGACAGATTCTGGACCAACTCTTCTGATCGTTGTCGGCGTTCTTCAAAAACTCTTCGATCGTTGCTCGTTCACCTGCATCGGGCAGTCGTCCTAGAATCAGTTCATAAGCCGCTTTGAGCCGCTCCGATTCCGGATTCTGCAAAATCCCTTTCGCGGTATTGACCGATTCTTCGACCACGAGGTCGCTGTTGGCAAGATAAAGCGCCTGGGTCGGAACAATCGTCAATTTGCGAGCGCCTACCACCAGATTGGGATCCGCAGCATCGAATGTGGCTAGCACGTCCGGGATCATGCCACGGGTCATCGGCAGGTAGACACTGCGATACTTGACGTTCCAATCGACATCCTTCGTGTAGTAATCACGGCGGCCGATCTCCCGCTGCCGTCCCAATGCCTGCTGTTTGCTGATCTCGGCGACCTGTGAAGTCTGCAGGTGTTCCGTATCCAACTGCCCACTAACTGCAAGAATTCCATCCCTGATCGCCTCACCTTCGAGCAACTGCGGAGCAAAGCGCCACAAGAGTCGCGAGTCCGGATCTCTCGTCGCAAATGCTTCCACGTGAGCCGAACTTTGCTGCCAAGTTCGACTGAGGAGGATCCGCCGGATCAACCGTTTGGTGGACCACCCGTCGGCCACGAAATCCAACGCGAGATTGTCGAGCAAGCGGGGATGACTCGGCTTGAAACCAAGCGCACCGAAGTTGTCGACCGTTTCAACAATTCCGCGGCCGAAGAGATGATGCCACACGCGGTTCACGTAGACCCTCGCGGTCAATGGATTGCGCCGATCCGAAATCCATTCAGCGAGCTGAAGCCGGCCGCTTTCATTCGTACCGACGGTCGGCGTCCGATACTCGAACAGAGTCAATGCGCCCCTTGGCACCGGATCGAGTGGCGCGTCGTGCAGTCCCTTGTCGTACAACGGTGAATCCCGAATCTTCGGCTGGGTCGGCGTCGGCAGCTTCGGACGCTTCTTCGCCTTCTTCATTTCCGCGATTTCCTCCTTCTCGGCCTCAATGAATTTGTCGAAGTCTTTTGCTTTTTCCGGATCGAGACCATCCACCACCGCCATCGCATACTCCGGCGGTTCCGGGATGGAGGCTTTTGCCTCTTTCACCACCGCTTGGAACGCCTGCACCTCCGCCTCGGCTTTAGCCAATTCAGGAGTCGGGTTCTTCTTCCAATCGATCTTCTGCTTGATCAACGGGTCGCGCAGTCCATTGCGCTTCTTCACCAACTCCATGTATCTCGCCTGCGTTTTGTCCGCCTTCTTCTGTGCCTCCTTGATCCGGGTGAGAATCTCCCAGCCTTCGGGGCCCAACGGCAAAGCCTCTGAATGCTCGTTGCGGACATTCGTTTCGGAACCGGCGAGATTACGGCTCGAGAGAAAAATACCGGCCAACGCGTAGTAGTCCCGCGTCGGAATCGGATCGTATTTGTGATCGTGACAACGGGCACAGTTCACCGTCAGCGCGAGAAAGGCACGACAGGTCACATCGATCTGATCGTCGGCGCAGTTCAGATCAAACAGCGTCTTATTGCCCTCATTGAAGGTCTTCGCCCCCACCGTCAGAAACGCAGTCCCCAGAGTCTGATCCTCCTTCTGCTCATAGGTCTTTGACGGCAGCAGGTCGCCCGCAATCTGCTCGCGAATGAATCGGTCGAACGGCTTGTCCTTGTTGAAGCTGTCGACCACCCAGTTACGGTAGCGCCATGCGTAGGGAAACAACATGTTGCGTGAGTAACCGCTGGATTCACCGTAACGTGCGACATCCAGCCAATGCCGGCCCCAGCGTACACCTAAGCTGGATTGCTGCAGCAGACGATCCACCACCTTGGCGAAGGCAGCCTGGGTATCCGCCGGATCATTGACGAACGCGTGAATGTCCTCCACGGACGGCGGCAATCCCGCAAGCTCCAGCGTCGCACGACGGATGAGTGTCCTCCGATCCGCCTCCGGATTGGGCCGCATCCCCTCCTTCTCCAAGCGGGCGAGGACAAACTGATCGAGTGGATCTCTCACCCAATTCTTGTCACGAACATCCGGAGCCGGTCGACGTTTCGGGTTCTTCCACGCCCAATGGTTCTCGGCGACGATTTCACGAGGGAGCTTCGAAACTCCATCCCTCGGATCGGGCGCCCCCATGCCGATCCACTTCTCGAAATCCGCAATGACAACATCCGAAAGTTTGCCGTCCGGTGGCATCTGCAGCTTCTCATTCCCATACCGAATGGCTTCGATGAGCTGACTGCCTGCGATGTCTCCCGGTATCACCGCGTCTCGCTTGGACGCCCCGCCCTTGCGGATGCCGGCACGGGTATCCAACAGGAAGTCTCCTTTGATCTTCTCCGCTTTGGGCGAATGGCATCCGTAGCACTTGGACGCAAGCACGGGACGGATCTTGGATTCGAAGAACTGAAACTCGTCGGCCGAAAGCGTCGCCGTCAGGAAGACGGCAATCAACAGTCCAGATTTTGCGCCCACATGCATGGATGAACGCATTATGGCCAATGATTCCCGGCAATCCAGTCAAGTTTATCGGGGGAATCCCCAAACAAGTGGACAACTGATAACTTTCAGGAACGCCCGTTTAGCGTTCCTGCTAAGCCAAACTGACAGACCGGGAATTCCAACGTGGGTCGCTGCGAATGTCAGCGACCGATCTTGTCGGGGGTGTAGCTGCGCAGAAGAATGCCGGACGCGTCAGAGCTCACACTGCCGACCGTGAAGTTGAGGTATTTCGCAATCTGATTAAAATCTGGTAGCAGCTTGATGTATTCGGCCACGCGTTGCTCCATTTTGACGGTCGGTTTGGATCCCACCTTCTTGTTCGGATTCACCATGATCATGTTGAACATTCCGGGTCCAAAGAATCGCTGCAGTACATTGGGATCTTTCTTCAAAGAAGTGAGCAGCATGTTGAGCGTATCCGCGGGATTCTCGTAGAAGAACCAGCCCGTTCCCAAACCGCCAACCTGCTCGGCCGCGCGACGAAAACCGTTCACTTCAGTCAGGCCACGCGGAGGATTGCCACCACGAATGAAATCCTCCACCAAGGCCCGCTCCGAACCGATGACCATGTAACCGCGGGCCGCAGTGACATACGCACTCTTGGGACCAGCCGGTTTGCCGCCCGGTCCCATCTTCACACCCGCAGGCATCGCCACGATACGCTTCCCGAGGTATTCCTCATTGTTGGCCTTCATCCCGGGAATGCCCATCGATGACTGGGCGGTGACCAAGGCATCCAGCAAAGCATCCGGGCTGCTGGAAGCGATGAAATAGAGAGTTGGCGGTGATGCGAGGCTCTCCAAGGTGAACTCCTTTGGCGTCCGCTGCACGGTGATCATGTCATCACCCAGATTGCCAATGAACTGCTGGCGGAAGTTGAAGTTGGGATCCTTCGTCTTGCCCGCCTGATCAATCATCATGCTGATGAAACCGGCAAACGGCGGCACGGCTTCCGCCATGGTTCGCTCAATGATGTTGAGCAGATCCTGGCCGCTCTTGCGCCAGCGCATGAACTTCGCCACATCGCCGGCAACGAAAGGCAGCGGCCCCGCCGCCTCTTGCGAAGTCTCGAACAACTTGAACAATCCTTTGCGTCCGGTTTCCGGAACATTGAGGAAAGCCTGTACATCCGCACCCTGCGAATCAAAGTCGGACGCCATGGCAAAACTCTTCCAGCCCATCAACCCCAAGGCATTGAACATCTTCATCGGATCCATAGCCATCGCAAAAGGATTCGTCTGCTGATTCTGAGCAGGCGGCTGGGAGTTCTCGCGAGCCAGCTTCATCAGTTCCTCGACATTGGCCCACAGATAACCTTTGGCATTGCGGAAAAACCGGGCGTGATCGGCGCGGAAAGTCGGATTGTCCGCCAGGCTGTTCTGCAGATCCCCGTTCTTGCGGCGGATCAGATTGGCAACCTTTTCCTTCTCGAAGGCAATTGCCAGCATGGAGCCGGAAATACCGACATACATGTTGCCGCCGGCTTTCTTCTTCTTGTCCTTGGAGATCATGGAGAACACCTCGCCACCCGCTACCTTCTCACGAACCACCTGAAGCTCATCCTCATCCTCAATCGACCGATTCATGAAGTCTGCCAATTTCCCCGCCTTGTCCTTAACATCGAAGATGATGCTCAGCGGCGGCATTTCCGGGTTCTTCCCGATGTCGCTCAGATCATCCAGCACGACCGTGATCTGCCCCTCGAGCAGACTCAGAAATTCATCGAGATACTTCTGGTCCTTCTCACTCATTTCAGCGCTGATCGACTCCCGGAAATCTTTCTTAATCCGCTCGATCAATGGCTTCATTGCCGGGTCTTCCAGCAGTCTTCCGGAAGCGGTCGACTTGAATGCCGACACGGCGGAGGACCAATCCGGCACGGTAAAGATCACGGTGGCGTCACGTCCAGCCAGGCGTTCGGGTGCCGGCAGATCGGCGCGCACGAACAGGGCGGATGCAAGGAGGGCTATAAAGGCGAATACGGTCAATCGGATGCTCTTCATGGTGTGATGGTGTTGGTTATATGACGCTCCAAGTTCGAATTTGTTTCTGAAAATCACTTCTTGTCGCCGGATGACTTCCTGCGTTTGGCGTTCAGCTTGATCTTGCTGCTCGAGGAATCCCCCGCCGACACGCGTGACGGCGGCGGCAGGTAGATGTAGCCGTTGCTGGGATTGTCATTATCGTAGGCGAAGGCTTCCCGGTGATCGACGAAGTACTTCACCTGCTCGGCGGGAATCGCAAATCCCAGTCCTTCACTGAAAGTCATCTTCATGTTGGTGACCCCGATCACCTCGCCATGAAGATTGAAAAGCGGGCCACCGGAATTGCCGGGGTTGATCTGCGTGGTTGTCTGCAGGTAAAGCGAACCGCCCATCTGCCGGGTCTTGGTGCTCAGAATTCCCTCGGTCACCGTCCGCTCCAAGCCCAAGGGACTCCCGATCGCAAAAACCTTCTCGCCCACATTCAGCTTGTCAGCATCGCCCAGTGGCACGGGTTTGAATTTCGGCGCACCCTTGTCTTCGATCTTCAGCAGGGCCAGATCCGCGAACTTGTTCAACGCCATGATCCGCACATCCCGGTAGCTCTTGCGATCGAGCTGCCCGTCATCCTGATGATACACCTCGATGGTGATGCGCGACTCACCTTCAATCACGTGGAAGTTCGTGATCAGATAACCCTCTTCATTCAGGAAATAGCCAGATCCCAAACCGGAAGGAGTCTTCACCTGCACCACCGATTCGCCCAACCGTTTCACCAGTTCGCGAACGGTTCCGGCAGGCGGCCGCTTGTCATTGGTCAGGTACAGTCCGCGTTGTTTCGTCTTGGCCACGGCAATCTTCGCCGCCCCGGTCTTCCTGGCTCCCGTCTTCCGGATCTCAAGAATCTGGTCGCGAGGACTCTCCACTACCGAGTAACCGATATCCACGAAGATGCGGTCAGACTTCTCGGCCAGCACCTTGCCATT
>JAYPXF010000030.1:7034-13064 GCA_038154405.1 Verrucomicrobiales bacterium | reverse complement strand
CCTAACGGCACACCCCGGTGGTGACAAGGAGATCCCCGGTTGCCTCGGGCTTTTCATGGAGCTTCGGCAATGGCCTTTCAAATTGCTTTTCCCCAAGCACTGCACCAATTTGGTCACGGCACATCGTCCCCTATGTCTGAACCGTCCAAAATCGCCGCCAATGTGTTCCCCACGATCAATGTCGATCTGAAGATCACACGCAAGATCGGCGCCGGAGGACTGGGCACGGTGTACGAAGCCATTCAGACCAAGCTGAATCGCAAGGTGGCGGTGAAGGTATTGGCCGATCGACTGGCGAGCGACCCAGAATTTCTGGAACGCTTCGAGCGCGAAGCCCGGGCCGCGGCCGTGATCAATCATCCTAATCTGGTGCAGGTCTTCGACTTCGGCGACGCGGATGGATTGCACTACTCCGTGATGGAGTACATCGAGGGCGAGAACCTCGTGCAGCGACTCAAGCGCACCGGAAAACTCCCGCCCGCCGAAGCCCTGGAAATCATCGCCGCGGTTGCCGAAGCCCTGCAGTCGGCCTGGTCCAAGCAGATCATCCACCGCGACATCAAGCCGGAGAACATCCTCATCACCATCGACGGCCGGGTGAAGCTGGCCGACCTTGGCCTCGCCAAGATCCTGTCGGAGGAGAGCAGCATGACCATGACCGGCATGGGGCTCGGCTCACCGAATTACATGGCCCCGGAACAAGCGGAAGACGCGAAGTACGTGGATCATCGCACGGATATCTATTCCTTGGGCATCACCCTGCTGACACTGGTCACCGGTAAGAAGCCCTTCAAGGGCAACTCGCCATACGCCTTGATCAAAGCCCACGCCGAGCAGCCCATCCCCACCGGCGTCACGCTCGGCACTGAACTGCCGGATGGCATGGACAACATGATCGCCCGCATGTCCGCCAAGCGGATCGAGGACCGATATCAGAACTACGACGATCTGCTGGTGGACATCATGTCTCTGCGATCCGAATCCAACGCCACGATCTCCATTCCGCCGGAGGCCCGGTCACGCCTGATGGCCTCCACGTCCACCAACACATCATCTCCGCCGCCCGACGCCACCGTTGGCATGAACGCATCTTTCCACACGGACCCCACCGTCCCCAGTGGATCGGCATTCGAGTCCGCTCCTAGAGAGGCGGCGCGAAGTCGCAACTACACCCTCTATGCCATCGTGGGGATCACCTTGGCCGCGGTCTTGTATCTGATCATCGATTTCGCCCGCGATACCGGAATGCCAATCGAGCAAGCGGAGGCACTACCGGAGTCTGTTTCCGAACCGGGCAATCCCGGGGCAAACCTGCAACCGGGAAGTCTGTTTGGAGGCGATTCAAGGGCTGCAGTTCCCCAAAGCGATGCGGAGATAGACGGGTTCCTTTTCGGCGATGACAATCCGGCGCCCTCACCATCGTCAGGCCGTCCAGACAATTCCCAACCTCCCGCTCCTCCACGTGCGCCGCCAAATTTCATGATGGGCATCATTCGTCCCGGTCCCGGTCAATTGCAGTTCCCAGTCTATATGCCCATGCTCCCGCCACCGAATGACAACCCGTTGCCGGACACGGGCTACGCTCAGATGAGCAAGGCGGCCGACGACTTTGCCACCGCCAATCCGACAAAACTGCGCAGTATTCTGAACATGTATGAACAGGTCTGGCACAAGGCGCCCCGGACTGAACAACCCGCGCTACAGCGTATCATCTTGAGCCATCTCGCGGAAATGGACCGTGCCGCTTCCAATGAAATACCCCGGTATCAGAAGCTCATGCAGGATGCCCTCGACGCGAACGATCTCATCAAAGCCAAATCAGTCTGGTGGAGTTTCCCGACAAATCTCCGCTCCTTCCGCCATGATGCAATGATCTGGAAAGCCTACACCAACACCATGCCGACGGACGAACTGCAACGGCATCTCCAGCAATATCCAATTCGCTCCATGGGCCCTCCCTCCCAGTGACCCGGAGAAATTAGACATTGGAATTTCCTCCCGCGACTGCCAAAGCTAGCGCATGAGCGAAGTCGCTATCATCTCAACCGACCACGGCGATATGGTCATCGATTTCTGGAACGATGTCGCGCCCAAGACCGTGGAGAACTTCACCAACCTGGCCAAGGACGGCTTCTATGACGGCACCGCGTTTCATCGCGTCGTCAAAGGCTTCATGATCCAAGGCGGCGATCCGCTCACCAAGGATCCCAACGAGGCCCATCGCTGGGGCACGGGCGATCCAGGCTACAAGATTGCTGCCGAGTTCAACAACAATCCGCACGTCCGGGGAGTGATTTCCATGGCCCGCTCCCAGCATCCGGACAGCGCGGGTTGCCAGTTTTTCATCTGCCTGGACGCCGCCAATTTTCTCGACGGCCAGTACACCTGTTTTGGCACCCTCATCGGCGGTGACGATGTTCTCGGAGCCATTGGTGACGTGGAAACCGAGCGTGCCGGCGGCGGAGAGAAGAGCCGTCCGGTGCAACGTTGCGGCGTGAACTCGATCAGAATTGTCTCCCGCGAAGAAGCGGGTGTCTGATCCGCCGTAAAAGACCGATCGTCCAATTTGTCCGATTACAGGGCAGGCTTTCGAGCCTGCCCTATTTCTTTTGATTCCGCTTCTTCCTACCTTTGGATTTCCCCGCCTTGTTTCCCGCGTTCTTCTTGCGATTCTTGCCCTGATGTTGCGGGGCTTCGATCTCTGTCTGCTGTCCCTTGTCCCCCTGTTGCTTCATCCAGTCATCCAGCTGCGCTCGCAACTTGGACTTGGTTTCCGCGTATCTCGGATCATCCGCCAGATTCTTCCATTCCAGAGGATCCTTGCTCACGTCATAGAGCTCCTCCGCCGGACGATGTTGGTAACGACGCACTCGTTCGGCTGCCCGCCCGTCCCCGGCCTCAGCGGCCCGGATCCATGATTGAAACTCCTTGGACTTCACGCAGGCGTTGCGGAATGGAATCTCCGGTGTGAAGTTCCAGATGTATTTGAACTTCTCATTGCGCACGGAACGAATTCCAAAAGTGCTCGAACCGTTGATGATTCCCCGCGTGGTCATGATTCCATAGACCAATTCCTTGTGCGAATCGGCCTCTCCGCTCAACACCGGCAGAAAGCTCCTGCCGTCGAGCTCCTTTGCCGGTTTGCCTCCTGCGGCCTCCACGAAGGTGGGCAACACATCCACATATCCCACCATCGCGTCGGTCACCGCACCGGCCTTCACCTTGCCCGGCCAGCGAACCACCATGGCACTCTGCAAGCCGGTGTCGTAGCAGGTCCATTTGCCAAACGGCAGGCTTGCCCCCTGCTCGCTCACCACCGTCACCATCGTGTTGTCCGCCAGCTTGTGCTTCTCCAGCAGCTTCAACAGTTTCCCTACCTGCCAATCGTAATAAGTGACCTCCGCCAGGTAGCGTGACATTCCATCTCGGGTCTCAGGCGTATCCACCAGGTAAGGTGGCAGTTTGACCTCATCCACCGGATATCGCGAACGATCGCCTTTATTCCATGGCGTATGCGGTTCGTTCGAACAGGCGAAGAGACAGAACGGCGTGTCGGCCTTCGCGCATTCGGCGAACAGCTCGTCGATCTTCCCAAACTCCGGATTCTTCTGACCGGAATACTCGAAGGGAAAAACCTCCTTGGGCGAAATGTGTGTCGTGCCGCTCAATGCCACCCGGTAACCGAGTCGCTTCAGGTAATGAACAATGCGCATCGTCCCGTCCTTGGCCAACGTGTGATTCGGATAGGCCCCGCTCTTCACCGGATACAGCCCCGTATAAATGTTGTGCCGCGTGGGCGAACACATCGGAGCAGCCTGAAAGCATCGCGTGAAACGCATCCCTTCGGTCGCCAACTTGTCGATATTTGGCGTATGCGCCTGCCCACCGTAACAACCGATGTCCCGATGGGTCATGTCATCCGCGATCACGAACAAGAAATTGGGCTTGGAGGCCGCAACAACCGGTTTTACCACTCCACCAAAACCGAGCAACACAACCGCGAACATTCGGACCAGATGTTGATTCATGCCGAGAGAATTGCGATGCGAGTTTCACGTGTCGACTGAAAAGCGGAACCCGGTTAAACAACACGCATGTCCACAGAGAAGATCGACAAATACATCGCGGGCAAGGCGGACTGGGCGCAGCCGTTGCTGTCCCGGATCCGCGAAGCCATTCTCAAGGGCAACCCGGATATCAAGGAAGATTGGAAATGGGGCGGCCCGGCCTTCACCCGTCAAGGGATCGTCTGCATGCTGTGGGGCTTCAAGTCGCACGTATCGATCACTTTCTATCACGGCGCACTCTTGACCGAAGAAACCATGCGATTTGATCCCTGCGTTGATGAGAATCAGCACAACCGAGCCATCCGCTTCGAAGCGGAAGACAAGATCCCAACCCGTGTGATCTCCAATCTCGCCAGCAAGAACAATGAAAACGGCATCGTCCTGAAAAAGAAGGCGGCCAAGAAGAAATCCGCCTTGGTCTCCGCCGACTTCGCCAAGGAATTGAAACGTAATCGCGCTATCGGGAGGTTCTTCGAAGGCCTTGCTCTCAGTTACAAGGCGCTTTACACAGACTGGATCAACGGAGCCAAGCGGGAGGAAACGATGAAGACCAGGATTCAGCGTGCCATCGCCCGTCTCAAGGACGCCCACAAACAGCCCAGCTGCTGAAACACTAAAATAATGACCTGGCGAATCGGATACTTGGCGAGCGTCCTGTTGCTCTCATTCGTGATTGCACCCTCCGAGTTTGCCGTTCGCGCCTTGTGGCCGAGCGTTGTCGCCATCACCACTGTACTGGTCTTGCGCAGCGCGATGGGAGGACTGCTCGTCGGAGCCGCATCCGGCACCATCCTGATCGCCAACGGCAAGATCCATGAAGCCTTCCCCGCATTCTTCTCCGATCATCTCATCCCTTCCCTGCAGAGCGGCTGGAACCTGAGCGTATTGATCATTACCCTGCTCCTCGGAGGATTTGCCGCCTTTTTGGAGAAAGGCCGCGGACTGGAGGCGATGTTTTCCGCCTGGCTGGCCCGCTCAAGGAACTCAAAGCGCCGCGCCGAACTCTCCGCGTTCGGTCTGGGGCTCGTCTGCTTCTTTGACGGTCTTGCCAGCAGCCTGCTCACCGGAAAAACCATTCGCCCCATGAGTGATCGCGTAGGTGTTTCACGTGCCAAACTTTCCTACATCGTGGATTCCACCAGCTCGGCGGTCGCCTGTGTGGCGATCATGTCCACGTGGATCGCCTATCAGCTTTCCATGATCCGCGAGGGTTACCAGAACGCCGGCACAGAGGAGATCAACTCTTTCGCGATATTCCTGCGTTCGATACCGATGAATTTCTACTGCTGGTTCACATTGTGCCTGCTGTTGGTCGCCATACTCCGCGCATGGCATCCGGGCCCAATGCGAGCATCCGAAGCCGACGCCAGCGCGACCGGGAAGGATCGACCGGAAGCGGCGCCTGATTCAGGTCTCGCGTGGAACGCGATCGTACCGCTCCTGACACTGATCGGCGGACTGATGACCGGTCTCTATATCACCGGCACGGAGGGCAAACTGTCTCCGGTCACATTCGACAAGTTGATGCATGCGTTCGGAGCAGCTCCCGCCGACCAGGTGTTGCTGCGTGTGAGTGTCATCGCCTGCATTGTGGCCTGGTTAATGAATCGCCGCACAATCATCAAGAACCAACCTGTCGGCGATGCGTTCATGGACGGTGTGCTCAAGATGTTCTCCCCGTGTCTGATCCTCATTGCCGCCTGGTGTCTGAGCAGCACCTTGAAGACGCTCGATGCCGCAGCCGTTCTCGCGCAGTTGCTGGAAGGCAAACTTCCGCCGGCATTGTTCCCTGCGACCGTGTTTGCGGTCGGTGTATTGACCTCGTTCACCACCGGGACTTCCTGGGGAACCATGGGAGTTCTCATGCCGCTGGTGCTTCCGGTTGCCATCGGACTCGATACCGACTCTACCGGGACGGCGATGGTTCCGGCCACAGTAGCAGCCGTTTTCAGTGGTGCCGTAT
>JAYPXF010000030.1:0-7024 GCA_038154405.1 Verrucomicrobiales bacterium | reverse complement strand
TCGAACCCGTGGAACACGTGCGAACCCAAATGCCCTACGCCCTGACCGCAGCCGGATGCGCCGTAGTGATCGGATTCATTCCAGCGGGAATCGGGGCGCCACCTCTTCTGTGCCTCGCATTCGGCTTCGTGTGTATCGCATTATTGCCAAACCTGCTCCCCAACAAGACTCTCATCGATGGCTGATCCCGCAACCAGTCAAGCCGCGGAACGCGCAACCCGCAATGCCAATCTCTTCATCGCGTTTCGCGTTTGCTTCAATGCGCGGTTCTACTACCCGGTCTTCGCCGTCATCTATCTGGATTTCGGCATGACCCTGGAGCAGTTCGCAATCCTCAACTCGATCTGGGCGGCCACCATCATCCTCACTGAAGTGCCATCCGGTGCGATCTCCGACCTGATCGGGCGCAAGAAACTGCTGGTCATGGCCGGTGCGTTGATGATGACCGAAATGGCAGTCTGGGCATTTGCTCCCACGGGCAACTCAAATCTCCTCTTCATCATATTGGCCATCAACCGCATGTTCAGCGGCCTCGCCGAGGCGGCTGCCAGCGGCGCCGATGAAGCCTTGGCTTACGATTCGCTGGACGAAGCCGGACGAGCCGATGAATGGCCGAAAGTTCTTCAAGGCGTCACCCGCTGGCAATCCATGGCCTTTGTCGTCGCCCTGATCATTGGCGGTCTCGTCTACGATCCCAAGGCCATGCAATGGTGTGCGGATCTGCTTGGGATGAACACCACGGTCACGCAGGAAACAACCATGCGCTTTCCGCTCTATCTCAACATGATCACCGCATTGGCCACGCTGGTGATCACTTGCCGGATGCTGGAACCGGGATTGAATTCGCACGCGAAACAGGATCTCAGCGTCCGTGCCGCCTTTGCCCAGACCTGGAAGGTCGGCAAATGGATCTGCACCACTCCGTTCCCGTTCATGATCATCTTCGCAGCCGCCTTTATGGACAGCGCCATCCGCATGTTCATCACGCTGAACAGTGAGTATTACCGTCTCATCGGATATCCCGCCGTGGCCTTCGGGCTGATCGGAGCCGGCACTGCCGTCGTCAATTTCTTCGTTGCTTCCTGGTCGCGCCGCATGGCAGAAACCAAGACACCAAACCAGGGTTTCCTGATCATATGCGCGGTGGTTCTGACCGCCTTTCTGGGAATTTCCCGGTTCATTCCGTTCGCCGGCGTCGTCTTTTCCTGGATGTTGTTCGCCGGCATCTCGATGACCGGATTCTCAGTCTCGTATCACCTCAACCGTGTCGCCGATCAATCGATCCGTGCCACCGCGCTCAGCTTCAAGGGATTGGCGCTAAACCTCGGATACGGTCTATTGGGGATCGGCTACGCCCTGCTCGTCGCCAAGTTGCGTGAACAGCCCGAATTGGCAACCGAATCCGACGAACTCTTCAAGTCAGCCGCCCAATGGTTCCCCGTATGGTTCATCGGCGGCGCGGTGGTCGTGATCGCCACCCAATTCAAACTCAAGAGCAAACCACCCGAGTCCAACGGGTGAGATGGCCCCCTCCAACATCGCCGTAGCGACGGTTCTCAACCGTCGACCTTGAGTCCTCTACCGCCCAAGTCGAACACTTTGGAACTGGAGATCCATCGAATTTCCCTGCGACTGCACTATGGTAACCGACCATTCTTGAGGACGACGGCTGGGACTCTCGTTTGTGTAGAACGGACTAACACCCGATCAGTGGCGATCGGACTCAACCCAACTGACGGCATGCTTGATCAGGCTGATGGAATCGCCGATACCGAGCTTGTGTTTGATGTTCTCGCGATGAGCATCGACCGTCTTGGAACTCACGCCGAGTTCGGCCGCGATCTGCTTGTTGTTCTTGCCCTCGCCGAGCAACCGGAAGATCTGCAATTCCCGGGTGGAAAGACTGTCGAGCCCCCCTTTCCGTCCTTCAGCCTGGTTCTCCATCATCCGGCGTGCCACCCGATCGGCCAGGATCGGTCCCACGTACTTGCGACCTTCCAAAATGGTCTTGATTGCGGTGATGAAGATCTCGGGGGGTTCTTCCTTCGAGATGAACCCATTCGCCCCGGCATGCAGGCCACGCTCCGCCAACAACGGATCCGTGTGTCGTGAGCAGATCAGAATGCTGATATCACCTATCTCCTTCTTGAGCGCATCGAGCACCTTGAAGCCATCGCCGTCGCCCAGCCCCAGATCCAGAACCACCAGGTCGGGGTTCAATTCCTTCACCATCTCGATCCCGGAATCGGCACCGTCCGCCTGTCCACAGCAGGTCAGGTTGCTTTCCTTGTCGATCAATTGGGTGAACGCAAATCGAATCAGGGGATGGTCATCGATTACTACAATGCGTTTGTTGGCTCCAGCTTCCACGATGCGTCAGGTTGGTTCGGTCGGAAATTTCCCTATTGTTCGGACCGAACAGGTCGTAATGAAAGCAAAAAAGGCCCGGCAACCGCCGAGCCTTTCGCAAGTAGAATCCGCGACCGGAATCACTTCTTCTCCACCACCGGCTTCTCTTCCCCCGTCTTGGCCGGGGCTTCCGTGTTGGCGGGTTTCTCGGATTCAGGAGCAGACTTCTTGGGAGCAGGAGCCGGCTCCTTCTTCTCAACCAAAGCTTCCGTCTTTGCGTCAACGGGAGCCGGTTTTGATTTGGCCTTGGGCGCCACCTTCTTTACCTCAGTCTTCGTTTCCGTCTTTGCCGGAGTCGGTTTCTTCGAGGCTGCTTCCTTCTTCTCGGTCGAAGTCGCTGCGGGTTTCAATGGAATCGTGGGTGCCGAAGCCGGAGGTGCCAGCAAAGGAGTGGGAACGGGCGGGACCTCCGTCTTCGCTTCTTCCTTCTCCTTGATGAAATCACTGCGCTTCTTGAAGAACGCGTCGACTGTCCACTTGGAAACCATGTAGGTCCATTTGGTGTAACCCCTTTCATTCTCCAGCTTCTCCTTCAACTTCTTGAGATTGTCAGCAAATTCCTTGTCGAGTTTCTCCTTGTCCTCCGCCTTCTCATCTTTGCCCGGAGTCCGTTTGTCAGCCAACTCGGCGGAAATGCTCAGCTTGATCGGATAATCATTGTCTTCCGTCGGATTCCCGATCAGCAGATCGTATTTGAAACCGTCGAACGTGGTCATCGCCACCTTGGTTGCCTTATCGAGTCCGAGCTCCTCATCCTTCTTGTCGGTGACAACGTCCTGGAACGACGGCGAGTTTAGAGGATTTCCAATCGAGGACATCTTCCCGGAATCGGTCTCTTCTCCCTGCTTCAGACCACCCAGCGTCCAATCGCTGTCTTTGTTGACCGCCCTGCTAACCGACCACGAATGATCATTAGTGGCGGATGTGACCGCGATGGATTTCAGATTGTCCACCGCGAAGAAATCCTTATTCAGCCAGTCACCCGCATCCGTGCCCGCGTCGCTGAAGGTCTCGGAAACGGTCAAGATGTTCTCCTGATCCGCCGGATCCAAGACCCAACGACCGACGGCAAAATCGTTGCCGCCAAACGGCGAATTGGCCTCCGGCTTCTTCTTCACTTCCTTACCCAAGATCAGAGATTTCAACGCCTTGCCGTCCTTGTCCTTGAGCTCAACCAACGTCCCCGCCCCCTTTTCGGAGCCAGGCTCGTTGACTTCCATGCGGGCAAAGGCAGAAGGGCCGATGGCCTGTTTCTGGACGACCTTCAGATCGCCCACCTTGCGGACAAAGTCGACCACGGTCGGGAAGTTGGCGGCGTAGCCGCCCCGCTCCTTGACCACCCAGGCATCACCGACCTTGGCCACATTCAACTCGCCATCAGAATTCTTGATGGTCACACCGGCGACCGTGTTCACGTCGAAGTCCTCACCGAGAACCTTCGATCCTCCGCCGCCGGCCGCCTCCTTCCAGGCGTCATCACGGCTGCTTTTCAGAAGGAACCCGGCGAGTCCGATGACCGCCACCACAATCAGGATTTTAGTGAATTGTTTGCTGTTCATTTCGCTGCAGTCCTTTGTCTCTTGATCAGTCCCACCAACAATCCGAGCACGATCACCACTGCGGGCATACCCAGGATGTTGGCCCACTTCAGACGGTTCTGGAGTGAGTCGATTTCACGACGAAGATCCTTGCGGAGCTCCTTGAGCTTCTTGTTGGTATCCACCTGCTGCTTGCGGAACTTCTCCAATTCCGTCTTCTGCTCCGGTGACATGATGAATCGTTGACTCTTGTCTTCCTTGGCTCGCTGAAGCTCGTTCAACCGGCGTTGGGTTTCCTGCAGACCGCCTTCCAATTCCTTGATCTGGTCTCGGTACTTGGCTTCCGCCTCCGTCCGCATCTTGGCGACCAAGGTGAATGACCGGGTGCGAATGGCCCGACTCCGGGCGTTGATCAGATTCGCGTCGCCAGCCATCTGCTCCACGAGGTTTTGCAACAGGTTGATGTTGGCATTGCGCGGAGTCACGATCCGGGCGCCAAACAGGTTCTGCACCTGCACACAGAACTGGTCGAACAGCATGTCCGCATCCGCTACAAGCACCACGTGATTATCTTCGGCAGCTTCCGCCAAATGATCGGAGTCTTCTTTCTTCTCCTCCTTCTTTTCACCGTCGGCCGGATCCGGTTCGTCAGAACTCCCGGGCTTGCCATCTGGAAAAGCGGTCTTGAATTTACCTGAGAGGCGAATCGCCAGACTCTTCTTGTCTCCGTCGGGTTTAAAATCCTTGGTGATGGCCTGCCCGCCCATCTGGGCGAGGAAACCTTCCACCAGTTGCGAATCATCCGTGCTGTTCAGCAGGACCGTTTTCGTCAACCCGTCGGCCGGGTCCCCAGAGAAACTTCCCGCAAACGGCATCAGTAGGCTGCCCAACTGGCTGGTGGCAATGTCATTGGTATTGACCCCGCTGGAATTGATGGAGAGCACGGTCAAATTGTCCTCCGGCTGGCTGCCACGCATCATGCGGCTGAGGAAGTTGAGATCTGCCACCACCTTGCTCTTCTCAAAAGTCACACCCCATGAGCCAAACAGCTTGTCGAGACTTGAGCTAGTCTGCGGCCCGCCTCCCATCATGGGATTGCCGCCCCCGTTGTTCTGACGGTCGATGATCGAGAGCGGATCCACCATGGCGATCAGCTTGCCACCGCCCAAAACGAACTGATCGATCGCGTATTCCATCCCCTCGGTGATGCCGCGTGGATGAATGACGACCAGCACATCCACATCGTCAGGAATCTCTTCCGCGGTGAGTTGAATCTCCTTCACCTCGAAATCACTCTTCAGTTCGCTGATCGCGACCCATTGCGGCGCACCTTGAAACTGTCCCATCCGCATCATCTGCGGCGTGGGATTCGAGCCCATCACGGGCAATGCACTCATGATGCCCACGACCGGCTTTTCAGCCACCATCACCCGGCTGATCGCACGGGACAGGTCATATTCCAATAGACGTTCACGGTCCGGTGTCAGAAACGGGATGGCCTCCTTCTGATCCAGCGAGGAGAATGACACTCCCAGGTAGAACTTGTCCCCCGTCTGCAACATCTGCCCGTCAATACCGTCCAGATTCGCGGAATCCTCGGCATCCGTATCCGGCTGTGGATCCAGCTTCTCCAGCTTGATGAACTTGGGAGCCATCTGCTTGTATTCGCGCAGCAGATCCTCGACCCGCTGCGCGTAGTTCTTCAGAAACACCGGCGCGTTTGCTTCGTTCTGGGTGTAATAGTAGCGAATCGTGATGGGCGTATCGATTTTGCCCAAGATCTTCTTCGTTCCGTCTGACACCGTGTAGACCTTGTCAGCCGTGAGATCGATCCGGCTGTTCACGGTCGAGAAGATGAAGTTGACCACGATGGCAATCGCGAAGGCCGCGACCACACCGAAAGTGGAGAAAAAGAATGTTTGTACCTTTTTGCTGCTCATGATGATTCAGTGCGTTGAAGTTTTATGAACGGCTGCTGTTCAGTGTGACGCTGGTGCTAAACAGGGAAAACCCGATGACGGACAGGAAGAAGATCAGGTGGCGGGAATCAATCACGCCCCGCTGAAAATCCTCAAAGTGGGTCATCACGCTGAAGGATGAAACGAGTGCGACCAACCACGGCGCGTCCGGGAACATCTGGGTCACAAAACTGGTGACCGGGGGCCAACCCGCGAGAATCAACACGAGGCAAACCACCACCGAGATGATGAAGGCGATGACCTGATTGCGGGTCATTGATGAAGTCAGGCAGGTAATTGCGAGATAGGCACCGGCCATCAGGAAGCTACCCACGTAAGCCCCCCAAATGACGCCATTGTCCGGATCACCAAGGTAATTGACCGTCATGATCATGGGAAAGGTCAACGCCAAGCCGATCCCGAGAAACACCCAACTGGCGAGGAATTTGCCCACGATTGCCTGCCACGGAGTGATCGGCATGGTCATCAGCAATTCCAAGGTCCCCTGCCGATGCTCCTCGGACCAGAGGCGCATACCCACGGCCGGAACCAGGAAGAGATAGAGCCACGGATGCCACATGAAAAACGCGGCCAACGATGCTTCGTTACGTTCAAAAAACGAGCCAACCATGAAGGTAAAGAAGCCCGTGAGAAGCAGAAAGATGACGATAAACACGTATGCCACCGGCGATGCGAAATATGCGCTCAACTCGCGCTTGGCGATTGTTTTGATGTTGCCCATAGCTGTGATTACTTGTTGACGGTTTCAGAAATGGTGAGGTTCCAGAACACCTCGTCGAGGCGTCCCTGTTCGGTGAAGACCTCAACGGTCTCCCAGCCTTCCTTCGCGGCGAGATTGGCGACGGCAGCGGAAACTTCGCCGTTCTTCGGTGTTTCCTTGGGGAAAGCTCGAACCCATGCGAGTCCGTCCTTTTCTTCCACCGTGGTGGATTTGCCCACGACACCGAGGGCATCCAGCTTGCCGCGCAAGTCGCTGGCTTTCTTTCCTTTGACCTTCAGCGAAACCGAACCGGCCACTTCGGACTTGGCCTTGAGTTCCGCAGGCGTGCCGTTGGCTACCACCTTGCCGCGATCGATGATCATCGCCCGGCTGCAGAC
>JAYPXF010000029.1:0-34782 GCA_038154405.1 Verrucomicrobiales bacterium | reverse complement strand
ACCTGACGCGTTACACTTCTTCGAGCAGATATGATGCGACCTGCCTCTGCTGCCGACTGGGCAACTTCGCGGCTTCATCAAATGCTTTTTCAAGGGCCGTTGTCATATCAGAGACATTACAACCGCCGTAACAAAGAACAACTAGTTACCCAGCGCCATCTGCGCCGTGGTGATTTCCAAGAGTTCGCTGGTGATGTTTGCCTGGCGCAGCTTGTTGTATTGCAGCGTCAGGTCCTTGATCAGGTCCTTTGCATTGTCGGTCGCGCTCTTCATTGCAACCATCCGGGCGCTGTGCTCGGAAGCCTTCGCTTCGAGAAGGATCTGGTAAACCTGGTAATTCAAATAGTGTGGCAGCAACGCGCCCAACACGTCTTCCGCACCCGGCTCAAAAAGGAACTCGGTGCTTCCGGCGTGCAGTTCCTCTGTCTTGAGGCTGTCGTCACCGGTCATGTCCGCTTCGAGTGCAGTGATTTCACCGACCGGAAGGAAACTCTTCACGGTGGGTTTCTGCGTCAGCGTGTTGATGAAGTCAGTGTAGAGAATGTCGACGGCATCCACTTTCTTTTCGATGAACAGCTCTTGGGCGAACTTCGAAATCTGCCGGGCTTCCGCGAACAACGGAGCATCCTTGTAGGTGAACTCAGCCGCGAGCTCGCGCTTGGACCGGGCCACATATTGCGAAGCCTTGCGACCCGCGGTGATGTGCACGGTGACGGCCGCGTCATACTTGGCCACTTCGCGCAGCAGGTTGGTGTTCAACGCACCGCACAAACCTTTGTCGGAGCTTACCACCACCAGACCTCGCTTCTTCACCTCATCGCGCTTCTCCATCAACGGATTGGAGAAATCACCGACATTCGCCGTCACTTCCGCCAACACCGAGTTCATCAACTCGGCGTAGGGACGGCCCGCCAATGCCGCGTCCTGCGCCTTGCGCATCTTGGACGCCGCGACCATCTGCATGGCCTTGGTGATCTGGGCGGTGTTCTTGACGGATTTTATCCGTCGGCGGATGTCGCGTGTGCTCGGCATGTCTTACCGATAGGTGGATTTGAATTCTTCGAACGCGGCCTTGAGATCGCCGCCAACTTCGTCATCGACCTTGCCCTTGGCTTCGATCTTGTCGAGCAGATCGGCCTTGCGGGTAAGGAGGGCTTCGGAAAGCTTTGCTTGGAAGTCCTTGATCTTGTCGACGTCGACATCGTCAAAAAACTTCTCCTGCACGCCCCAAAGGGTCGCAACCTGAATGGCGACGCGCTGCGGGTTGTACTGGTCCTGCTTGAAGAGTTCGACGATGCGTTTGCCACGCTCAAGCTGAGCCTGGGTCTTGGCATCAAGGTCGGAACCGAACTGCGCGAAAGCGGCCAGTTCGCGGAACTGGGCGAGCTCGAGCTTGATCTTGCCGGCCACCTGTTTCATGGCCTTGATCTGCGCGGCGGAACCAACGCGGCTCACGGACAAACCCACGGAAATAGCCGGACGAACACCTTGGTAGAAGAGGTCCGTTTCGAGGTAGATCTGACCATCGGTAATGGAAATGACGTTCGTCGGAATGTAGGCGGAAACGTCACCCGCCTGCGTCTCAATGATCGGCAGCGCGGTGAGCGATCCGTCACCATACTTTTCACCAACACGGGCCGAGCGTTCGAGCAACCGGCTGTGCAGGTAGAAGACGTCACCCGGGAACGCTTCACGACCGGAAGGACGCTTCAGGATCAGCGAAACCTCGCGGTAAGCCACGGCGTGCTTGGACAAATCATCGTGAATGATCAGCGCGTCCATCCCGTTGTCCATGAAGTATTCACCCATGGCGGCACCGGAGAACGGCGCGAGGTATTGGTTGGAAGCGGAATCGGAAGCCGCGGCGCAGACGACGATCGTGTATTTCATCGCGTCGGCCTTTTCGAGCTCGGCGATCACACGGGCCACGTTCGACTGCTTCTGACCGATGGCGACGTAGATGTTATAAACCGGGCGAAAGCCTTCCTTGCCCTCGTTCTGGGCATTGATGTTCGCTTGGTTGATCATCGTGTCCACGGCGACGGTGGTCTTGCCGGTGGAGCGGTCACCAATGATCAATTCGCGTTGGCCACGACCGATCGGGATCATCGCGTCGACGGCCATGATGCCCGTCTGCAGCGGCTGATCCACCGAGCGGCGTTTCACGATGCCCGGCGCGATCTTTTCAACCGGATAAGAAGTCTCGGCTTCGATGTCGCCCTTGCCGTCAATGGCCTGACCGAGCGCGTTCACCACGCGACCGAGCAGCGCCTTGCCGACCGGCACCGAAAGGAGCTTGCCGGTGGACTTGACTTCCTGGCCTTCGCGGACGCTGGTGGAATCACCCAACAGGATCGCGCCAACCTCGGTTTCTTCGAGGTTGAGTGCCAGTCCGGTCACGCCTTCGCCAAAGTCCAACATCTCGTTGGCCATGCAGCCAGACAGACCTTCAAGCTTCGCCACACCGTCACCGACCTCGCGGACGATGCCGACATTTTGCTGATCCACCGAGGTCTTCACCCCGGAGATTTGAGCCTCAATTTCCTGCAGTAACTCGCTCATATTAAATTCTCTCTTCTATCGTAAAATCAAAGGGCTGCGCCACTCTTCAACTGGGTCAACCGACCCTGAACGCTGCCGTCAAAAACTTCGCTGCCAACCTGCACTCGCAGACCACCGATCAATTCCGGGTTCACCGAAAAACTCAGGGCCAAACCCGAGCCATATTTCGTCTCCAAATTCGCCTTCACCGACGCCTGCATTTCGTCCGACAACGCCGTGGCGCTTTCCACCTTCGCGGTGCGCTTGTCGATGTCGAGTTTCACCAAGCGCTGGAAGTGTTGCAGGATCGCCACGTAACCACGCGGCTTACCCTCTACCACCTTGCCCACCGCCTGACGAACCTTGTCGTCACTCAGCACACCATCCACGAGACACGCCCGAAAAAGCGTCTTCGCATCGCGTTTGGCTTGTTTGGAAATCTTCATCTTTCAACTCCGCCGGAGCGGAAAAATCGTTATGCCGCCAACTGGTTGTTGGTTTCCTCAGCCAACCGCTTCTGGTCGTCTTCGGTCAGCACCTTGCCGGCCACCTTCGCGGTCGTTTCCGCCACCAAGCGAACCACTTCGCCACGCAACTCGGCCTTCATGCGTTCCAGCTCACTGCTGTTCGCTTCACGAGCCTTCTCGATGATCGACTTGGCTTCGGCAATCGCCTTCTGCGTTTCGGTCTCACGAACCTGGGCGGCAGCGGCCTTCGCCTCTTCAATCATCTTGGTCGCCTGTTCGGCTGCTTCATTCAGCTTGGCCGCGCAGGACTCTTCCGCCTTGGCGAGCTCCTGCTTGATCTTCTCGGCGTTGTCGAGGCCTTCGGCGATCTTCTGCTTGCGCTTCTCGAGCACTTCCACAACCGGGCCGTACGCGAACTTGTTCAGCACGAAGGCCACCACAAGGAAGGCGATTAGCTGGGAAGTGAACAGTCCCCAGTTCACACCGAACTGAGTGGTGATGTCAGTCACCAGATTGCCGCCTTCCGGAGCGGCAGCTGCAAACAGATTAATCGTCTCTAACATCTTAAAAATTGTTTGAGACCCGCGGCAATTGCCGCAGGTCTCGTAGGATTACTTGCCAAGGAAGATTGCGATGAACACAACACCTTCAGCGAGAGCGGCGAAAATAATCGCCTGGTTACGGATGGCACCAGCAGCGCCCGGGTTGCGACCCGTAGCTTCAGCTGCCTTCATACCAATGATTCCCACACCGATCGCAGAACCGATAGCGGCGAGACCGACGTGGATTGCTCCTGAGATAACACCAAACATTGTTTAGCCTTTTTTTTAGTTTCTAGTTTCTATCAGCGGTCCCCACGGTCTTGCCATGGTCAGACCACCGAAATTCTTCAGTGGGCGTGTTCCTCATCATGGTGTTCACACATCAAGCTGGTGAACACCGCACACAACAGCGCAAACACCAATGCCTGCACCAATCCGACGAGGAGTTCCAAAAAGTAAAACGGCAGCACGAATATTCCGCCCATGATCGGGCCGCCCATGTGCATCACAGTTTCGAGGATGTTCTCACCCGCGAAGATATTTCCATAGAGACGGAACATGAGAGCCACCGGGCGAACACAGATCGAGATGATTTCAATCGCACCAACGAAAACGAAGACGAGCACCAAAAAAATCCCAAGGAATCCGCCACCGTGCCCCTTGACCGCAAAGATGTGACCAAGCATCCCACCAGCGCCAATTTCGCCGATTGACCACTTGGTCCACAGGAAGAAGAACAGCAATGCCATGGCCGCCGTCATGTTCAAGTCAGCATTGGCACCGCGCATCAACGGCTCGGTGACAACGAAGTGACCATCGTGCATGTGCCCGTAGCCAATCGTGCCCAATCCTGGAATCAACCCGAACCAGTTGGTAAAGAGGATGAAAACAAAGACCGTGCAGAAGAACCAGAAAGTCTTCTTGATCATGTGATTCCCAACGATCTCCTCGAAGAAATTCCACATGCTTTCAACGATCATCTCAACGAAGTTCTGCAGACCGGTAGGAACCATTTTCACATTACGAGTTCCCATCTGAACCACAAGAATGATGCCCAGCGCCACGATCCAAACGACAACCATCGAGGAATTGATCTGGAAGAACCCCAGATCCCAGAGGATTGGCGCATTCCGCGGCAATCCATGATGCGCTTCCGCATGCTCAGAGTGGTCGCCTTCTTCATGAGCGTGATCATCCACTACCTCGACGACAGCCTCTACCTGCTCCACTGCCTCTTTGGCGACATCACCCGCCGCGTCTGCCCCAACGAGGAGCATCGGCAGGCAAAAAAGCAAGGAAGCCGCAAAAATCGATTTGAAAAACCGCATGGTCAAAAACTGTTCGGAATCGTGAAAAATCGGCCAAAAAACGGCCACAACCACCGAAAGCGCGGGGAAAAATGAGGCATCGTGAAATTTTTCACAAGCGTTTTCTTGTCGGAAACCAAAATAACTTATCCCCAACCACAATTAGCCGTTCTTCTAAAAAGAACTGACAGATTTAATTAGTTCAGCTAATCCAAAGAAGGCACGTTGAACCGACTTCAATCCGACGCACCTGAGTGGTCTATTCGCTCTCCTTGAAGGGCACGACGTTCACTCGCCGCTTTTGATACCACGAAATGGCGATCAGGTCGTAAATGCCCCGCCAAACACGGTTCCAGACTCCGTATTTGGATACGCCGGCCACTCGTGGACGATGGTTCACGGGAACTTCGCGGCACTTGAATCCGGCTCCTTCCACCAAAATCGGCATGAAGCGGTGCAGGCCATTGAAGCCGAACAACGCTTTCACACATTCACGCTTGAACACACGGACGGCGCAACCGGTGTCTTTGAATTCGGATTTCAACACCCGACAACGAAAGTTCCGCGCCACGCCCGAGGAGATCTTTCGGACAAACGTGTCCTTGCGTTTGTGCCGCCAACCGCAGGCGAAATCGCAATCCTTCAGCTCCTTCATGAGATTGGGAAGATCTGCCGGATCATTCTGAAGATCGCCATCAAGCGTCGCGATGAGCGCCCGGTCCGTTCCTTGAATGCCGGTCCAAACGGCAGCGCTTTGCCCGCTGTTCTTGTCCAAACGAAATCCGCGCACGTGCGAATCCTTTTTCCGTGCTTCCGCGATGCGCTCCCAAGTCTTGTCATTGCTGTGATCGTCAACGAACACCAGTTCCCAATCACAGCCGGTGGGATTGAACGCCGCCGCCGTCTCATCCGCCATGGGCTGGATGTTGTCTTCCTCATTGAAGACAGGAACGATGATGGAGATCGTGTCGGCCACGCCTAAGCATATAGGGGAATTGCGGGAATGGGGGAAGAACCATCTCTTAACCCTGCTCCTACTCGTAATCTTAATCGACTTAACCCGATTCCGATTAGGGCTAACGAGTAGGAGTAGGATCAGGACGCTTCCGCTCGTCGTTGACTCGCTTCGGCGGGGTCTCTATAACCCCCGCGAATTCGAACCCCTTTATTCATGAGCAGAAAAATTCGTTACGGCATGGTGGGTGGTGGACGCGGCGCTTTCATCGGCGCGGTTCACCGGATTGCGGCAGCTATTGATCAGGAGATCGAACTGGTCTGCGGCGCCTTCTCTTCCGATCCCAAGCGTTCCAAACTCAGCGGCAAGGATCTCCACCTCCAGGCAGACCGTTGCTACGGGTCCTATCAGGAAATGATCAAGGCCGAGGCCGCATTGCCCGCTGATCAGCGCATGGATTTCGTCGCCATTGTGACGCCGAATCACATGCATTTTCCGCCGGCGAAGATGGCCTTGGAGAACGGGTTCCACGTGTTGAGCGACAAGCCCGCGACCTTCAACCTCGCCGAAGCCAAGAAGCTCGCCGCCATAGTCAAGAAAAGCAAATTGCTCTACGGCCTGACCCACAACTACACCGGCTACCCGCTGGTGAAGGAAGGCAAGGACATGATCGCCTCCGGCAAGCTCGGCAAGATCCGCAAGGTGGTCGTCGAGTATCCGCAAGGCTGGTTGGCCACGCGCCTGGAAGCCTCCGGTCAGAAACAGGCCGACTGGCGCACCGATCCGAAACGTTCAGGTGCTGCCGGCTGCATTGGCGACATCGGCACGCACGCCGAGAATCTTGCCGAGTACATGACCGGTCTGCAGATCTCCGAACTGGCCGCTGACATCACAACCTTCGTGAAGGGCCGCAAGCTCGATGATGACGGCAACGTTCTCCTCCGCTTCAAGGGCGGCGCCAAGGGTGTGCTTCACAGCTCGCAGATTTCCGTCGGTGAAGAGAACAATCTCAACATCCGTATCTACGGTGAAAAAGGCGGACTCGAATGGCACCAGAACGAGCCGAACACGATGCTCGTCAAGTGGCTCGACCGTCCGATGGAAGTGTATCGCACCGCGAACGGCTATCTCGGCGCCAATGCCGCCGCCGCCACGCGCACACCGGCCTCCCACCCGGAAGGATATCTCGAAGCCTTTGCGAACATTTATAAGAACTTCGCCAATGCCATTCGCGCCCGCGTTGATGGCAAGAAGCTCAAGAAGAATGATCCGGCGAACGACTTCCCGAAGATTGAAGACGGTGTCCGCGGCATGGCCTTCATCGAAGCGGTCGTGAGCAGCTCCGCGAAGAATGCCAAGTGGACCAAGCTCAAGGTCTGATCGGCTTCACATAAGATCTCAAGGGCGCGGCACATGCCGCGCCTTTTTTCTTTTCCGCCTTCTGCTGTGGCCAACCAAAGGTGGGGACAAGCGGCTCGACTGAGCTCGCCGAACGTCTGCCGCTTGTCCGCGGACGCGGCGCAGCGCGTCCCTACCATGTCGCGGCCACCAAATAGCGATTACCTCGCTACGAGGCGATTTGGTTTCTTCCAACGGATCCGGGCCAACAGGGCATTCCCCTTTGCGCCGTTACGTGGCATCCATTCGCCGACGGTCACCCACGATTCATCGCGTGATGCGTTCGTGACGTTGAAGTTGCCCATCAAGGCGACATTGTTTGGATCATCCACCCCGTCGCCGACCAACGGCAGCACCACTCTTTCGGTGGCGCGAATCAAACGTCCGGTCTTGGTGTCCATGCGCGCCGTCCAAAGTGGCGAGCGCCAACGAATCACTCCGGAGTTCGATTTGTCCTTCCGGGTGTAAACGAGATGGAGACCGTCCGAATGCGCAAGCCAGTGCTGCTGCGTCGTCGACATGCCAATCGGTTCACCGTCATCCCACATCCATTTCTGCTTCGGTTCCCAATTCAATCCGTCGTCACTGACACTGTAATACCCGTGTCCGTCCTCGGCACGAATCGTGATGTGAACCCGACCGTTGAAAGCGGTCACCGACGGTTCCAACAATCCCCGTCCATGCTTCAGTTCAAGCGGTTTGCCGACCTGCTTTATCTTGAGGGTCGCACCATCGAATGAGCAGCGCACCCCGGCAACCATTCGGTTCTTTGATTCAGGACCGAAAGTGAACGCCAACAGGATATCGCCATCGGGAAGCATGACCCGTTGACCACAATTGTTCGAGTAGATGAATGCACCACGCGGATCGTCCCATTTCAGAATCTTGCGCGGCCCCCAAGTGCCATCTTTGCGACGCACGGAATAAACCGGGTAACGCGCAAGCTGATCATTCTTGCTGAAGCGCGGACCACGATAGAACACCACGTGCCCCATCGCCAGCACCGTGCCGGTCTGTGGATGGTATTGCGGCACGACATCACAGACTCCGGCCATCAATCCGGGATGTTTGGGCTCAGGTATCCTGCCAAGGCTGGCAATCGGTTTTGGATCATCCCAGCTCTTTCCCAAATCTTGAGATTCGCTCCAATGGACCGGGCCGAAGTAGTCCGACCCACCGATTTCCTGAACTGCCATCAATGCGGTCGAGCCCCCCCTGCCATCCGGCACCATGCACGCGCGGGGATGAAACCAGGTCACACTCTTGCCATCTCGATTACGCCAGATGGTTTCCTTGGTGATCGATTCGATCAAATCGCCACCGGGCTTTGCTGCAGCAGCCATACCAAGAGGAGCAGTCGAAACAGCTGCAAGAAACGTTCGCCGATTCATGCGGCCGATTGGAGCACAGACACCCAAAGAAACCAGCTACAACGAAACATGTTTTCATGGCATATGCTACAAATACAACCCACCGTTCAAGTGATCAGCCCATCCGAGATTGGGGAAATTTTTTTTCCCTCGATTGCGTCAGGAGACTTACTCTGTGCAGACATGCCCAATGTGTTCAGACAATTGATTCCCGCCTGTGCCCTCGTCGCGACCGGCGCCGCAGCAGCGGATTCATCAAAGGGTCTCGAACTGTTTGAAAAAGAGATCCGTCCCGTGCTGATCGAAAAGTGCATCGATTGCCACGGGGCGAAAAAACAAAAGGGCGGACTGCGTCTGGATTCGCGCCAAGGCTGGATGACCGGCGGAGACTCGGGACCAGCGATCGTTCCCGGTGATCCGGAGAAGAGTCATGTCTTCAAAGCGGTCGAATATGAAGCACGCGATTTCAAGATGCCGCCCAAGGGCAAGCTGCCGCAGAAGTCGATCCGGGCTTTCGCCGAATGGATCAAGCTGGGCGCCCCCGATCCGCGAGAAGCCAGCGGTGGCATGGCTAAAAAGAAGCGGAAACCCTCCGTGGAAGCAGGTCGTGAATTCTGGTCTTTTCAACCCGTCCGCAAACCGGTTGTTCCGACACCAAAGAACGGCAAATGGTCCGCGTCGGATATCGATCGGTTTGTTTTGCAGAAGCTGGAAGAGGCTGGTTTGAAACCAACAAGGGATGCCGACAAGACCACGGTGATTCGCCGGCTCTATTTCGACCTGATCGGACTGCCTCCGACGCCGGAGCAGATCGTTGCCGCCCAGAACGAGAAGCTGGGAGACCTGGTGGATGAACTGCTCGCTTCGAAGCACTTCGGCGAACGCTGGGGAAGACGTTGGCTAGATGTCGTTCGCTTCGCCGAATCCAGCGGTGGTGGCCGCACCTTGCTGATGCGGGACGCGTGGCGCTATCGCGACTACGTGATCGATGCCTTCAACGCGGACATGCCTTATGATCAGTTCATCCGGGAGCAGATCGCCGGCGACTTGTTGCCCTCCAAGAATCATCTGGAAAAGGGACGTCAGTTGACCGCGACAGGCTTTCTGGTTCTTGGACCACACAACTATGAGTTGCAGGACAAGGATGTCTTGGAGATGGACATCGTGGACGAGCAGCTCGACACGCTCGGCAAGGCGTTCATGGGGATGACCATCGGCTGTGCGCGTTGCCACGATCACAAGTTCGACCCGATCATGACGGAGGATTACTACGGCATGGCCGGCATCTTCAAGAGCACCCGCTTTGTCACTCACAACAACGTTTCGAAATGGTGGGAGAGCAACCTGCCGCTGCCGCCCGACCAGGAAGCCAAGGCTTTGGCCGCGGAGGAGAAGTTGGCCGCACTGAACTCCGACTTGGCGGCGCAGCAGAAAGAGCTGAAGAAGTTGGATACCGGAAAGAAAACCAAACGGCGGGCTCGTGGAAGCCTGACCGCAATCGATTCCCTTCCCGGCGTGGTCGTTGACAATCGACAGGCCACCTTTGAAGGCAATTGGATCAGCTCCACCTCCATCAAGAACTACGTCGGCGAAGATTATGCGCACGACGAGAACATGGACAAGGCGGCCAAGTCGGCGACCTTCACTCCCAAGTTGCCGCAAGCCGGACGCTACGAAGTGCAAATCTCCAGCGCGCCCGACAGCAACCGTTCAGCCACCACGCCGGTGACCATTCATCACAACGGCGGGACCACCAAGGTGCTCGTCGATCAGAAGCGTCCCGGGCCAATCGACGGTCGTGATTCGTTGGGTGTGTTCGAATTCGATCCCGCCCGGAAACCCAAGGCGGTGATCTCCACCGAAGACACCGACGGCGCGGTGATCGCCGACGCGATTCTCTTCATTCCCCAAGACGAAACTGCGCTGGCAGGAAAGATCACCCTGCCGAAACCGGAAGACGTCGACATACCCGAGAACATCCGGTTCATCGTCCCAGACAAGTCCAAACTCCCCGGCATCGTCGTGGACAACACCGAGGCCGTGCTCGTCGGCGAATGGCAGCATTCAGTCCACACCCCACCCTTCGTCGGAGCCAGCTACATCCACGACAAGAAGGAAGGCAAAGGAGAAAAGTCGGCCACGTTCACCCCTGATCTGCCGGAGGCGGGAACTTACGAAGTGCGGGTCTCGCACAATACCAACATTCGCCGCAGCACCAATGCACCGATCACCATCCATCACGCGGATGGCACCACCAATTTGCGCATCAACGAGGGTGAAGAGGCGCCGATCAACAAATTGTTCCGATCGCTTGGCACCTATCGATTCCAGTCCGGTCAAGCGGGATGGGTCAGGATTTCCAACGAAGGTACGGAGGGAAAATACGTCATTGTAGATTCCGTGCAGTTCATCCGTGTGCAATCCCCGAAGGAGAAAGCGACGGAACAGAAGAAACAGCGGCGCATCGCGGAATTGAACAATACGATCAAAGCCCTGCAGGCCAAGATTCGTAGCGCCCAATCGGAAGCGCCCAGCCGCAGTCTGGTCATGTCCGTGCAGGATGAGGAAGCGGACAAGCTCGGAGACATTCATATCGCCATCCGCGGGGTTGTGTCCAACAAGGGACGGGTCACCCCGCGAGGCGTGCTGCGGGTGGCAACCCTGGGCGAGATGCCGAAGATCCCCGCTGAGCAATCCGGTCGGCTCGAGTTCGCCGAATGGCTTTCCTCACCCAGACACCCCTTGACCGCCCGCGTGGCGGCCAACCGGATTTGGCACTGGGTATTCGGTCAGGGCATCGTCCGATCCGTCGACAACTTCGGCACCACCGGATCAACACCGTCGCATCCGGAACTGTTGAACCATCTCGCGGCCCGCTTGGTTGAGAATGGTTGGTCGATGAAACAACTCGTGCGGGAGTTGGTGCTCTCCCGGACCTACCGCCTCGCCTCGACGCCACCAGCGAAAGCCAAAGAACTCGATCCTGGCAATAGACTTCGATCTCACGCACTACGAAAACGGTTGGATGCCGAAAGCATCCGCGACGCCCTGCTCCTTGCCAGCGGCAGTCTAGATACGACACTTGGCGGTTCGAACATCAAGTCTGGCACCAAGATTGAGTATGGGTACCAGTTCACGAGCACACGACGGAGTGTGTATGTGCCAGTCTTCCGCAACACCCTGCCGGAGCTTTTCTCCACCTTTGACTTTGCTGATCCGAACATCCAGGTCGGCTCACGTTCCAGCAGCACGATTGCACCGCAAGCCTTGCTGCTGATGAACAGTCCCTTCGTGATCGAACAGGCAAAACTGGCTGCGGAGAATCTGCTGAAGCGCGGCGAATTGACCCATCCGGAGCGAATCAACCGCGTGTATCTCCAGATTGTCGGCCGAACTCCCACGGCGAAGGAACGCGAGCTGGCGAAGTCATTCATTGACGACTCGCTCGACGTCGATCGTTGGCAGTTGCTCTATCAAACCCTGATCCAGAGCATCGATTTCCGGTATTTGAGGTAGGGAAGCGCTGCTGCGCGTCCGCTGACAAGCGGCAGCCGACCCTACCGGTCAACGAAGCGGTAGGCAGTTCGCGCATTCTCGGCAAACACCTTGCGAAGCGGCCCCGTTCCCTTGGCGGAGAAGTAATCGTGGACGAGCGCCTGCACGGTTTCGAGCGAGGCAAAGCGCCAACTGACCGGCCAGTTGCTACCATACACGAGTCGATCTTCACCAAAAGCCTCCCAGACGACGTCGATCCATGGACGATAATACCCCACATCGGTTGGCGCTGAACCGTCGCGTCTGCCCGTCCCTTCAACCAGGCCCGAGACTTTCATGAACACGTTCCGGTTGCGGGCCACCTGCCGGATACCGCCGGTCCAATCTTCATCTACGTTCTTGCCGTCGATCTTCGTGTTGGCGAAATGATCTATGACGATCCGCAGATCCGGAACGGCCAGTGCCAGTTGGTCCACCAAGGTGAGATGCGTCGGGCGAATCAAGACATCCAATTGCTTGCCGTGGTCGGCCAAGAGTTTCACATCGCGGAGAAAGTCCGGATTCTTCAGATCGGCCGCCAGATCCCGACGCCGATGGCGCATGCCCAGCCAAAGTTCGTTGGCGGCGAAGCGTTTCAGATGCGCAGCGAATTCCGGCGTTCCCAACGGCAGGTTTCCACACAGTCCGACAATGAATCTGTCTTCCTTGGCAAGATCGAGAATCCACTGGTTGTCTTCCACCCGATCACTGGCTTCCGTCACCATGACTCCGGTCACGGGACGGCGGGTGGCCTGTTTCCGGTAGTCAGTCGGATAGATCGGTCGATAGAGGAACTCGTCGCTTGCCGGCGGCCATGGCACACCACCCGGACGGGTGGGATCATAAAAATGCGGATGGGTATCGACAATGGTCAACCCGCCGACGGGCAACGTGGCGCACCCGGCGGCGATTCCACCGACAGCAGTGGCCCCGGCGGCAATGAATGAACGGCGGTCGATCTTCACAATATGTCAGTCTTGGAGATGGAGGACGCTGTGCGGCGCCCAGTCAGAGATCCATGTCGAAGTGCCAGCGGACATCATGTTCCTCGGCGTGGGCCAGGATCTCATCGAAGGCCTGAAGTTCCTCGACGACACCATCGGGGGTCTCTTCGGGATGATCGTCGAAATGATGAATCAGCGATTCAATCGTATTCCGGCCTTCCGTCGCTTCGAACCACTGTTCTTCTTCGGCATCAAAATCCTCCTCTTCCTCGCCGAGCTCATCCCCGTGATCCTGTTCCTCGGAAGGCTTGGCCGGATTGTCATCATCCACCGGCGTGTGAAAGAAATGCATCAGGTGCGGCACGTGGAGCTCGTCGGCCACATCCGCCAGCAGTTCCTCGTGTTCCGCCAGGGCGGAGGCCTGCGGGCTGAGGTCGATCCCGGTCAGTTCGTGCTCCAAGGAAATGAAAAGGGCTCCCATATCAGTTCGCGGCAGTTGAAATCTCGCGGGGTTCTATCACCGGCCCGGCGGCTTGGGTAGCATTCTTTTCCGTCATGAGCGCGGTCAGGAATCCCTTGCGGTCCTCCTTCTTCATTTCACCGATCCTCTCCACCTCGACATAGAAAGATTCAAAATCGGATTCATGCCTTTCGAGCAATGTCAGGAAGGCGGGAACCAGGTCAAAATAGGTGGACACGGTGTTCAGGCGCGCGTTGTTCACCGGTTTGGACAACCACGAGGAATACGAGTTGGTGGACCGCCAGCCCGCGCGCAATTCAATCAGCCGGCGACGGAAATCCTGCAACGTCTGCTCCTTCTGCTCACGCGTGTCATCCGTGCCCGCCGGCATCTCGCTCGCGTAAAGCTGCTTCAACTCAGCGCGGGCCTGCTTCACCAGGCGGACAAATTTCCCGCGCCGAGCCTGCCGGGCTTCCCATTCACGCAGTGCTTTCCCAAGGCCCTTCCGCTGCAGCCACATGCGCGTGCCCGCGATTTCGACAGCCGTCGCGAACGCCTCGTTGAAGGATGTATCATCGTCGATGTACAGGCGCTGGTGCGTCAGTTCGTGGAACACCAACGCAACCACCTCTTCATCGTCATCATTGATCCAGGTGTTCAGCACCGGATCCTTGAAGAAGCCCAGCGTCGAATACGCATCCACGCCCCCTACGTACACATCGAAGCCCCGCCCTTTCAGCTCGGTCGCGCAATCCACCGCGTCCTGCTTCGCAAAGTAGCCACGATAGCTTTGGCGTCCGATGAAGGGATACCACCACTGATGGGAATCCATGGAAAACTCCGGTGCGGCATAAACATTGTAGACCACCGAGTCGCGGCCCAGGTCGGCATATTTCAGATAGTGCCCTTTCGGTTCCAGACCCAGTTCCCGCTCCGCAAAATCCCGCGCCTCCAAAACCAACTGCAGCTTGTGACGCAACTTGTCCGATGTGGTCGATTCCTCCAAGACGCGTTCGATCTTCTTCGTCCGCGACACCACACCCCAATGCCCACGAACCGCCTGCGAGTAGTAACCAAGACTTCCACAGCCCGCCCAGGTCAAAGCGCACGCGCATATTGCGAGCAAGACCGCCGCCCGTCGTTTGACGCGGTTGTTTTTTCTTGGTTCCGCCGGAGTGAAATCCATGAGTGCGCCAAGATTCTCCACGAGCCGGCTCCGTGGTTCAACCCCGGCGTCTGTTTCCACCTGTCACCGGTCGCGATTTCACCGGCAGATGCTCTGTTGTGACCGTATCGGAAAAGCGTGAGGACATCTTCAGAGTTCGATCAATGTCACTTCGGGCCGGCAGTTGAATCGCACCTTGAGGTAGAAGTAGCCGATGCCGCAGCCGACGTAGAGCGGCCCCCACCTCGTATCGAAGTAACCGAGGTCATATTTCCCGACCCTCCCGGGCAACAACAGCGCGCCCAGAAAAGGAATCCGGATCTGGCCGCCATGCGAATGACCGGCCAGCACGAGATCGAACCGACGACCACCCATTTCGGTGATATGGGCCGGGTAATGCGTCAGCAGAATGTTCTTCATGCCCGACTTCGGTTCCAGACCAGGATCTGCGCCACCGGTCAAGCCGATGAAGCGCAGGTTCTTTCCCTCCAACTCAAAGTCCTTGTCCATCAGGAAGGCACCGCCCGTCTTGCGAAACGGCGGCGCGAATTGGTGGAAATCCACCTTGGCCCAATAGTCGTGATTGCCGGGCACACCGACCAACGGCGCCTTGATGGTGGAAAGCAGTTCCAATGCTTCCGCCAGATGCTCCGACTCCTCGATGAGGTCGCCGGTGAAGCAGACCACATCCGGCTCAAGACCGTTGATGGTGTCCACGACCTTCTGCAGATAGTCGCGGTCGCCCTTGTGATGGACATCGGTAAAATGCACCAATCTCGTGGTCGGGTTTTCTGTCAATTTGACCCGATTCACCGCCAACCACTCCGGTTCAACCAACAGGGTATCCGCCGCCACGGCGGTCGGGGCGGAAATCAATCCACCGTAGATAAACTTCCGGCGGGTGATCTTGAATGGCAGTTTTTTCATCCTCGGCAGCGGCATTGTACGAATGGGCGACTCACAGGTAAAGACGCCGAATCCGGCGCTCTTCGTGCATCGACCACCCAAATGTGGCCACCTTGACACACATTCGACGCCACTTATAGTTGCGCCGCATGGCTACCCAGAAGGCATCGTCGCCGGGCGACGAACGGGCTCAACGCCAAGAACTTCTCTCCCTGAAACAATTTGATTCAGCTGGCAGAGGGGCGTGGTCCGACGTGCCGGAATCCGACTGGAACAGCTGGCGTTGGCAGCTCAAGAACCGGGTGACCCGCCTCGAACAGCTTGAGGAACTGATGCCCAACCTCACGACCGAGGAACGCGCCGGTGCCCGCCTCGCGAAGTCCAAGCTGGCCATGGCAATCCCGCCGTATTTTTTCAGCCTGATCGATCAGGAGGACGAGAACTGCCCGATTCGCCGCCAGGTGATCCCCCGTCTCGAAGAGACGGAAACCGCGGATTGGGAAATGGACGACCCGTGCGGCGAGGACGCGCATTCGCCCGTTCCCGGACTGGTGCATCGTTATCCGGATCGGGTGCTGTTCCTGGTAACCGATCGCTGCGCCGCCTATTGCCGGTATTGCACCCGCTCCCGCCTGGTCAGCAACGCGAGCGGCTATGATTTCCACCCGCGCTTCGATGAGCAGATCGCCTACATCGAGAAAACCGAGTCCATTCGCGACGTTCTGCTCAGCGGTGGCGATGCCCTGCTGTTCAGCGACGAGAAACTCGAATACCTGCTGACTCGCCTGCGGGCGATTCCGCATGTCGAATTCATCCGCATCGGTTCCCGCATCCCGATTTTTCTTCCGCAACGCATCACGCCGGAGTTGTGCGCGATGCTGAAACAATTTCATCCCCTCTTCGTGAGCGTGCACGCAAATCATCCCCGCGAACTGACGACTGAAGTTCGCGCCGGATTGGAACGTCTGGCCGATGCCGGAATACCGTTGGGCAACCAGTCCGTGTTGCTGAAGCACGTCAACGACGACATCACGACAATGAAGGCGTTGATCCAGAAGCTCCTGATTTGTCGCGTCCGCCCCTACTACCTATACCAGTGCGATCTAATCGCCGGTTCTGCCCACCTGCGGACAAGCGTACGGAAGGGACTGGAGATCATGGAAGGCCTGCGTGGTCACACGACCGGTTACGCCGTTCCGCAATACGTGATCGACGCCCCCGGCGGCGGCGGCAAGGTCCCCGTGAATCCGGAATACCTGCTGCAGCGCAACAAGGACCGCGTCGTCATCCGCAACTTCGAAGGCAAGGTCTTTGAGTATCCGGAAGCTGAAGACGGAACCCCGTTGATCGCCGCGCCAACCAGCCTCGAAGAGCCCGAACTGGTGTAGCCTTGCGAAACCCGCGCCGTCGGATCACTCCAAACCGCGTTTCGCGACTTCCTCTTCGTCCAGGCCCAGGAAGTGGCCCAGCTCATGCAGATAGGTTGTTCACACCTCCTCGCGAAAAGTGCAGAGATGGTGGCCGGACGCCTGCCAGAGGTTTTCCCAAAAGAGGAAGATGCCAGGCGCGATCGGAGCTCCCGTTGCCATTTCGGACCAGGTGGAACCCAAAAACAATCCCAGCACATCGGGTTCGATCCCCGTCGAAATCAGCTCGGCATCCGGTCGGTCACTGAATGTCACCGGAGCATACTCCGATGCCTCGACCAGCGGTTCCGGCAGCGAAGCCAACACGCCATCCACCTCCTCCCGAGCCATCTCCATCAATCTATCCAGTCCCTCGGACATCCGGCTCAATGAGCGATGTTCGACTTCAGCTCGCGGCGCCTGATGTTTGACCAGGGAGATATCGTCTGTTGGCCGCGCTCGGTAAGCAACCAACGTCCCCAGCGGGTATAGAAATCGTCACTCCTGGACCGCATCAACCTGTGAAACAACTTGGGAAGTTCCTGACCATCCGTGTTCACCAAGGAGCCGCGCTCATTGATCCGCTCACCCGCGAGCTGTTCCGCCGCAATCGGCAACCAGTCCGGAACCGGCACGGGTGGGTCAAGAATCGGCCACACCTTGAGCACGTTCTCTTCCACCGCCATGGCCAGCCAGCGACCATCACGGCTCAGGCTGGTGGTCTCGTGCGGCCTCATGCGAGGGGTGCCGTAAATGTGCTGATGCGGCGAACGATACGGTTCCGAAATCGGTTGTCCCGTCACCAGGTCCCAGAGTTGACAACGATGATTCACCGTCGTGCTCAACAACCGTGCATTGTCCGGCAGAATCGTCGCGTGCACCACACTGGCAGAATGCAACAACGGCATGCCCACGGGATTCCCGGACTCGGTGTCCCAGATGCGCACTGTACGGTCGAACGAAGCCGTGAACGCCCGGCTGCCATCCCGATCAAAGCCGGCGTAACGAATGAAGGAGCCGTGTTCCAACGGGGACTCCGTCACTTCTTCCCCAAAGGTCGACCACACCCGCGCCATGTTCATCGAGTGCGTCATGATGCGTTCGCCATCGGGGCTGAACGTGGCCCCCATGACCGGATGACGCCCGACAAAGGGCAGACCGTCCAACAACAGTTCACCGGTCGCTGAATCCCAGAGGCGCGCCGTACGATCCGCGCCGATGGTGAGAATGCGTTTTGTCTCCGCATCAAATTCAGCCCGTGCCACCCGTGACGGCACCTGGATCTCCAACTTCTTCGTGGGGCCGGGCCGGATGGGTTCGAGCGTCACCTTTCCATCCACCCGGGCAATCAACAGTTTCTCACCGTCCGCGCTCAACCGCATGGAGGCCGTCATTTCCTCCTCGCCTTCCAGCATCCGGATCATTTTCGCATCCGGCAACGACCACACCTTCGTCACTCCCGCCGCGGTCGTGGTGACGAATTCCGGCACGGATGGCGACAGTTCCAATCCTATCACCTGCCCTTCATGTTGAATCACATCTCCCACCGTCTGGCCGCTTTCGGCCAACCACACCCGGGTCGTTCCATCGTCGGCGGCAGTCACCACAAAGCGACCATCCCGACTGATGCGCGCGAATCGCACACGGGATTCATGTACCAACGGTGGAGCGTCTAGATTCCCCGGCCGGATGTCCCACGCGCGGGTGAACATCGGCGAACGCCCCCCCGGCCGCCACGACCGCTCCGAGAGAAAAGCAGATTGCCATCCCGGCTGAATTGCAGATCGCGAACGCTCAGGCTGTGCGCCAACGGTTCCGTGACCGGATGTCCGGTGCGCGCATCCCAGACCCGGACCATGCGATCGGCGGAAGCGGTCGCCAAACGACTGCCATCCGGACTGAAGCGAACTGCAATCACCGGTCCGGAATGCTTCAAGGCCGGCACAAGCAGATCCCCGGATTCCGCGTCCCAGATCCGCTCGGAATCATCCATTGAACCGGTCGCCACCATCCGGTGATCGGGACTCAACACGACATTCCAGATGTATCCGTCGTGCGGCAGATCCACAATCGGATCGGGGTCCCCCTTGCGATATACCAACGCGGTCGTCTCGTCCGTCTGGGAGATTCCCACCGTGAGCGGACCGTCCGTGGTCAACGGCGCGATGATGACATCGAGGTCGGGACCGCGATCCGACCAGCGAACGCGCAAAGGAAAACTCCGCTGGCTCAAGGCATAGACCAGGCGCTGGGCCGCCAACCGGTTTGACGGGTTGCTGCGGGGCGAGTTTGCTGGTGAGCCGTTCGCCCTTCTCCGGGATCACCTCGGTCACCGGCTGGGGTTCCGGCAGACGCTGCAGGCTGTAGAGGAGTTCGGCGATCAGGCCTTCGGTCGCGTATTCGCCGTCCCAAAGGATGTATTGCAACGGATCCAGCACGCCGGCGAGGGGATCCGGCAACGGTCCGGTGTAGTCGACCCGCACGGGCAGAATCGACGGTCGGCCGTTGGTCGCCTCCGCAACATCGTTTGCATGCCCGATCTCAAACCCGAGCATCTCGCTGTGAATCGCCGCCTCGGAGATGAGCGGAATCACCGCGTCAGCCTCGCGAATCTGCTCCTCGATGTGCTTTGCCCATTCCACGCCGACCTCAAGATGGCGGTCAATGAACACATCGATGCCTTCATTGCGCAGGGCTTCCTCCAGCATGGCTAGAATCTGCGCGTCCGGTTCGGCGTTCCGCTTGTACAAAATGGCCACTCGCTGGGCGATGGCAGATCCGGCTTCGGCTTCCATTTCGGGACAGACAATATTTGCTTTCGGCGAGGTGGCAAACAATTGCCACACCCGAGAAGTAACGCATGGAGATTACGAGGAGATTATCCCGATGGAATTGATGCCCCGGCGCACCACTCTACGGTTCAACCCGAGTGGTCAGACTACGAAACGGTGCTTCCGGCCAAGCCAGTGAAAATGTGGCGAACACACCGTGCGCGACATAGTCGTTCTGCCCGCCGGCAGTCGGTTCATCAAACTTGTGAAAGCCGTACTCAGCCGCCACCCGCACGTCGTTCTTCAATCTGCGAGCGATGCCGGCGCGAAGTCCGTGCAATGTGTAGTCCGTTCCGGCCAACACCCTTCCCGGTGCAATTGGTTGGCCAAAGTCAGCCATGGAAAAGGAGTAGGAACACGACAGATCCATCCGTTCGTCCCACAAGAATCCGACATTCCCATAGGCGCTGTAGGATTGTCCTTTCCATGCCGCGATCGTCGGGAGGTTATTTTGCGCGCTGACGGTCCTTGAATCGGTGAAGGAACCGTTGAACGCGAATCGCCAACGGTGGTTCGGTGTCAGGGAACTGCCGAGGCTCACCGTATGGCTGTCGCTGTTGGACGCCTCGATCACGCCACCACCCGCCGGATCGCCCGGTGCCGTGCCGGTCGCGACGCGGTAATTCCCGCTCGTGAGTTGATACGTGAGATTGGCCCGCCACCAGCGCTTCAATCGAGCAGTGATGCGCGCCCGGATCTCGTCCCTTTCCTGGTCCCACCACCGAATGAAACCGGGCATCGCCGTTGCCAGACCGGCAGCCCCGCTCAGCACCAACTGATTGTTGCGGTAGCCCGTCTCCTTGGCATGTCGTCGCAGACGGGTCGACACGGCCCAACCCGGTTTCGGGCTCCATCGCAAGCCGACGTTGAGATCGTGCTCCGAAGCATCGCCGTCGGTTCGTTGCAGAAACGACGGATTCTTGGTCGCGATCGGCGCTGGAACGAAGTCCCCGCCGATCTGTTGCTCGTTAATGCCCTGCTCCTCCTGCCGCAAGCGCAGATCGGATGAGATCACCACGTCGGCAATCCCGGTATATCGCATCGTCACGGCTTCGGTGGTGATGCGCTCGTCCCGCGACGCGTTCAACCGGATCGGAACGGGCGTCACCGCGCCGCCAAAGATGTAGCCAATGTCGGCCGCCCCAGCGCTTTGCCGACGATTCCATTCCGATTGGATCATCGGCGAGATCGTAAAATCTCCCCACGGACCGAACAGTGAACTCACGCTGAAGGCATGCGTCTGGCTCTTGTTGAGAATTCCGTCGGCCTGCCAACGCGGTTCGGGAAAACCTCCGCCAGCCCCTGTTGTCGTGACGTTCAAGGCACTGTCACCTCGCAGGTTCGAATAATGATAACCGGCCGCTGCAAACCAGTCGTCGCGAATCTGCCGTTCCAGTCGGAACGTGTTTGCGCCGACGTATCGATCGGCACGATTCGCGGCGGTGTAGCTGCTGGCCGTCCCGTTCAACACATCTCCTTGCATCACGTGTCCGTTGTCGAGCGCGTACAATTCAAACTCCGCCTCATCAATGAACTCAGCACGTCCCCATTCCCCGCGCACATCCAAGGTGATCCGATGCACATCTTCATTTATTCGTCTGAACGAAGGAGCGAGACCAATTCCTCCACTCAGGCCCCAGGTGGACATTGATTTTGCTCCTTCCCGAAAGCGGTAGTCATATCCCAGGACAACTTCCGGACCGTCCGCGGGCGTCAGACCCAGCTCGATCCACGTGCGGCCGAGCTCCATCTCCAAATCACCGGTCAATGATGGCGGCACGGCAACACCTGGTTGAAACCCTCCGGTGGTGTCGTAGAAGCGCCTCCATCGACGCGCTCCGGCCCGAATAAATCCTCGTCCCCGTTCCCGCAAGGTCAGGCGAACCTCCAAATCGTCCTGTTCCGCAAGCGCGTGCCCGTTGATACGCAGCGACGTGACAGCATCGAGGGACTTGCTGATCGAGAACTCAGATACCCCCCCAACCAAACCGTCCTTCATTCCCGTCTGCTCGGAGAATCGACGTTCATTACCCTCCAACCAGAACGCGCGAAAGGTCGGCTTGGCAGAGAATTGAATCGTGGTGTCCGTCTCCGAACTCGGCCAACGAGCGCCGGCATTGATCCACTCTCGCAGAGAAGTAATTTCCTCATCAGTCAATCTGTCACCTTTCCCAATCGGCGGCATTTCCAGATCTGCCTCCTCGTGCATCACGTAGCGCAACAGCGGACTTCCCTCCGCCAGCCCCGGTACAATCGCCACCCCGATGTCTCCGCCACGCAATGCGTCTGCCCGGTTGTCCAGGCGATAGCCGGACTTTGGTTTCTCCGGTCCGTGACATCGAATGCAGGAGCGTTCGAAGATCCGCCGGATCTCGACCGGAAACGCCGTATCCTCCGCACGCACATCAACCCACCCGACCGTCATCAGGCATGCGAGCAGAAGATGAATGAATCGTTTCATGGCCACGGGTCAGAAACGCAGGCGATGATCCACATTCGAACCGTGAACCGCGGAATGACAGCCACTGGTCCAACACGTTCCCAAGACAACACGACCACTGTGATCCACATTGCCGATGAACAGGCTTCCACCCGCGCCCTGCCGTTGCGCGTGACACTTGATGCACAGGTTGGAGTCACGATTGACGAGCAGCTTCTGATTGATGGAGCCGTGTGGTGAATGACAACTCGTGCAGCCCTCCCGCATGGCTTCGTGTTCGAAGACAAACCGCCGAGCCTGTTCCTGGTGACACTCGGAGCAGTTTTCCCCCTTCAGTTGAAACGCGAGCTTGCCCTTTGGCTTGCGAATCTCCCGTCCGTGCGGCTCGTGGCAATCCACGCAGTTCATCTTCCCCTCCGGAACGAAGTGATGATACGGCATGCGGAATTCCGCGTGCGTCTGGAGGTGGCAGTCAAAACAGGTCGCCGGATCCTTCCCCGGATTCACGATGAATTTGTCCAGACCCTGACCACCCGAGGCCACATGCCGACTGCCAGGCCCGTGACAGGATTCACAACCTGTTTCCCCGGCCATCTTGAGCTTCGGGGAATGAAACTGCCCGTGCGGACTCGCCGCAAAAATCCTCGTGTAATCGGCATGACAATCAATGCATGCCGCATTGCCCACAAAGGTGGCACCTTCGACCTTCGGCGGCGCCACCGCCGTCGGCGTCAGTGTTGAACAGGAAGACCAAAGCACTGCTCCCCCAATCGAAAGCGTCGTTGCCAGCAGGCCGAATCCCCATCGGCGTTTCGCTGTGGACATGGGCGGATACTGCTTCCACGGAGCGACCGACGCAAGCAGAGGGTGATTCTGCTTTATGCCCATCCGCAAAACGATTAGGACGATCCGCGTGGGCCAGACGAACCGACAATACAACCGCCGGAAAGGAGGGCGGAAACGTGCGGTATGCGAATTTGGTTGGAGTCTGTTATTCGCGCTGATCGTCGCCCTGTTGTGGATCACCAATTCCGGACTCTGGTCCGCGGCAGCATGGAAGATCCCGGCGATCTATCATGGGGATGGATTGCAGATGCTGGGCTGGATCAAGGCGGCGGCCGAGGGTGACTACCAGGTCTTCGGCAGCAGTTTCATCACCCGGCTTGGCGCTCCCTTTGAGGCGAACTGGAATGATTATCCGATGTATGAAAAACCGTTCACAATCCTGATCGGTTACATCGCACGGATCACCGGGCTCTACGTCGCGAGCAACATCGGCATGCTGCTCTGCCACATGTCGGCCGCCATCGGTTTCTTCCTCGCCGCGCGTTGGCTGCGTTGGAACCGTTGGTGGAGCGGTGTCGCCGCCGTCGTGTTCGGCCTGCAATACTACCTCAGCTTCCGCGGTCTCGGACATCTGCTCCTCGCCCTGCCCTACACGCTACCCTTCGCATTGATCAGCACGTGGTTGATCACCCGCAATCGCCCGATCGTGAGTCGGTCCCGCAATTGGTGGCTGTGCATCGTGATCGGATTCGTGATGGGGGCGAGCAATCCCTATTTTCTCTACATCTACCTGCAGTTGATCGCATTTGCCCTGCTCGCCCAACTGCTGCGTGGCGTTTGTCGGGAGAACCTGTCGGTGGGGATCTGCACCATCGGGGCAGCCGCCCTCGGTTTCCTCGCCGTGCACACCGGCAAGTTGCTGATCCGCTTCCTCGCCGGCCCGAACATGCTGGCCGTACATCGTCATTACGGAGATTCCGAGATCTTTGCACTACGCCCGCTGGAACTGTTTCTTCCCTTCGCCGAGCACCGGTTTGCCCCGTTTGCGCGCCTCGGACAGGAGTATCAAAACGTTCTCACCTACTCGCAGCCGGAATCCAGTGCCCCGTATCTCGGCTTGATCGGTGCCGCGTTGCTGATCTGGCTGGTGACCGTGACCCTGCGCACCTTGGTTCGTGGAGCCAATGCGCACTCACCGGTTCAATTCTGGCAGTCGCTCTGGGTCCTGGTGTTCTCGGTCGTCGGAGGCGGTAATGCATTGCTGTTTCTTTTCGGAGTCGATGTGTTTCGTGCTTCGAATCGGAACAGCATCTTCATTTCGGCTCTGTTGCTCATGTGGGCCGTGCCGCACATCACCCGTCTGACCCGCAGCTGGAGGGCGCCGTTTCGCATCGGCCTCGGTGTTGCCACGATGGCATGCGCCGCCTGGGATCAATTGCCGGGAACGCAACACGTAAGCCGATCGGAGCTGATCGACCAACAGCTCCAACTGGATCGACAATTCGCCAGCGGACTGGAAAGCCGTCTGCCCGAGAACGGCATGGTGTTCCAGTTCCCCACCGTAAAGTTCCCGGAAGCCCGCCTGATTGAAGGGCGGGATGCCTACAGCCATTCCCGCCTGTTTCTGAACAGCGAGAGGCTCCGGCTGAGCTTTGGCAGCAACAAGGGTCGCATGGATTCGTCGTGGCAGGCCAATGTGGAACGGTTGCCACCACAGGAGATGCTGCCCCGCTTGGAGGCGTATGGTTTCAACGTGTTGGTCGTCGACCGCGCCGCATTGACCGGATTGGGGAACGGCTTCCTGAACACCCTTGCGAAACTTGGTTATTCGCCGGCGCCAAACCTGTCCCATCCACAGTTTGTGGCCATCCCGTTGCGGGTGCATCCAACTCCGACACTCCCGGATTTGAATTCGTTCACCGTGTTGGACTACGACGACGGCTGGGAACGTTTTGACATCAGTCCGTCTGAGACTCACTGGAAGATCAAGGACGAAGCCAGACTGCGACTGAATCCAAATCTCCCGGTCGACACACCACTGCGCTTGTCATTTCGAATTCGGATACCAATCCCAGGGCAGGTCCAGGTGTATCTGGGGGGCAACGCGTTGACCTCGGTCGCGATACCGGCGGGTGAATTCCAGGCACGCTCCGTCGACTTCAATCGCCCAGATCGGGAGATGCTGCTCACGATCGCCGCACGACTTCCCGATAACTCGGACAAGATCGATGAGCAGATCACGCTTTCCTCGCTCAAGCTGGAGCGTCGATAGCCGATGCACGTTTCAGACCTGAGCGGTCTTGGCACCGAATTCCTCGCGAAAGATCGCGATCCATCGAGCGACGATGTTGAACTCATCCTCCTACCGGAAATACGCATGGGAAGCTCGCCATGCTCCGAGACGCGGGAACTTCAGATGCAAATAAGATCTTGTGGCGAGATCTTCAAACCACGCCTCGAGATCACCGTTGTTGCGGTAATCGACTGCCGGGTGATTGATGTTTTCCGGCTCGTACAGGAACTGCGAGATTCGCCAAAGCTCAGTGGTGAAGCGAAATGTCGGGGGGGGGTCGCACGGGTTCAGTCAGGCCTTGGTGGCTCCCAATTTCAGGATGGTGTCGAACTCAACCTTCGTTATCGGCTGAACGGACAGGCGGGAATTCTTGAGCAACACCATGTCATTCAGTTTCTTCTGCGCCCTTATCGTATCGAGGGTCACCGGCTCCTTCATCGCCTTGACCGGCTTCAGATCCACACACGACCAGTCGCCTTCCTTGGCGGTCGGATCGGGATAATGCTCGCTGGCAACCTTGGCGATGCCAACCACCTGTTTCTCGCTTACACTGTGGTAGAACAGCAGCAGGTCCCCCTTTTTCATCGCGCGCAGATTGTTGCGGGCCTGATAGTTGCGAACACCGTCCCATTCGCATCCCTTGTCCTTCACGAAATCATCCCACGAATAAGTCGAAGGCTCCTGCTTCACCAACCAGTATTGCTTCGTACTCGGCATGGCGGCATGGAACCGACCGGCAGCCAACAAGCCAAGCGTGAATTCGTCTAGTCCCGACATATCTTCCGCCGACACCCCATGGAGGGAACCGCTCCGTCGGTTCCGTGCCTCACGACTCTGAGAACGCGCCACAAGCGGCATCGACAGATCCTACTCGCTCACCGCAGGCAGAGCGAGCGGTCCATGTTTTGGGATCGCCAAGACACCACGGAATCCCATCAGAACCAGTGCAGGGTTGTTTTCCTCCGCCCGAATCCGTTTCAATCCGCCTGTGCAAATTGCGGAGAACATTGCAGCCATTCGAAAGCGAGTCACCGATGCCTGTGAACGGGCCGGACGCCCCCCCGAATCCGTGCGCCTCATGGGCGTGAGCAAGACGCAACCCGCGAGCGCGATTCGTGAGGCGGTCGAAGCCGGACAGACGCTCTTCGGAGAGAACAAGATCCAGGAGGCCAAGCTGAAGATGTCGGAGTGCCCGCCGTCCGCGACCTTTCACTTTATCGGCCACCTGCAGACCAACAAGGCCCGTGATGCCGCGAAGTTTTTCGCCATGGTGCACGGCGTGGACAGCCTCCGACTGGCCCGAGAACTGAACAAGAAAGCCGATCAACTCGCCCGCGACCTGCCGATTCTCCTGGAAGTGAATGTCGCCGGCGAAGCCAGCAAGTTCGGCTATTCTCCGGAGGCCGTGCTGAATGATCTGGATGAACTGCTCGATCTGCCGCGGCTCGAATTACACGGTCTGATGTGCATTCCGCCATTCTCCAACGATCCGGAACGGTCACGGCCGTACTTCCAGCGGCTGGTGGAATTGAAGGAACGCTGTGAAGAGAAAATCGGCGTCCCCCTGCCGGAACTCAGCATGGGCATGAGCGGCGATTACGAAATCGCCATCGAAGAAGGTTCGACCATCGTCCGCGTAGGCACGGCGATCTTCGGCAAGCGTCGCTACGCCAACACCCAGTCGCAAAAAGAGACTTGATCCACGGCAAAGATAGTCTATTTCCCTCGCCCCTGTTTTGGACTAGATTATCGCGCCCTGATGGAATTGACCGTTGATACGTTTGCAGAAGAAATCGCCGAGGCCTTGTCGGGCTACGACAAATTTATCGTATGCATCGACAAGACGCCCGACGAGTGCGAGGACTCCCTGAGGCGTCTCATGGAAAAGGCCATCCGCGCCTACGAAAACCGTTCTCCCGGTTTGCGCCACGGCATCGCCCTCGATCGGCAGGTGACCATCATCCTCAGCCAGGTCGACACCAGCGACCGCCCGATGTGCGGAATCTACTTCAATCTCTCTTCTCCCTACCACCGCAGTCAGCCTGAGCCGGTCGAAGCGAAGTCTTGACGAAGAGTATTGAGAGACTGCCGGGCCAGCCTGCTGAATACTGACGACCGATTAGTGATTACTTCGGTTGTCAGTCAGCTCCCCCGCCCCAAGTATTCTACGCATCATGACGAAGACCGAAGTGATGGCGGTGCTGAAGGAGAACAATGACGAGCGCGGCATCAAACATTGGAAAAAACTCGGAGATTACACGGGCGGATTAAAGAGTTTCGGCATCGGCCTGACCAAGCTGCGCAAGATCGCCAAACAAATCGGCCGGTATCACAAGCTGGCCTTGCAGCTTTGGAACACCAAGAACCACGACGCCAAGATTGTCGGATTGCTGATCGACGACCCGAAGCAACTGACCCGCGACCAGGTTGAAGAGCAGGTGGAAGAAGTCGATGCCGGCATGTTGTCGCACGTGTTCAATTCCTGCGACGCCACCCTGCCGAAGGCGTCCTTCGCTCTCGAAGCGGCCAAGGACTGGATCGTGGCAAAGGACGAGGTACGTAGCCGCTGCGGTCGGGGGCTGATCTACGAGTTGTCCAAAAACATGAGGAAGAAGGAACTCACCGATGAGTTCTTTCTGGATTGCCTGAAGAAGATTCATGCGGACATCGATGACGAGGAGAACTGGGTCCGGGCATCCATGGGCGGCGCGATCATCGGCATCGGGAAACGCAGCAAAAAACTCAACAAGGCGTGTGTGAAGCTGGCCAAACGCATCGGCCCAATCGAGTATGAGGACACCGGAGAATCCAACTGCGAACCGTTGGACATGCTCAAACACCTGACGAGCGACTACATCAGGAAGAAGCTTGGGCTCTGAGCGAACCAACGCGAGTAGCGAAAGATGCGAAATCTTCCGATTCATGGCATCAGCGGGGTTGGGATCTTTTGCAAATCCCGCTACGACAATGGCGACATAGCCCGCTTCATTGAAGTCAGCAACGAGTTTACGGCGTAGGGTTTCACCAGAAATTCCCGGATACCCATCTGTTCCAGCAACGGTCGGATCTTCTCATCGGTGTTCAATCCGGTGGAGACCACGATGGGAGTGTCGTGCGTCCCTTCACGCAACCGGGCGACCAGCTCCATGCCGTTCATTTCCGGCATGTCTATATCGGTGATGATCAGTTGGACCCCGTGATCTGGCCGCTCCAGTTCCGCCAAAGCCTCCACCCCATTCTTGGCGGTGACCACCTCGACTCCCGACCGTCCCAGAATCCGCTTGAGCATCAGCAACACGCCCGGCTCGTCATCGACCAACAGCACGCGATCGGGCAGATGCCCGGCATCCGCCGAAACGTCTTGCCGCAAGATCAACCGCGTCCCTTCCGCATCTCCCGCCGGCAAGAACACCCGGAATGTCGTGCCTTTCGCTGGACGACTCTCCATACGGATGAACCCGCGATGTCCCTTCACAATCCCCATCGTGGTGGACAGGCCGAGCCCAGTTCCCTTGTCGCGGGTCTTCGTCGAAAAGAACGGATCAAAGATCTTTTCACGAACTTCATGCGGAATGCCTTCACCCGTGTCACTCACCGTGATGACCACGTACGGACCATCCTGTGCATCGGGAAATCCCGGTTCATTGATATTGTTCAGAACCGCGTTCTCCGCGCTCATGCGAATTGCGCCGCCGTCGGGCATGGCGTCGCGCGCGTTCACCATGAGATTCAGTAACACCTGGTGAATCTGGGTGGCATCACCCATTGTCGTCCAGAGATCGTCCGCATAGGAATCGGATACCTGCACGTCCTTGGGAAAGGTCTCCCGCATGATCTTCGCCATCTCTTCCATCAGGAGCCGCGGCTGCACCACTTCGCGCTGGCCTTCTGCGCCACGACCAAAGGCGAGCAACTGCCGCAACATCAACGCGCCGCGCTCGGCGCAGTTCTCAATCGTCTGCACCACCTCCTCCATCTCCTCACCTTCCAAGCCGGATCGGAACATCTGGGCGGACATGAGAATCGGCGCGAGCACGTTGTTCAGATCATGAGCCAAACCGGATGCCAGGGAGCCGACGCCCTCCATCCGCTGGGCCCGCAGGAAATCATTCTTGAGGCGCACCTTTTCGGTCGCGTCACTGTTGATGATGATGATCGATTGCGGTTCACCCTGCCGGTCGCGCACGATGGACCAGTGACTGTCGGCGATCACCTCACTGCCGTCCTTGGTCACCTGCCTCACCTCCCCTGTCCAACCATCCTTGCGCCCAACGCGATCACGAGCACGCTCAAATTCATAGGGATCAAGCCCCAACAATTCCACCAGGTCACGCCCACGCGCTTCCTTCGCCGACCAGTCATAAAGTCTCTTGGCTCCCTGGTTCCAGAAGGTGACTTTGCCATCGAAACCGATCACAATGATGGCGTCCTGCACCCGGTCCAGGAGATCGGCCTGTTGATGCACCGCTTCCGCATCCTCCCGCGCCTTGGTGATATCCCAGAAGATTCCCTGCAACCCGATACGTTTGCCGTGGGCGTCGGACAACGGCACTTTGATGACGTGAACAAAAGCACGATTGCCGTCCTCTTTCCGGTTCTCCTCCACCGTCTCGAACACCTCGCCGGAGCCAATGATTCGCTGATCGTCGGCACGGTATTTGAAAGCGAATTCCTCCGGGAAGAAGTCATAGTCGGATCGCCCCAGTGTCTGCTCGACGGTCTTCCCCAACAGGTCGGCAAAGCGTTGGTTAACAAACGTGAAACGTCCAAGTAGATCCTTGCGAAAAATGTTCAACGGAATGTTTTCGACCAGTGAATGGTAAAAGGCTTCCTGCTCGCTCAGTTTACGCAACGCTTCGCGGTGGGCATGACGGGCATGAAACTCATCGGCCGCGCGGGACACCACCGGTCCCAATCGCTCAAGCCGGTTCTTCAGCACATAGTCCGTCGCGCCATGTCGAAGCGCTTCGATGGCATCCCCCTCCCGGGCCGGATCGCTGAGGATGATGATCGGCACGTCGGGCCGAACTTCGTGCGCCATTTTCACCGCATGGGCACCGACCTCTCGCGGCAGCGAAGTGTTAGTGAGGATCACCTCCGGACAACCGGACCGAAGCATGCGACCGAAATCGTCTTCGTCCTTTGCCCAGTGAGTGGCATGCGGGATCTCGCCACGGTCAAGTTCCCGCTCAATCAGCTGAAACTCAACGGGGGATTGTTCCAGCAATACAATGTCCAAGGGTCCTGCCATCGTTCTGCCCGGTTGGCGACCAGTCGTGCGCATCACGATCGGGGTGGTGGTGGGGGCGCTACCAAGCAACCAACACAACTTCCACCATCTTCCGGTGTTGTCAAATCGGAGGCGGACAGGGCCGGTGCTGAAAAAACCGTAGAAAATTCACCTACGTATGTTCAAATTGCCGGCCGCCGAATGCTTTACTCTAAAGCCAGATCAAAACTCTCGACCATGGTGCTCACCGTGGTCTGCCAACTCTTTCTCGTATTCCATGCGGGAGCCCACACCACTTCCGTCACCAGCATCGACGCGCGGCTTACGACGACCAATTTCCTGATCACTCTTCACCTGAACCAACCGGACCTGATTCAGATCGCGAAGGAAGGGCCGAAGGACAAGTTCTTCTACGAGAACGAACAGGACTTCCAAACCAATGCCGGTTGGATTGCGGAATACGTCAGCAACCGCGTCTCCCTTGAATTCGATGGCGTAGCAACGAATGCCGTGGTCTCCAACTGGCCACCGACAAAACCGGAGCTGACCATTGAATTACGCGACGGCGATGTTCAACCCGCCAACCTCCCGTTTCATCTCAAGTGGAACATCCCGACAAACGCGAAAGAGATGAAGTTGGTGTTCAAGCTCTACGACAATCCCGGCTTCAGCGCCTTGTTCCAGATCCTCTTCGATCTCGGACCAGACGCCATGCCGATCATGCACGTCGTCCCCGGAGGACGAGAGACGGTGATCGACCTGGTCGCCTTCGCGGAAGACACGGCGGAAGCACCGACTCCCGCTCCACCGCCGGCAACGAATCAGGTGGTTACGAATGCCACCGCAACGAACACCGGAACCGCCACCAACGTGACCGCAACGAATCCACCTGCGGCCACCAATGTCACGGTGACGAATGTTGCCTCCACAAATGTGACGTCTACAAACGCTCCATTGGAGGCGGCCACAAACGCGCCGCCAACAGCTCCCACCAAGCGGCTGATCCGCTTCAACGCCTCGCAGTTCATCTACATCGGATTCGAACACATCATTCCCAAGGGCCTAGATCACATCCTCTTCGTGTTGGCGCTCTTCTTCCTGAGTACGCACTGGAAACCGCTCCTCTGGCAGGTCACCGCCTTCACCATTGCGCACAGCATCACGCTCGCCTTGGCGATGAACGACGTCATCAAGGTGTCGCCCAAGGTCGTGGAGCCCATCATCGCGCTGTCCATCGCGGCAGTGGCACTCGAGAACCTGTTCAGCGACAAGGTGAGCAAATGGCGCTGGAGCGGCGTGTTCGCCTTCGGGCTCATCCACGGACTCGGCTTCGCCGGCGTGTTGGGAGAGATGCAGATTCCGGAAGGCCACTTCGGATTGTCGCTACTTTGTTTCAACGTGGGGGTTGAACTGGGACAACTCGCCGTCATCGCCATCGCATGGATCATCGTCGTCGGAAAGGAAGATCAACCTTGGTACCCCCGCTACGTGCGCAATCCCGCGTGCTACCTCCTCGCGGCCATCGGCCTCTACTGGACGATCGAACGGATCTTCTTCTGAGCCTGACTGGGAACCACAGATGGACACAGGTGAACACATATATGGGGGACATTCCTGCGCGAGCCTTGGAGAGCACGTCAGCGCCCATCGCGATCGGACCACCCACAGCTTGCGCAGATACGAATGTCACATCTGTGTCTATCTGCGCCCATCTGTGGTTTTTATCAAGAGCCACCCATGAGCGTTGAACAGATCATCGGCTTCAGCGTGGCGCTGTTTGTGATGGCTGGCGGGATCGTCGGCAGCATCATTCCGGCAATCCCCAGCACCAGTCTCGTCCTGTTGGCTGCCGTCGGACACAAACTCTATTTCGGAGACGCCAGTGTCGGCATTGCTCCGTTGGTAGTGCTTGTAATTCTCACGGCCATCACGCTGATCATGGACTACATCGCCACCATGATCGGCACGAAGAAACTCGGCGGCTCATGGTGGGGCATCTTCGGTTCCTGCCTGGGCGCATTGCTGGGTGCCTTCATTCCGATCTTCTTCATCGGCATCTTTATCGGCACTTTTGCCGGCGCGGTGTTGTTCGAGATGTCCGGCGGCCGCGAATGGAAGGACGCCACGCGGGCCGGCCTAGGGGCCATGATCGGACTGCTGGCCGGCGCGGTCGGCAAACTCGCCGGTTGCATCGCCATGATTGCCATCTTCTCCATCAGCGTCGTCACGAACACCTTGGATGCAGATCTGCCGGCAATTGCGGAGACTCCGACCACGCTTGAGCTGACCAACAACATTCCGACGAATACCGTCATTGAAACCAACAACCCTCCGAAATGATCCGCCGTCGTCGATTCATTCAGCAGAGTGCCGCCGCGGCGTCGACAACGCTTGCGGTCAGATCCAGCGCCGCCGCAGGTAGATCCTGGCGGATGCCGGACGAAGCCGAACCTCACACGCGGACCTGGATGGCGTTCGGAGCCAGCTAACGCATCTGGGTACGACGTCTCCAGCCGACGGTTCAACGCGATCTAGCAACCTTGGCCAACACCATCGCCGAATTCGAACCGGTGAACATGCTGGTCCGCAAAGCCGATCTGCCGGTTGCAAAGCGGCTGGTGGGCAAATCGGTCAAGCTCATCACCACCGCACTTGATGACCTCTGGATTCGTGATACCGGACCGGTATTCGTCACCAAGCAACAACTGACGATTCTGCGCTCCGCCACGGACGCGGCAGGCCGACGCCTGAAAGTGCATGTATTGCGTGCCCCCTCGCGCGTCCGCTCCCAGTTCGATTCGGACGACTTCGCCGCCGGCTATATCGGCTTCTACGCCTGCAACGGCGCAGTCATTTCCCAGCACTTCGGCGACCGCCAAGCCGACCGAACCGCCAAGGCCACCCAACAAGAACCGAAAGCGTAACGATCCTCGCCGTCGCAGCAGAAGACAATGAGCCCACTGTGGTTGACATTCGGCGGCATGGTCTGGTGCGCGTTCTTCGAATGGCTTCCGGGACGACCGCGGTAACGCACGGTCGGAACGCAGCATTTCTGCCTTCTAGGACTGCTTGGACTCGCAATATCGACAGGCGGCTCCATCGTATGGATCCTGAACCGGTTCTTCTGATTCGACCGGGCACCACACGACGTGAGACCTCCATCGTTGACCTCCTACAATCACAGAATTGGTTGTGGTGACAAAGATCGGGAAACGGTTGCCGCGTGCGCAAGATCCACGCTACGTTCCCGCCCAATTCGTGTATTTGAACAACCGGGGCGGGCCGGGAGTCTTTCTTTCCGGTTGAAGCAGTTTTGAAATCCTTCCTGGGCATCTATCGTTTCTTTCGGCCGGATCAGTCACGGCTCGTCCTGGTGTTCGCCCTGATGTTTCTCGGCACAGGTCTCTTCCTGCTCAAGCCATGGCCGATCGCTTTTGTAGTGGACTCGATTCTGGGATCGGAACCGCTCCCAGCCTGGCTTCGCTTTGACGGGGATTCGGGTGGCCGCATCGCCTTGGTTGTTTGCGTCTGCCTTACGTTTGTCATTCATCTCGCCGTCGCCGGAGTCACGGCATTGCACAGTCGGATTGCGATTGCGATCGGGTTGAACGGCTTGCAACGGGTGCGAGCGCTCACCTTCGAACAGCTGCAACGGCTGCCCTTGACCTTCCTGCGCGAGCATCGGCATGGCGACATCATCCAACGCGTGGCATGGGACACCTGTTCCTACCAGACGATGTTTCAGCATGGTCTGATCACGGGCGTCACGGCCGGTCTTTCCTTGCTGCTGATGATCATCGTGATGGCGCAGCTCAACATCCGGCTGACGCTGGTTTCGCTCGTGTCCATTCCGTTCATGCTGCTGGCCATCCGTATGTTTGGCCGGCAGATGAGCCAACACAGCGCCGCGGCGCAGGAAGCCGACAGCGAACTGGCCTCCCGCACCCAGCAGAACGTCGCTGCCGCGTCCCTGATCCGCTCTTTCAATCGCGAAGACACCGAGAACCGATCCTTCGCCGAGCAAGCCGCCGACGCCCGCGACAAGCGCTTCATGCAGCATTCCCGCGAGCTTACGTATCTCGCAGTGTTGGGGGTGGTGTTCGGCGGCGGCGTGGCGGCCATCCTCTGGATCGGCGCGCAACAGGTGGTCGAGGGTCACGCGACGGTTGGTGAACTGATCGTGTTTCTCACCTACCTAGCCCAGTTC
>JAYPXF010000028.1:3038-35318 GCA_038154405.1 Verrucomicrobiales bacterium | reverse complement strand
CGGCGGCGGGGTCGACGGGGCGATCCATCGGGCCGCCGGCCCCGGTTTGGTACAGGAATGCCGGACCCTCAACGGATGCCCAACCGGGGGCGCCCGTCTGACCGGAGGACATGGCCTTCCCACAAGGCACGTAATTCACACGGTTGGGCCGATCTGGCACGGCGGACGGAGCGGCGAAGCGGACCTGCTGGCAAAAGCCTACCGCAGCTGTTTTGAAATCGCCAAAAAACAGGAATTCACCTCCATGGCCTTTCCCTCCATCAGCACCGGCGCGTATCGGTTTCCGCAGGAGGAGGCCTGCCGTATCGCCCTGACGGAATCCCGGCAACATCTGGCGACCAATTCGTTGCTGCTGCGATTGATGTTCGTGGCCTTCGACGCCGACACCTTCGCGACGTACCGGCAGACATTCGAACACGTCTTCACGCAAACGTAGGTCCGACGATTTCCGCCCGAAATTGCTTTCAAAGCCACGACCGTAGCAAATAGGATTCCGCCACCGACCCCAGACGAGCGCCCCTCGCGGTCGCTTGCAACAAGAGAAGCCGGATCGGGCCGCTGCTGCAGAAATGGCCAGTAAAGACCCCAAATTTCCCGCCCGTGGCGTACGGAAGGACGGCGACGAAGAGAACGCCGTGTCCGGGTCCCTGTTTGTCACGGAGAATTGCCTGCGCTTCGAGGGTGGCGGCGAAAAGATTGATCTCAACTGGCAGGAGCTGGTGCTTGAGCTCACAAAGGGAAAACAAGGGCCGGTCGGCTTCTCTCATCCGGAACATCCGAACTGGCGCTTCACCGCGTATGAGCGGCGCATCCTGAAGGAAAAGGTGTTCCGCGGACGCACGAATCTCCGGAGGCAGATCGACGACTTCAAGAGACAACAGGAAGGCATCGGCCAAGTCATCGCCACCATGTGTTTCATCGCCGCGTTCCTCGTGGCCAGTTTCGTTGCGGGCCACATGATCGAGCAGAAGATCCCAAAAATTCTCAGCGACATACCCACTTCGCACGACATCAGTTTGGGCGAGGAACTCAAATCGTTGGTGCAGGAGCGATACAAAATCACCACGAGCCATACGAATACCCTGAAGGCGCTCAACAAGCTCGCCCAAGCCATCGCGCCGGCGGAAAAGCTAGACGATAAAAAGATCACGATCCACCTCGTTGTAGATCCGGCGCCCAATGCCTTTTCCTTGCCCAGCGGTGATATCTACGTCTGCACCGGCGCCATCCAGCTGACCGATCAGGCAGAGCAGATTGCCGGCCTCCTCGCACATGTCATCGCGCATGTCATCAAACGACACGCCCTGCGAGCGGCGATTGAAGAAAACGGTCCCAGCCTGGTGATGCAGGGCCTGCTGGGAAACAAGGATGGCGTGGTGAAGGCGATATCCGCCGGCAAACATAAGATGATCTCACAGGAGCATTCTCCCACACTGGAACGCGAGGCCGATGAAACGGCGTGGGAACTCCTGCTGGATGCCAAGATCAACCCCACCGGAATCGCCAAATTCCTCGTCAACATTCGGGAGAAGGTCGACTACGAAAAGGAAGGCGGTGATCTGGCCCGGGCCTACTCTTCGCATCCCCCAACCCGAGAACGGTTCCGCACCTTGGATCGAAAGGGCGCCTACTTGGATCCCGACATCAAATTCCGCACAGTTGAACCGATACCCGTCCCGACCAAACCGGTCGACTTCAGCGAACCTCTGGACTTTTGACGCATGGGACAGCTGCAAATCATATCCAGTGGAATGGACGGCGAATTCGAGGTGGGCGAAGAGGCCGCAAAGGTCGGCCGCAGCAGGGACAACGCCATCCGACTGGCCCACAAGAGCGTGTCCCGCCACCACGCGGTTTTCACCGAATCGGAAGGCAAGCTGCTGGTCAAGGATCTTGCCAGCAGCTACGGCAGCTTCATCAATGAGGATCGCGTCACCGAGGGTGTGGCCGAAGATGGTGATGTCATCCGCCTTGGACGCATTCATCTGACCTATAGCAGCGGCATTGAAGGTGTTCCCGCCGCCGCCGCCGTGACCTCCGAACCGGTGAAGGAGGAGGAAGGGGATGAGGCACTGCCCGAACCGGTCCAACACTCGGGCAAATCGTCCGTCATCAACGCCGAGGACCGTCCCTGCGACAAACATCCGAAGAACACCCTTTCGCTGGTCTGCCCCAAGTGCCACCTCAAGTTCTGCGAGGAATGCGTCAACAAGATCGCCATCGGCGGGAAGGAGAAGAGCTTTTGTCCCTACTGCAAGGAAGTATGCAAACCGCTGGCCTTCCACCTGGCCGAAATTGAACGCCAGAAAGCCCGTGAATCGCGGACCCTTTTCCAGACTCTGCCGGACATCGTCAAATTCCCGTTCCGCTCCGATGGACTCTGGCTGTTGCTAGTGGGCACGATCATCTACATGGTGCTCGACTTTGCGGCGCAGTTCTCCATGGCCGTCGCGGTGGTGGCCAGCACCTATCTGTTTGCCTACGTGCAGAGAATCGTCGTGTCCGCTGCCAACGGCGACGAAGCGCTGCCCGCCTGGCCGGACTTTTCCGAATGTTGGTTGGACATCGTTCGACCGTGTCTGATGTTCATGTCCGCTCTGGGCGCCGCTTTTCTCCCGTTGCTCATTTACCTGGGGTGGTGTGTCTATGCCAGTCAGGAGACTAGTCTCAGCGTGCTTTTCCCGCTATGCGCCTGGGGGCTGATCTATCTCCCGATGGGCGTGCTGGCCGTGGGAATGACCGATGATTTCCTGTCGGTGAACCCGTTGGTTGTGGTCCCGTCGATGTCCCGCCTCTACATCCAGTATTTCGTCGCCACATTCCTCCTGTTTTTCATGATTGCCTGCCGCTTCGTGCTGGACGGTGTGTTCGTGGCGTATCTCAACATCCCCTACGTCCCCACTCTGCTCACCGGCTTCGTCTCCCTCTACTTTCTCACTGCGGAAATGCGTCTGCTGGGCGTGATGTACTTCATCAACCGCCGCAGTTTGGGCTGGTCTGCACACTAGTTCCCCAAGAATCAGCACATTTCTTCCTTTGAACTAAGGGAAGCCCCTACTCCCAATTTCCGGAAAAGCGAACATCTTTTGCTTGTAATCACAACGGGCTTGGCTCAGGTTCCGGCCTATCCCGAAACTGGCGTGCTCGCCTCGCTTGGACGATGTACACGTGAAATCTTGTTAAGGAATTACTACGCGGCAACCTGAACGACCATGGGACGCAAGACTGAAATAAGCAATCTGCTGGCCCGCCTCCCCCGCCTCGGCGTGGGAATCAGCTACCGCAGTGCTTACTACGATCAGATCCTGCGTCACCAGCCGGACTTTGATTTCGTGGAGATTGTCGCCGACGACTACCTATTCGCCCCGGCCGACAAGCTGAACGAACTCGACCGGCTCACCGAACATTTCACGGTCATCCCGCACGCCCTGAACCTTTCGGTCGGCAGTGCCGACGGTGTCAGCGAAAAATACCTATCCCAGATGTCCGGCTTGATCCGGCAGTTGCGTCCGCCGTGGTGGAGCGAACATATCGGATACACCCGTGCCGATGGCATCGACATCGGCGCCCCTGCGCCCTTGCCTTTCACCCGCGAAGCGATCGACACGGTTGCCCGCAACATGGTCACCGTGCGCCGCAAGATCGCGGCGCCGTTGATTCTCGAGAACGTCGATCACCAGTTTGAAGTTCCCGGCAGCGAAATGCCCGAGAATGAATTCGTCAACGAGGTGCTCGGATGGGGTGGTTGTGGCATGCTGCTGGACGTCACCAGCTTCTTTTCCCATTCCGTGAACAGAGGATGCGACCCTTACGAATCGGCACGCGCCCTGCCGATGGATCGCATCGTCCAGATCCATCTGCATGAAGATTTGGACGTCAGCAGTTCCAAGCCGCCGCAACCCGCAACCAAGGATGTCTTGAAGCTCTTGGAAGCTATCGTTGAACAGGCACCCGTGCGTGGTATCGTGATCGAGCAGAAGGGCAAGTTTTCCTCCGTCGAGGGTATCCTTGAGCAGGTGGCACTCGCCCGCGAACTCGGCCAACGACACCAGCGATGGAACTAGCGGCAACCCAGAAGCTTCTCGCCCGGCTCTGCACCGACTCCATTCTTCGCAACCGCTTTTACGCGGACCCCGCCGGGATCGGCCGCAACTTCGGATTGAAACCCGCGGAGTCGCAGAGAATCGCAGAGAATCTGCCTCAGCACCAGGTTCACAGTTTCACCAAGGATCTGCGTCGAAAACGTCTTGCGGATGTCACCGCCCAACTGCCGCTCTCCAGCACCGCCCTCGGACGTCAGTTTGCCGAAGTTTTCAAGGAGTATGTGATCCAGAATCCACCACCGGAAGGAGCCGCATCCTGGCGCGACGCCCTGAACTTTGAAGAGTTCTTTCATCAGTATGCCGCAAAGCACAAGTTGAAGCCGCGGTGGGCGCGTCAGTTGCTCCACTTCGAATGCCGTGGCATCGAGACCGAGCATACCAAGGTAAAATTCCGGATCGCGTTCTACCTCCAACGCATCCCCCGATTCGCCAAACAGCTCTCAGCAGAGAAAGAGGTTCGGGCACCGGCACCGGTCCCCTCCATCTCCATCTGGTGGCGTAGCGGCCGCCGGAAACCGATCCACCGCTTCTCACTCTGATCACTTGCGCCGTTTGAGCAGCAGTCTCTTCAGGTAGCCCCCCGTGTGAGACGCCTTCACCGAAGCCACCGTTTCCGGTGTGCCTTCCGCGATCACTCGACCGCCGCCATCCCCGCCTTCCGGACCCAGATCGATCACCCAGTCGGATTCCGCGATCAGGTCCAGATTGTGTTCGATCACCAGCACGGTATGACCGAAATCCACCAACCTCTGAATCACCTCGACCAGCCGTTTTACATCTGACATATGCAAACCGATCGTCGGCTCTTCGAGGATGAAGAAATTGCGTTTGGGCCGCTGATTGTACAGATCCGGATCCTTCAATCCCGTCAACAGATGGCTCACCAGCTTCACGCGCTGCGCTTCACCGCCGCTCAACGTCGGACTTGGTTGTCCTAGGGTCAGATAATCGAGGCCGGTATCATGCAAGGCCTCCAACGCCCGCTTGATCTTCTGAAAGCCCGAGAAGAACTCGATCGCCTGCTCCACGCTCATGTTCAACACCTCGGAGACATTCTTGCCACCGAATAGGACATCCAACGTCTCGGGATTGAATCGCAGCCCGTTGCAAGTCTCACACCGCACGTAAGCCGCCGGCAGGAAGTTCATCTCCACCTTGATCTGTCCCGCCCCGTCACATTCCGGGCATCGTCCCTGCGGACTGTTGAACGAAAATCGCCCCGGACCGTATCCCCGCAGGCGCGCTTCCGGCGTCTTGGCAAACAACTTTCGGACATCATCCCAAAATCCCACATACGTCGCCGGTGTGGAACGCGGTGTCCGTCCGATCGGTGACTGATCCACCTCGTAGACGGCCGAGATGGAATCCAATCCGCTGATGCCACCCTCTGCCGTCTTCTTCCCCTTCCGGTTTGCCAGTCCCTTTTCGATTGTCGGGAGAAGACACTCCCGCACCAGCGTGCTCTTTCCGGATCCGCTCACCCCGGTCACTGTCACGAACCGTCCCAGCGGAATCCGCGCCGTGACATTCTTCAGGTTGTTTTTCCCTGCCCCTTTCAAGAGCAGCCAATCGGAGCCCTTCCGCTCCCGCTTGGGCGGCGCCGACACCTTGCGTCGTTCGCCGCGCGCCGGGAACGATTTCTTCATCTTCAGTTCCTGCCCGGTCAACGAATCCGGATGTTCCTCAAGATCCTTCAGGCTGCCGCTGCCCACCACCCGACCGCCATTCACTCCGGCGCCAGGTCCGAGATCCAACACAAAATCCGCCCGTCGCATGGTGTCCTCGTCGTGCTCCACCACGAGCAGCGAATTGCCGCGTTGTTTCAACTGCTGCAACGTCGCCAGCAGACGATCATTGTCCCGCGCGTGCAACCCGATCGTCGGCTCATCCAACACGTAGAGCACCCCGCTCAAATTGGAACCCAACTGCGCCGCCAAACGAATGCGTTGCGATTCTCCGCCCGACAAGGTCGGCACGCCACGCCCCAGTTGGAGATACCCCAGACCCACATCCTTGAGAAACCGCAACCGCTCCGTGATCTCCGGCAACACGTCCCGCGCAATCACCGCCGCCTCGCCCTTGGGCTTCAGTGCCCGATGATGCGCATGCGCTTCGTCCACGGTCATCCGCGAAAACAAATCAATGGTCGGATCACCGGCCGCGACCGTCTTGCTGTCCATCCGCAACCGAACCGCGCGCGCAAGGGGATTGAGCCGCGCTCCCCCACAACTGCCGCACAGCTCGCGTTCTCCTTCCTGCCACATGAACCACGATTCCTCAATCGCGTCCGCCCGCGCACCGCGATCCACATCCGGCAGGTAAAACGTCTCCCCGAACCCCCGGCATTCCGTGCACCAGCCTTGCGAGGAATTGTAGCTGAAATTCTTGGGATCCAGTTTTGGAAAAGATGTGCCGCATTTGGGACACGCCCGTTCCGTTGAGTGCACGGTGAGTCTTCCGTTCCTGTCCACCGCCATCATCGTCCCCTGCCCGATCTTCAGCGCCCCAGCGATCATCTCACGCAGCGTCGCGAGAGAGCCGCCCTTCTTCCACTCACCCACCACGATCTCAATGTCGTGTTCCCGAAACCGGTCCAGGCGAAACTTCTCCGCCGTGGAATGAAACTCACCGTCCGCCCGCACTTCGGCATAGCCGTGCTTCGCCGCCCAGGCGGCCACGGAAGAATGAAAGCCTTTCCGATTCCGGATCATCGGCCCCAGCAGCTTCAACGCGCCGCGCTTGCGGGTCTCCGCCTGCAACGACTTCTCCAACTGACTCGCCGTCTGCGGCGCCACCGCCACCTCGCAATCCGGACAGAAGGGCGTTCCCAACCGCGCGAACAACAGGCGGATGAAATGATGCACTTCCGTCACGGTCGCAACCGTGCTCTTGCCGCCGCCCCGCGAAGTGCTCTGCTCGATGCTGACCGTCGGTGGAATCCCGGCGATCACATCCACATCCGGCCGCGCCATCTGCTCGACGAACTGCCGCGCATACGCGCTCATGGAATCGAGGAAGCGCCGCTGCCCCTCATTGAAGATCAGGTCAAACGCAAGCGTGCTCTTGCCCGAACCGCTGACCCCGGTCACCACCACAAACTTGCCCAAGGGAACATCCAGCGAGATGTCCTTGAGATTGTGCTCGCGGGCGCCACCGATGACGATCGCCTCGGCCGAGCCGCTTCCCTTGCGCTTGCCCATTGTGGAGGTCGCCCGAATCAGGCGAGTCCGAGGGCCTTGTCCATGTTGGCCGCGACTTCCTTCAACCGTTCCACGTCGCCGCCACCGACTTCCGCCGCGCACCATCCGTAGAAATTGATTTCCTTGAGCGCACGACGAATGTCCGCCCAGTTCACGTCGCCTTCACCGATCTTGGTAAACTTGTTCTCGCCGCGGGAGAAGCCTTTGATATCCAGCTTCACCACCCGGCGGCCCAGCGCACGCACCCAGTCACCGGTCTCGCCATATTTCCAGTGGTTGCCCAGGTCATACTGCATACCCACCCACGGCGAACGGAACTCATCCACATAGCGCTTCAGCTTGTCCGCCGTCTGATCGGAGTAACCGCCATGATCGTAACAGAAGTGATTCCAGACGTTCTCAATGGCAATGCTGACACCGAGTTCGGCAGCCAACGGCACGGCCTTGAAAATGTTCTCCACCGAGCGCTTCCAGACTTCGTCCTCCGAACCATCCTTCCCATGCCCCACCACGAGCAACAAGGAATGACCGCCCACTTCGCGCGTCTGACGCAAGCCATCCTTCAACGCGGTCAGAGCCTTCTTACGCACCTCGGGATCCGGATCCGTATGCCGCACGCCCCAGTGCCCGGAATTCACCGAACCATCCACGGGCAGTCCCGATTCTTGAATCGCCTTCTTGGCCTCGGCCACGTTGATCCCCGGCGCGTTCAACTCCACGCCTTCAAAGCCCGCCTCTTTCGCCGCCTTGAACTTCTCCGTCAGCGACCCCTTCACCCGGATCATGCCGATCTTGAGAGTCTTGAAAACCCGCCCCTTCAGGCTTACGTCACCGTTTGCTCCGAGAAGCGATTTGGGAGCCACCGCCAACGCCGAAGCCGCCAACGCCGAACCAAGAAAACCACGCCGAGAATGAATGAGATTGTTCATCCGCCGAAACTCCCAGACCACCACCGCCAACGCAAGCCGCATCCATCGCCACCTGCGGTTGATCCGCTAACCGAGCCCTCAGCCCATTGCTTGCAACTGGGAACAAAGAATGTAGCCGAACCCCGATCAGATTTCGGCCACACGTTCGCCGGAATCCGACAGGGTAGATCAGTAGAACCAGTAGTCTTCCATGGCACCGATGATGGGCTAAAGTTTGGTTTTAAGAAAACCGTCGAAGTCTTTGATTTCGTCTTCGATTTCCTTCATGAGCTCCTTCGAGGTAATTGGGGTGTTGGTCGTGTGGTTCCAGTCAAACATGAAGTATGAGATTGCTCCGGATCTGCTCTTTATTTCTGCGGCCGTGTTGTCGATCTCGGTTTTGTACACCGGCATTTCCTGATAGCTACTCCCCAAGTCGTTGTACTGGGCCCAGAACATTTCGGGATCAGCGGAGGTATAGGTCGCGGCCGCCGCATCATACGCAGCCTCGAACCCAACGCCCAATTCAGACCGGTATTCATCGAGTTCTTGGTCTGACAAGGTTGTCAAGTCCACCCCTCCCATGGCCTGGGTTGCTCCAGATGAGAGAACAAAGGTGATAAGGGTGAGGCAGGCGATCTTCATTAGTTTCATTGATTTCCTTTCTTGTAAGGTTCGCACAGTTGGTGTCGCAACCGGCAATGAAAACGGGCCTACACCAAGCTACAAACACACGTTGCCCCCACACGGGGCTTCGGTCATTCAACCGCCGAGCTTCCTAACGACTCGACCAGTCTGTGAATCAGCTTCACCACGCGATCCGGCTCATGGAACGGAATGGCGTGTCCGCTTTTCTTGGAGATGACGTGGTGCCCGTGCGGCAATTGCGCGACCCAATTGCTGTGGGCAGCGATCCAGCGCGGCATCGATTGGCGTCCGGACACGGTGTCCTTGGCTTTGCCGCCGGTGAGGACGATGGTCGGCATTTTTGGGATGCCGGCAGCGATGGCTTGCTGGAAGGATTGCTCAGCCATGCCCATTTCGTTCTGCATTTGAACGTTCCGTTTGGACGGGCGAGTGCTAGGATCGTTCTTCCACATCCATTCGAAGAACTCTTCTGTCGACGGATCGATCAACACGAGGCCGGCGACTTCGTTTGGATACTGTCCGGCGAAGACGCGGACATAGGGTGCACCGAAGGAATACCCCACCATCACAAAGGGTGGCTCAAGTCCCGCGCTGCGCAGGGCATCTCTCAGCTCTCTTGCGATTGAGCGGGCGTCTCGCGGTGGGAAGGCAAAGCCAGAGGCGATGCCGCCGGCGTGTTCATAGGCCACAACCGTCGCGAACTTCGCCACGTGGTTTTGGATTCTCATCCACGGTTCCAACGGTCCCGGCCCGAACTGTTCGAGCACCACGACGGGTTTGCCACTGCCTCGCACCACCATGCGCACTTCGTGTCCGCCGGCCGCCGCGGTGATGGGAAGAGCAACCATCGACTGGTAGCCCAGCCAGAGCGATAGTCCGATCCACCCGATTCCCAACATGGCCGGACCAGACTTGCAGGCGGACGGTAACTTTGCGCCCGTGGATGTGATACGAGCCGAGATCGCCAACCCGGCGGCCAACAGGGGAAAGCACCACAGTGCCAGTTGCCAGAACAGGATCCGCACCCAGTCCACTTCCGATATCGCCGCCAATCCCAGCCATGCAAAAAGCATCACCAAAATCGGCACGATCATCGTGAGTCTTCGAAACTGCCGCGCCGCCGCCTTCTCAATCGCCATCACGCGCGACCAGATCACGATACCCGCCACCCCGTGTATCACGCCCAGCACACAAAGCCCCAACGCCAGCCAATGCAGCGCGTGGGTCAGCCAGGCCCGGTCATGTTTCCAGTCGGGCACGAAGATCAGCAGGATCATCAGGGTCAGCCCAAGCCCACCCCGTGTCGAGCTAGCCACGCCATACACCCGGGAACTTCCGAGCATTGTCATCCACATACCACCGCACAAAAGCCGCATCGTGATCACCCAGCCCATCAGCAGAAGAAAACCAACGAGCCCGAGCCAGGCGAATGACCTGTAGGACATGCCCACCACATTCCGGAGCCAGCCCGTCACTGTCCCATCCGCAAAGATGGACACCCAAACTGTGAGAGAAACGGCCGTGATTCCCCAGGCTACCGTGGCGCTAGCAGCCGCAACCTTTACCCGCGCCATCACGTAGGCCGCGCTCGATATCGGTTGGGTTAGCAGATACGGCAGGGACACCAGTCCCTTTGACCAGAAGTCCGGCTTGCCATACTCGGTTCCCAGAATCGCCGCCAGCGTTATCGGCGCGAGCGCCAGAACGATCATCACGTTCACCGTGGCAACCGGAGTCACCGTTCCAATGCCCACGGACAACAGCAGCAACAATCCGCACACCATCGCCACGCACATGGGAAACACCCGCCCCAGCAACCGCCATTCGTGCCAGAACAGGGCCGCTTCCGGTGACGTGAAGTTCCGCTTCCGCTCCAGCCGAACGGACAACCGCTTCCACAGCGCCCCAAACCCACCGCGACCGGTCGGGAACGATCGATGCCGCTGCCGATACACCGTCACATAGCCGATCGAAAAGCACGTCAGCGAGATGCCTCCGAGAAACAAGGGAACAGCCTGTTCCACTGTCAATGAAGGTGCCACCGCGAGCACCAATGCAGTGGCCATGTCCTCCATCAACATCACCCAACTGCACGCCAGCAGCGTGCCGAAGATCCCCAGTCCGAACAGCTTTGCCGTCTGATACTTCGCCAAGGTCCACACCAGTGCCTGAAACCCCAGACTAGCCGCCACCGCGAACAGGCAGGGCCACAGCAGTTTCAATTCGATGTGCACCATTGGCAGAATCCAGATCGCCCACGCTAGGTAAACCGCAGCCAGCGTCAAAACTCCCAACCCCATCGGCACGACCACCATGCGGAAGGTCGACACCGGCAACACGAACAGTCGCGTGGGATAGGATCCAAATCCCGCCCTTCGCGTCCCCTCCGAGAAATGAAACGCGAACAGCGTCATGAACAGGCTGGCCACCATCGGATAGAATCGAAAAATCCCGGCCGTGCCCTCAGCCCCTTCCCGCGTTGGCGACCACATCAGGAACCCGACTGCGGTCAGCGCCATCAGTCCGAGATTGAGCAACAAGAGCCGCCGGGACTTCCGCAGAACATGAATTGCCAGCGCCAGTTCCATCAGCCCGTTGATGCCAGCCCCACGAAGATATCCTCGAGCGACGCCGCCCTGTCCGCGATGACCTTGGCTCCGTTCAGCGCCAGACTTTCGCGCGATGAGCAGCGCGCCACGATCTCCCATTCGTCCCCGCGCTGCGCAACGGACAGCAGATTGGACCGATCCGTCTGATCAGACAGGTCCCTCACCCGAAACACCCGGTAACCCGCCTTCACCTCATCCATCGCGCCGGTTATGGCGAGTTTTCCCTGATGCAGGAAGCCGACGAAATCGCTCACGCGTTCGATCTCATCCAGCAGGTGCGACGAAAACAGAACCGTTCGCCCCTCCTCTGCCACCGTGCGGATGATCGCTTCCAGAATGTCCCGCCGCACCACCGGATCGAGTCCGGAACTGGGTTCATCCAACACCAACAGTTCCGGCCGATGCGCCAGCGCCGCCAACAGCGCCGACTTTGCCAACTGCCCCTGCGACAAGGTCGCGATCTTCGCGGTCGGATCGAGAGCAAACTCCCGCCGCAGCGCTTCCGCATATTCAAAATCCCATTGCGTATAAAACGCGCCGGTGAAACGGATCATCTCCGCCACCGTCATCCATGGCGCCAGATCACGGGTCTCGGAAAGATATCCCAGACGCGCCAGCACCGACGTCGACTTCGCCACGGGATCCATTCCAAACACCCTTACCTTTCCCGCCTGCGGACATTGCAGTCCCAGCAGATGGCGGATCAAGGTGGTCTTGCCCGCACCGTTCTCACCAACCAGCCCGAAAACCGAACCCTTCGGAATGTGAAGCGTCACATCATCCAGCGCGTTGACCCGCTGATAGCGGCAGGTCAATCCCATCACGGAAATGACCGCCTCGGCCGAGCTAGGAGTTGGCAGCAAATCACTCATCGCCGCCCAGCCTTTCTCGCCCGCATGCGCACCAGGCCGATCACATCATTCAATTCCAGATCCATCGCCTCCGCCTCTGCCAGCAACTGATCCGTCAAAGCGGTGACCTGTTTCATCCGATCGGACTTGCGCTTCGCCCGTCCGCCTTCCGCGACATAGGTGCCGGCCCCCTGACGTTTGATCACCAAGCCCGCGCGTTCCAGTTCCAGGTAGGCGCGCGCGACGGTGTTCGGATTGACGACGAGTCGCTCGGCCAACGTACGGATCGGCGGGAGATCATCCCCCGGCGGCAGGTCTCCACGGGAGATCTGCCGCGAGACCTCGTCAACGATCTGTCGATAGATGGACACGCCCGTGCCCGTGATGATTTCAATGTCCATGGAAAAGGCTGAATGTATTAGAGTATTAATTAATTAATACAATTCATTCAACTAAAGAAATTGCTTAGCAGGAGGCTGTTTTGCCCGCGCAAAACACAAGATCGGTGAAGTGCAAAACTCAATTCTTACCAAACATTCCCATCCTGCTAGCAAGCACAAATCGGCTGTTCGGAGGAAAAAGTGCAATTTGCCAGATTCCGTTTGACCTGCGACCGGCGGGTATGGACCAATATCCGACCAATATTGGGAAAGCATTGCTTTTTGGGAAAACATGGCTCGAGTTAAGAAGAAAAAATCGGCGAAACAACCGCGGTATTCCGCGAACACGGTCAAGTATGATGCGCACCACACGGTGCTATCGGACACCTACGGCAACTTTGCCGACCTGCGTCGTTCACTGTCGGATTCGAAAGATGACGTCGACGAGCGCGGCAAGATCCTGACCCTCTTTTCCACCTGTGGCGATTCGCAACGCGCCTGGCTGCTGCTCGAGGACTACTTCGACAAGTTGAAGCTCTCCCGCAAGGATTTCCCCGGAGAGGAATGGTGGGGCCGCCTGATGAATGCCGAGAACGGCGAACGGCTGGAGGAACTCAGCATGGTTTTCCTCCGCGCCAACCGCAACCTGCCCAGCGAACTGCTGCCGCATGCAAACTTCGACCGCTTTGCCGAACTGGAAGAGGCGGAGAAGGAGGAGAAGGTGCTCAAAGAGCTGGAGGAGTGGATGTTTCCCCCCGCCCCGGTGCATCTCGACTCACCGCGCGCCTCCCTGCGCATCATTCTCAACCTCCAACGGCTCGAACCGGAATCGGAACTGCACAACGCGCAGATTGAGTTCCGCATCCGCCGTCCCCGCACGGGCGAAAAGGTTCGCACGTTGGAGGAACTGGTGGACCTGAACTCCCGCGCCGCCCACGAGCAGGAACTCTTTCCCAAGCAGGATTGGGACGCGATCCAATGGGCCGTCGACAATTACGGCGACGTATCCAGGAAGAACGCCATCATCACCCTCAATGGGACCGAACTCCTCCAGTGGTTGGCCCGTTGGGGACACTCCGGCCGACTCGAACTCGCCGGCGCCGACAAACCGCTCGAATTCAACGGCGAGATCGTCCATCTCGAACCCAGCATCGCCACGGCCAACGGCGATCTGCAGTTCACGCATTCCCTCAAGCTGCCCAACGGCAAGAAGGCTGACTCGGGCGATGCGAAGTGGTTTGCCGGACAACCGGCGATGCTGATCCTCGGAAACCGCATCTACCTCGTCCGCAATGCGCCGCCGGAGAACATCGTTCAGTCCCTGGCCAACCAGCCGGCCGTCCCCGTCCGCAAACTGAGTCATCGTTTCATTTCCAATCTCCGCCGCAGTGACCAGGCGGCCGGCATCAACTGGGATGAACTCTGCGTCGCCCACCCGGCCAAGCCGCAATACGTCTTCGAGGTCGTGGACGACACGGTCCGCCTACGACTGCTCGCCAAGAGCGACCGGGATCAGAGCACGTGGCAATGGAACGGTCACGAATGGCAGAAGGAAGAAGGTACGGGCCGCAGCAAGCGCAAGAAGGCCAAGAAGAGCGCACCCGAAATCCTCGATGACGTGCGCTTGGAACAGGCCGTCGCCTGGTTGCGTCAGCTGGACTGGTTCACCCCCGAGCCCGGACTATGGGTCGGCGACGCCAATGAGAACTTCCTCGGTGTCCTCGCCCGCGTCTGGAACGACCGACCGGCCGAGGCGGATTACCTCGGCAACGGACTGTTCCAACGCCTGTTCCTCAACCCCAAGCGCCTGAAACCGAATCTCATCGTCAAGGGCAGCGGCATCAACTGGCTGAGCGTCTCCGCCGAATGGGAGGAGGAAGGCATGAAGTTGACAAAGAAAGATCTCGATCGCCTGGCCTCCGCCACCAGTCGCTTCGTCAAGCTGCCCAACGCCGGTTGGGTGGAACTCGATACCGAAGCCGTCCAGAAGGCTCACGAAACTATGGCCGACCTCGGCGTTGAAGGTCTTACTCCGATCGCCAAGAAGATCGGCATCGAACAGGCCGCGCATCTGGAAGAGGAAGAGCTTGAGAAATTCGCCGACACCCCGGCTGCCAGAAAACTGCGGGAACGCCTCAAGGATTTTGAAGGCGTCAAACCCACCGACCTCCCGGAAAACGTCAACGCCCAGTTGCGCCCATATCAGAAGGACGGTTTCGATTTTCTCTGTCATCTGACCCAGTTGAATCTCGGCGGCATTCTCGCGGACGACATGGGTCTTGGCAAAACGCTGCAGACGCTTTCGTGGCTCGCGTGGCTCAAGGGACACAAGGGACGTAGGTATCGTCCGTCATTGGTCATCTGTCCGGCCTCCGTGCTTCACAATTGGCGTCGTGAAGCCGAAAAGTTCACGCCGCACATGAAGGTGCTGGTGCTGCAAAGCGGTTCCGCCCGGCGCAATCTGCTCAAGCAGATTCCGAAATTCGACATCGTCGTCACCAACTACGCCCTGCTCCGTCGCGATCTCGAGCAGCTCAAGAATTTCAACTTTGGCGCTCTCGTGCTGGACGAAGCCCAGTTCATCAAGAACCCGCAGGCGCAGGTCACCCAGTCGGTCAAACAACTGGAGGCGGATCATCGCCTGGCCCTCACCGGCACGCCGTTGGAAAATCGCCTGCTAGATCTATGGAGCATCGCGGACTTCACCCAACCGAGCTACCTCGGCAACCAAGAGCACTTCAACGAGGTCTACGATCCGAAATCTGAGACCCCTCCCGGCGAGAGCGGCGAAGGACTTTCACTGCAACGGATTGCCCGCCGCAAACTCGGTGCCAAGCTGCGTCCCATTCTGAAACGCCGCCTCAAGCAACAGGTCGCCAAGGATCTGCCCGAACGCATCGAACAGCGTCGCGACTGCGAACTTGACGTGGAACAGCGCAAGCTCTACCTCGCCGAACTTCGCCGCAGCCGCGAACAGGTGCAGAAGGCGGTCAAGTCCAAGGGCCTTGCCAAGAGCAAGATGCATGTGCTCGCCGCCCTCACCCGCCTGCGTCAGATTTGCTGTCACCCTTCGCTCGTCGGCAGCGACCACGTTTCCGGCAAGACCGAAACCCTCTTTGAGTTGCTCGAACCGTTGCTGGAGGAGAACCAGAAGATCCTCGTCTTCAGTCAGTTCGTCCGCATGTTGCAGATTCTCGAAAAGGACTGCGGCACACGTGGCATCCCCACCCACATCCTCACCGGTGAGACCAAGGACCGCCTGGAAGCCGTCAACGCCTTCCAGGAAGACGACCGCGCCAGCGTGTTCCTGCTCAGCCTGCGGGCCGCCGGAACCGGTCTCAACCTGACCAACGCCAGCTACGTGGTGCTCTACGACCCATGGTGGAACCCGGCCGTGGAAGCACAGGCCATCGACCGCTCTCACCGCATTGGCCAAACCCAGACGGTGAATGCCTACAAGCTGATCACGCCGGGAACGGTCGAGGAAAAGATCTGGGATCTTCAGCAACGCAAGTCGCAGACCATCGCCGATGTGTTGGGTGAGGAAGGCTTCGCCCAGTCTCTCTCCGAGACCGACCTCGAATACCTCTTTTCCGAAGACTGATGAAGTCTCATGTGCGCGTCAGGATTCTCTCCCCGCGCACATTTGCATCCTTGTTGTTGCTGGCAGGTCTGGCGGTCTCGTCATTGCTGCCAGCCGCCACTGTTCCCTCGAGCCGGCGTTCGCGCGAAGTCAGCGCGAGGGTATCGCCGTCACTGAAGAACTCGTTGGCGGCCAACGGGCTCAAGCTGGGAAATCCGATCTTCATCCGGATCATCAAGCAGACCAGAGAGCTCGAAGTATGGATGAAGCGCGGTGAACGGTTCCGGTTGTTCAAGACCTACCAGATCCATTACTTCTCCGGCAGCTTGGGCCCGAAGCTGAGAGAAGGTGATCGTCAGGCACCGGAAGGATTTTATTACGTGCCACCGTCTCGAATGAATCCGAACAGCCGCTTCCACCTCTCCTTCAATCTCGGCTATCCGAACACCTATGATCGCGCCCACGGCAGAACCGGCAGTGCGTTGATGGTCCACGGGAACACGGTGTCGATCGGCTGCTTCGCCATGGACGACCGACGAATTGAGGAGATTTATACGATTGCGGAAGCGGCGCTGACGAACGGCCAAAGTTTCTTCCGCATCCACATCTTCCCGTTTCGAATGACGGAGCAAAACCTAAGCAAATACCGCGAATCCAAATGGTTCCCCTTCTGGTTGAATCTCAAGGAAGGTTTCGATTTCTTTGAACGGACCGGCAGCCCACCGGATGTCACTGTATCGAATCGCCGGTATCGATTTCGAAAAGCAACTCCGTGAAGTTTCGCAGCTAACGCGGCTCTGAAGTGGGCTCGCGAGGACTCTCGCCCCAACGATCTTGGACCGCTGCCACTGGTATTGAAGCGTTCTGACAAAGGTTTCTCTGCCGTTCTTGGCGAGAGCGGTCAAGGACTCCCGTGGGGCGAGAGTCCTCGCGAGCCCATATCGGAGCCCCAACGGGGCGACACCCTCCCTCCTACAACAACGAGCGAATATCCACCGCCTCCATCCCCGCCGCCCGAATCGCGCTCATTCCCAGATCGGTATCTTCATAGGCACGACATTCAGATGCCGGAACCCCGATCTGCTCCGCCGCCTGCAGAAACACATCCGGCGCCGGTTTCTGATTCTCCACATCCTCACTCGTCACAATCGCGTCAAACCAATCGAAGATTCCGACGGCCTTCAACACCGCCGTGCAATTGACCCGTTTGCCTCCCGTGGCCACTCCCATGGGCAACTTGCCACGATGTTCCTTCACAATTTCGAAAACCGGTTCGATGACTTTGACCTGCGGTGCGAAGGGCAGGAACGATTCTTCCTTCTGTTTGCTCAAGGCCACGGGATCCCCATCCAACCCCTGCTCCTCCAGCAGCATCCCAAAGATCTTGGTCGAGCTCACCCCGCCCAAAGCATAGAAGCGATCCTCTTCAAATCGGATGCCATGCTGGTTACACACCGATTGCCAGGCCATCCAATGCAACGGCATGGTGTCGACGAGCGTGCCGTCGCAATCGAAGATGAGTCCGCGAATCATGAAGGGCAGGATCGCTGAACCGATCAGACCGTGACGGCTTCCGGCTCTTCTGAAGTCTCGACCGCCGAGCCCTCGATGCGGATGCCGTCGCGCACGCCATTCTTCTCTTCGAATTCCTTGCACCAACCCTTGATCTCCGTGTCGTTGAAGATCTTGCCGATGACGCGGCGGAGAAGTCCCTTCAGATTCTGGTTCTGCAGTTCGCCGAGGCAGCGAATGCCTTCTTCCTTGTAGGTCTCCAAAAGCTGATCAGCCCGTTCGACAGCACCCAACTCTTCGTAAAGCGCTTCGATTTTCTCCGTATTCCAGCCCTCGGGGATGGAGCGTTGCCACACCTGCTTGAGAACATCCTTCTGATCCCCCTTCGCCTTTTCGTGGGCAATACCCAGCAACAGCGTCGGACGCAGTCCTTCAATGTCGTTGGTATCACCATCAGCGCCAAGGTCGGAGATGTCGTCACGAATCTGGTAGGCGATCCCCAGCGCATCGCTGTATGCCTGAATGGTGTCCGCGCTTTCATCGTATTTCTCGAGGCTGCCGTAGATCGAACCGATCCGGAGCGCGACTTCGAATGCCGGCGCGGTCTTCTTGCGAAAGATCTCCAACACCTGGCGGCTGGAAAGCGGTTCGGGATGACGCGCCCAGCAGAGCTCACTGCCTTGTCCACGGCAGAGTTCGCGCTGTCCGTCCGCCGCCACCTGTATCATCGCGGCAATCTGTGCCGGAGTGACGTCGGTCGCAGCCAACAGGCGATAACCTTCGCCGATCAACAAATCACCGACATTCAGCGCGACTGCCACCCCGTGCTCTTCGTGAAGTGTCTTTTCTCCGTAGCGCTCGGCGTCTTCGTCTTCGATGTCGTCGTGAATCAAAGACGCCTTGTGGAAACATTCAACCGCCACGGCGATCTTCTTCACGTCCTCCGGCAGCGCGTTGCCGGTGTCATCGCGCAATGCCTCAAAAGCCGCCACCGCGAGAAATGGTCGCCAGCGTTTGCCGGCCCGGGCCAGCCATTCGCGGGCAATCTGTTCGGTTTCGCCCTCGACCGATCCCATGATGAGATCGAGCGACACGGGCGAGAACCAGAAGTCGACTTCCTCACGCAATGAACCGAGATCCAATCGCCGGGTCTTGTCGTCACTGGTGAAGTGGATGTAGTCCCATACCCAATCCAGATCGACCGTGCAATTGATGCAATCGTCCTGCAGCAGCGGCACTGCCACGCCCGGGATTGCCGCGGCTTCCATGTAGGGAAACGCCCGTTCCAAAACACTGATGCAGCTCACCCCAACGATCGCCTCGATCTTGCCGGTCTGGATAAGCGACATGACGATAGCGCTGCCCTCGGCCACCAGCGTGGCATAACCCAGCTTTTCGGCCTCGGCCGTCAAATCCTGAATGCTGCACAGGCCACAGGTCTTGCAGAGCAGACCGAATTCATCGAAGGGCGCGGGACATTTCTCTTCCTCGCGCAGGCATTTCGGGATCAGCAACAGACGCTTCTCGAACGGAATGCCCGCGAGTTGCTCGCGCCACATCTCGTTGTTCAGCAACACGCCGACAAAATCGCGATACTTCGGATCGATATCGGCCATTTCCATGACCTTGTCCGCATGCACCTTGAGCTGATCAAGCGGCAGCGGCGGCACGGGATTGAATTCCGCCACGTAATTGCGGAGGACCTGCACGACGCGGTTCCGTTCCTCGGGAGTCTGGGGGATGTTCTCCTTCGGCTTGCGGAAGCGCTGCTGCACCACGTGTTTGGGCACCTGTGCAGAGGAAAGCTTCAAGTTTGCGTCCATGATTGCTGCGTTCGACGTCAATAATCCGGTTTTCGTTCAGGCCAAGGCCCGATATTTGCCCACTCGATAACAACAAATGTTGAGCGCGTGAACTTTTCGGAAACTATTCCGTTCGGTTTTGGTGGGGTCGAGCCTGATTTTCGTGCCCATTATAGGTCGATCTCTCAATCGCGCTACCGTAAGGATGACAAATAAGCGACCAGATCACGGATTTCCCGACGCGTCAGCGCCTCCCGCATCGATGGCATCGCCGAAACCGGCTTGGATCGACTTCGAATCAGATTCTTTTTCAAATTGATCCGGCGGCCATCCATCAAGGCCAGGCGAACCTCATCCGGATTCTCCGACTGAACAAAGCCCGCCACACTCTCACCATCCGTCAGTTCGAATTCAATCGTGCCAAAACCCTCGGCAATCCGCGCCGACGGATCGATCAGCGCCTCCACGATCTGGTCTGCTTTCAATGTCCGGGAGATACGCGTCAATTCCGGCCCTGCATCGCCACCGAAGCCCTTCACCACGTGACAGCGAACGCACTGCACCGCGTGCTCGGCGAAAAGACGTTTGCCGTTCGCCGAATCGCCGCCGACCACGGTCAATTGAAATTCCGCCAACCGATTCGTCGATGACTTCAAATTCTGCAACCAAGCCTTGCTCATCTTAACCACGTTCGAATCGGGTGATGCCAATCCCGCCTCCAGCCAATCCAGATCCGTCGCCTTGACTGCCTCGTCCCGCGCCTGATGAACCCCGTTCGAGACGAAACTCCCGGCAAACGCTGAATCGAATCCAGCGACCGTGCGAATGGTGTCTCGTCGGATATCCCCTCGTTTCGATGTCAACAACAGCCGCATCATCGCTTCCGCGCCCGCGTTCTTCGCTGACAACAACCGCGCCGCCGCCGCCAAGCGCAACCGCTGCGATGGCACCTTCAGAAGCTGCAAGAGGGATTCATGATCCCTTCCACCTGCTTTCAGTTTGCCGATGAACTCCAGGCGCGCCGCCTCGGACAACGACTCTCTGCCCGCCAATTCCCGAACTTGTTCCGCTGACAGCAGGTCATAAGCAACTGCCAATCGCGCTGCCACCTCGGACAGCTTCGCATCCGCGTTAGTAGCCAAATGCCGACTAACCGCGGAAGCAATTGCGTCCCCGATGTCCAAATTACGTTCTTCGCTCACCGGACGATGATGCCAGGTCACCCGATCGAACGGCGAGGGCCTCGCCCACTTCTCCAGACAACGCAGCGCCTCCAGTCTCACCTTCAGTTCCAGTTCCTCATCCAGCGAACAAGCCGCAAGCCACTTCGCATTCTCAGCCCGGCCCTGGCGAAACTGAATGTTCAACAATCGCTGCTTCACCGGAAATGCCTTCGTTCCCCGCGAAGCCAGGAACGCTCGACCGCCAAGCAATGGTTCAGCCCAGCAGGCCTTTATCGGAAGATCGTGAATGGCGCGAATTGCCTCGTTCGCAATCGTGGTTTCCATATCAGCCAGAAAACCCGAGATCGCTGAAGAGCGTTGATGTCGCAAAGCCAGCAACGCCCCAAGTCGAACGGAGGCCGAAGGATCTTTCGACAACCTCAACAATCCTCTCGAATCACTCACCCGGCTCAACGCGAACGCGCCCGCATGCTGCAGAGTGACATCGTCACCCGCGTTCGACCGCAACAATACAACCAATCCCGAGCTGGATTCCTGTGCCTTCAGTTTTCCCAACCCCATCGCGGCAAAGTAACGGACGCGCGCTGAAGAATCTTTGAGTCGGGCCATCAACTTCGACGCCATTCCTTGCAATCGCAAATCGCCAATCACTCGCGCGGCCTGCGCCCGCATCTCCGGATGATCATCAGCCAATATCCGGCCAAGAACATCGGTAGTGCCCGTTGACAACTTGGACCGCAATCCGATTTGCCACAGTCCCCAAAGAGCGTGCTTTCGCGGAACCAGAAATCCTCCGCCACCAAGCAGATCGCGAAAGGTCACTTCCCCCGCGGCGCCTCGCCTGGCGAGTTCGTCCTGAGCGAGCCGACGAACACGTCGGTCCAGATGGCCCAACCGGCGAACCAATGCCGGCAGTTTCAATCGCGCATGATCCGCTTCGACGAGTGTCTGCACTTCGCGGGCCGTTCCCGGTGAACGATCCGCCTTGCTTTCAAAGGTCACAATCCGGCGTTCGCCGTTGCCGCCCCAACCACTGATCCAATCAGATGCATACATCCGGCCGTCCCAACCAAACTCGATGTCGGTCGGAGCGATACCCCAGGCAAAACGATTGGTGCGGGCCATTCCATAACCGGCCCCTCTGGTTTCCAAGCGAAACCCGAGGATGCCGCTCCGCGGTGACGACCCTTTGAAATCACACACAAAGAAATGGTTCCGATATTCTTCCGGCAATCCCCAACCCGGATCGAACTCCATTCCGCTCGGTCCCTGGGTCAAATACGCCACCGGCGGATGCAACCACGCCGGCTGACCTTCGTGTCGGGTTTTCCAAAGATTCTCGGTAAACCACGGCGGTTCCGTGTGATCCTTGCGCTTCGTCTCTTCCCGAAAATTCCGCGTCAGCTGATAGCTGGCATCCCAACCGGAGTCCCCGCCCTCAACAACGTGCACCACCCGACTGCGGTCAACACCGCCCATGTCGTTGTCCACCGTGAACAAATCCCCGAGTTCATTGAACTCCAGATCCTGCGGATTACGCAGCCCAACATGAAACAGCTCCAAGCCTGTCCCATCCGGAAAGCATCGAAACACCGCACCGCGAGTTGGTGCCGTAAAACGCTTCCCTTCCTTGCTCACCACGTCGAATCCACGATCTCCCAGGCTGAAATACAACCGTCCATCCGGTCCCCAAGCCAGGCCGTGCAGGTCATGACCATACACCCCGACCCGAACCCCAAGTCCTTCCACCAACTCCTCCTGTTTCCCATCCGGCCCGATCCGATACAAGCGCGGCGCGTTGGCGACATAGATTGATCCATCCCGCACCGCTACGCCCGCAGCATTTCCATCCAACGGATCGTTGTATCTCCGCAACTCCGTCGCTTTGTCTGGAATACCATCCCCGTCCGCATCCTCAACACGCCGCAACGGATCCGCATCCCGTGTCAACTTTGCCGGCGGCACAATGTGAGCCCACCGCGCGTACATCCCTTCTCGATCCTTCAAAGTCTTCCCCGCGTAATCCTCCATCGACCACCAGCGCGACATCGTCACCCCCCAAGTTCCGGTCAGACGTCGATTTGCATCCACCGTCAACAACCGCCCCTGCCGGTCAAAACACATCGCCACCACATTGCCGACCACATTGGACCGCGCATAAACCCGTGCCTGCAGATTGCTGGACAACACCAAAGTCGGAAACTCCACCGCTGCCGATATTGGCGACACAAAGCCCGCGCCAAGGACAAAGAGCGCAGCAGCTACGACTACTCGTGAAAGAATTCGATGGAACACGAACGAACTAATACCAACTCCCGCTTCAACGACAATCGGATTTCCCCGTCGCAACTGATGGCCCGTTCCGAAACCCAGTGTAGCATCCTTCGGATGCTGAACTACGCCGAATGGTAGTGGCTTAAGCCGTGTGCTCCGCAGGCCCTTCATGGAGGGCATCGCTCCGTTGATGCCGGTTCGGGGTGGCGGTCATGCCTTGACGCACCGGCGGAACCGACGGAGCGAATCCTTCCAATTTTCCCCAAACGCCAAAGCAGTTTGATTCCCGGATCATTCAGCCCGATGATGCATGGGGACATCAATCCTTCGAACCGCCCGATCTGGAAGGCGATCGCCTTTGTGATCGCGCTCTTCTGCCTGATGACCTGGATCCCGGACCTGCTGGAAGACACACCGAAGAGCCACGGCATGACGGTGAAGAAGTGGTTGCATCAATCCGAGGAGGAATATGAAGAGCAGGGAGACGAAACGTCCAACGCCAAGAAAATTATCACGGGGTTCGGTCCACGAGCGATTCCATTGTTCGTCGAAGAATTCCACCAACTATGCAAGCCTTTGGGTGGCATCTATCAAAAGGTGCAAACCCTCTTCAAGAAGCCCACGGGAACGCCACCCGTCATGGACGAACTTCGCGAGCGCGGCTACTTCGCCCTGTCTCTTCTCGGTTGTGAAACACATGAATCGGTGGATCGATTCTTCTTCGCGCGAATGAAAACGACCAATCGCCACGAAGCCATTCGGCGGCTGGACTTCATGGGCGACCGCACCATTCAATTCTGGCGAACATGGTGGCAAGCGAGAATGGACGCGAAAGTGTGAGTGACTTGGCGGCTCACACCATGCATCGAATTGAATTACCGCGTGAAACAGCCGGGCCGATTCTTGTCGAGCGTCTGCGACCGTTGGTTGATTTATATCCGGATTCAACCGAAGAACGGGATCGAATTCAGGCTTGCTCGTCCGAACTATACAAATACGGACCACCTGTGCGGGATGCGGTCCCCCTGTTCGGAAACTCTTGAACGCATTGCCTCCTGACATTGATCCCATCTACATCCCCGTGCCGACTGGACGTTCAATGCCGTTCACCAAATTTCCGATAAAACGCGTATTTCACAGAATTGCACCAGGTTGGGACAACGAATCGGAAAGGACCAATGGAGTTACATTTTCGGTCGACGTCGTGCCTTGACCAAATGTTCATCAACCTGCACAAGACATCGCAATGCGCCGCCTGATCATCTCCACACTGCCATTCCTGATTCTCTCCACCGCCATCGCGGCGCCGTTGAACGTGCTGTTCATCGCGGTGGACGACATGAAGGTGGAGTTGAACTGCTACGGTCAGAAGCACGTCATTTCCCCGAACATCGACCGGTTGGCGCAACGCGGAACGCTGTTTGAGCGCGCTTATTGCCAACAGACGGTGTGCAACCCTTCCCGGGCGTCGGTGATGACGGGTCTGCGGCCGGACACGCTGAAGGTCTGGGATCTGCCGACCCATTTCCGCACGCACCATCCCGATGTGGTGACACTGCCGCAGTTGTTCATGAAGAACGGTTACTTCGCCCAGGGCATCGGGAAGATCTTTCACAACTGGAGGCAGGATGACTGGAAGGGGGATGAAGTTTCATGGAGCGTTCCTTCGTTTCTCCACTACGCCACCCATGGCGCCGACAGGCCACAGGTCGAAGGCGAACTGCCGCCCGACCACGCAAGCGGGAAGCGTTCAAGTGAATGCCGCGATGTTCCGGATGAAGCCTATTACGACGGCCGCATCGCGGAGAAAGCAGTCACCACCTTGCGCGCGCTCAAGAAGCGGACCCAGCCATTCTTCCTGGCGGTCGGTTTCTGGAAGCCCCATCTCCCCTTCAATGCCCCCAAAAAGTATTGGGACATGTATGACCGCAAAAAGGTTCCCCTGCCGAGAGTGCTGACGCCTCCAAATAATGCGCCGGCCATCGCCTTGACCAAGGACCGTATCAACTCAGCGAAGGATCGAGACCTGCTTCGCGAACTGAGTCACGGCCATCTTGCCGCCATGACTTATCTCGACACCCAGATCGGCAAGGTGCTCAACGAATTGGACGCGCTGGAACTACGCGACAATACGATCGTCGTCTTCTGGTCCGATCACGGATTGCATTTGGGAGAACACGGACTGCTGCGGAAAACAACCGTATTTGATGTCGACGCCCGCGTTCCCATGATCATCAGCTCGCCAAAGCACCGGGGCGGTCGGCGGACTTCATCGCTCGTGGAATTGTTGGACCTATACCCCACGTTGGCGGACCTTTGCGGACTGAAACCGCCCGCGAATCTGGAGGGCAAATCCCTGGTGCCGGTGTTGAAGAACCCAAACGTGGTCATCAAAGCGGCGGCGCTCACCCAGACACCACGCCCCAACTATCCGCGCGGGAAGATGCCGCAGACAATGGGGTATTCAATCCGCGCCGGGCACTATCGCTACACGGAATGGCGGGAGTTCGCCTCCGGACAAGTCACCGCTCGGGAACTCTACGATCACCGCAAAGATCCGGGAGAAACGCGGAACGTGATCGCGGATTCCACCCATGCCAAGTTCCTGCCCAAACTTGCGGAACAACTCTCCGTAGCGGCCGACGTGAGGAGGCTCAAATCAGCAGATACAGAGTGAGCCTCCTCACGTCGGCTGCTACCGGATATCGGAATCGATGCCTTCGGCCCGCTTGGCCTCGAGCAGCTGGGGCGCTTTCAGAAGGTTCCCCCGGATCCGCACATTCTTGGCTCCGTTCAGCATGATGGCCTTCTCCTGCGCGGTGATCTGGTTCTCGCATATCAACAAGTCCTCACCGAGCTGCTTGTTGTAACGCGAGTTGCCCCAGACATAGAGACCGACCGTGCCTTCGCCGCCGAGAATCTGATTACCGCGAAAGGTGAGGCCTTTTGTGTAGCCCAGCTGAACGACGGAACCCTTCTTGAGACCACGCATGATGTTGTCATGGATGATCAGGTTCGTGTTCCCGTTGCCAACGAGCCGGCCCTCGATGGTATTGCCACGAATGATCATGCGATCGACACCTCCGGCAAGAATCGACTTGCGGCAGTGGTTGTTCTCGAGAATCACATTCTTCAATCCACGCGCATGTTCCACATGTAAAGTCGATCCACCTGGCTGAACGCTGTGCTCCAGATCCCGACAGTCTGTCACCAGGTAATCCCGCGCTCCCGGACTGCCACCCATCTGAATTCCCTGCCGGATGAAATTGCGTAAGGTGCAGTCACGCACGGTGATTCCACGGCAGTTGTAGGAAAAGGCCATGCAGTCACCGCTGAAGTTCTCGGCGAACACATTCATCACCGTCACATTTTCGATCACGTGTTTCTTGTTGTAGAACCAAAGTCCGGCGTTGTGTTCCGGGGTCTTGCCCTTGTCGTAACGCGGATGGGTATTGGAGCCGTCGAGACGGAGATCGCGAATCACGATATTGGTGGTACCGCCATCGACCGGAGCGCCGATCATGCGCCAGAAATTGCCCTGATTGACCTTGGGATCGAACTTGATGGTCGAGGCATTGCCTTCGCCGCGAAGGGTCGTGTTCGGCGGCACCTCCAGGATGGGCGATTCGGGACCGCGGCGCGAAATGATGAAAGTGCCGGCCGGAATGAACACCGTGCCACCACCGGCTTTCCCGCAGGCTTCAAGGGTCTTCTCGATCGCGGTGGTGTCGTCCGTCCTGCCATCCCCTGTGGCACCGAAGTCGACGATGTTGAATTCCTTGCCGATCGCCGTCGTTAATGACATTGCGACCCCGAATATCGCTGCGTACTTCATACTCGTCTTGATGGCCGGGTGTAGCAGAATGGCCGGGTTGCGTCCCGATAAATCCATGCGTCCAGGATCGTGTTTGAGAAATGTAGCAGCGAGCGTGAGCGAGCAGATCCACTCTGTCTGCAGTCTGCTCGCTCACGCTCGCAGCTGCAATGGCAGCTCGCCTTTCACGCAGGCTCTCAGTTCTCCAACGCGCTTTGGCAGACAGCTGCTGATTTTGCTTTTCCTCTTCGCGTTTCAAGCAATGGCTGCTTCACCGGATTCGCACTGGGCCTTTCAACCGGTACGCGAACCCGCCTTGCCGAGTGTGAAAACGGCAAATCCGATTGATGCGTTTGTTCTGCACCGCCTGCGTGGCACAGGTTTGAAGCAATCCCCACCAGCCGATCGGACGAAGTTGATTCGGCGTCTGCATTACACGCTCACCGGGCTGCCTCCGAGCTTTGACGAGGTCGAAGCATTTGCAAACGACCGCAATCCGAAGGCCTACGAAAGTCGCGTCGATGCTCTTTTGGATTCTCCTCATTACGGCGAGCATTGGGGCCGGCATTGGTTGGACGTCGCGCGCTATTCGGACACCAAGGGTTATGTCTACGGCCGGGAGGAACGCTTCTGGACCCATGCCTGGGCCTATCGCGACTGGGTGGTGAAGGCGTTGAACGAAGACATGCCCTACGATCGTTTCCTGTTGCTGCAACTGGCCGCCGACCAGGTCAAGGACCGCCAACCGGGCGACGAAGCTGCGATGGGTTTCCTCACGCTGGGCCGCCGCTTTCTCGGGGTGAAGCGCGACATCATTGACGACCGCATCGATGTCGTGACCCGTGGCACCATGGCGCTCACCGTCAGTTGTGCGCGTTGTCACGATCACAAGTATGATCCCATTCCCACAGCGGACTACTACTCGCTCTTCAGCGTCTTCGACAGCAGCGCTGAAAGGAAGATCTCGCTGGGGGATCCGAACATCGGCGGTGAGACCTACCAGAAGGAACTCAAGAAGCGGCGCAACAAGCTTGCGGAGACCTTCGTCAAACTGAGAAAGGCGGCTTCCGATCGGGTTCGCAAACGCGTGTCTGACTATCTCTTCGCGCAGACCGAACTCCACAATTACCCTGCGAACGGTTTCGACCAGATCTTCGCACCGGGCGATCTGCTGCCGGCCTTCGTGCACAATTGGCGTGATTATCTTCGCCGGACCGAGGAAGCCGGCGAACCCGCCTTCATTCATTGGCACGCCTACGCCGCTTTGGGAGCCGATGAATTCGAAGCAAGAGCGAACGCCCTCGCACACGAACTTGCGGTACGCAAAGAGGTACCCAAACTCGTGGCGGACGCCTTCAAGAAAGCGCCGGAATCGTTTCGCGAAGTGGCGGAGCGTTATGCACGTCTCCTTGAGAACGATGCCTTCAAGCACGTGCTTGAAGGGCCGGACTCCCCCTGCGCCGTGCCGAACCTGCCAATCGTGCATAGCGAGGTTTACTTCACATCCGGCGAAGTCACCCAGCTCTACAAACTGCAGGGCGAAATCGACCGGTTCATTGTGCGGTCAAGAGTCGAGGCGCCGCAGGCGTTGATGATGGTTGACCTGCCGCGCGCCGTGAGTACCCGCGTCTATCTGCGCGGCAATCCGCTCACGCTCGGAGACGAAGTGCCGCGCCAGTTCTTGGGACTGTTGGCAGGGGAAGATCGCAAGCCGTTCCAAGAAGGCAGCGGACGATTGGAACTCGCCAAGCGGATCATTGATCCGGCGAACCCACTCACCCCGCGGGTAATCGCCAATCGCGTGTGGACACACCATTTTGGTGTAGGCCTGGTCAAGACTCCCAGCGACTTTGGCGTGCGAGCCGAAACGCCCTCGCATCCCGATCTGTTGGACTGGCTGACCACGCAGTTCATCAAGGACGGCTGGAGCCTGAAGAAACTGCATCGCCGAATACTCACGTCGGCAACGTTCCGCCAGTCATCCGCCGGCGATACCACTATGAACGCGTCCGCCATCCGTAAGGATCCGGAAAACCGGCTGCTGTGGCGAATGAACCAGAAACGTCTCAGTTTTGAGGAACTGCGTGACTCCATGTTGACGGCCTCCGGAGACCTTGATCGCGGACTTGGCGGAAAACCGAAGGATTTGTTCAAGGCGCCCTATCCAGTTAGGCGAACGCTCTACGGCCTGACGGATCGCCAGTTCTTCCCGGCCACGATGCGTGTGTTCGATGTGGCAACACCGGATCTGCACATGCCGAAACGACCGGAAACCACGGTCCCCCAACAGGCACTCTTCTTCATGAACAGCCCCCTGGTGTTGGATCGCACGCGGGCGATTGCCAAACACGCAGCATCCAATTCCGGTCCGGTGAAACGCGCACGGACGCTCTTCCAGCAGATCGTGCAGCGTGAACCGTCCGAGTCGGAGTTATCCGAATCACTCGCGTTCGTGATGGCGACCAACAAACCGAAACAACCGGCAAGGCGTCCGACGGTTGATGACTGGCAATACGGATACGGGGAGTATGACGAAACAGCGAAAGCGGTGAAGGGATTCACGCGATTGCCCCACTTCACCGGCGAAGCCTGGCAGGGCGGCGACCGCTGGCCCGATTCCAAACTCGGTTGGGTACAGCTGCACGCCACCGGAGGCCACCCAGGCAACACGAGAAAAGTGGCCGCCGTCCGTCGTTGGGTGGCGCCAAGGAAGATGACCGTCCGGGTTGCCTCCAAGCTGATTCATGAGGCCAAACATGGCGACGGAATTAGGGCGTTCGTGGTGACTTCGGCGTCCAACATGGTTCGTTCCACGAAAGTGCACCTGGAGACGGCGGATCTGAACATCGACACACTCGAGGTCATGAAGGGCGATACGATTGATTTCATAGTGGACATCGACAAGGTGCTCAACAGCGACCAATACCTTTGGACCGCGACCATCGCGGAATACAGCGACGGCGCGATTTGGGATTCGGCCAAGGACTTTCCGCGCAATGAATCCAAGCTGCTCACCGGTTGGGAGCAACTTGCCCAGACGTTGTTGTGCTCAAACGAATTCATGTTTGTGGATTGAAGATGAAAGATTCGCTCATAAGCCGAAGAGATGTCCTGCGCCGCTCCGCATTGGGCCTTGGTTCCTTGGGTCTGATCGGCTTGATGGCGGACGAGCAGCGTGTCAATGCCGCCGGCGATTCGTTGTTGGCCCGACAATCGCACTTTCCCGGCCGGGCGAAGCGGGTGATTCACTTCTTCCTCAATGGGGCGCCGTCACATGTGGATACGTTCGATCCCAAACCGGCATTGGCGAGATATGCCGGCAAACCGCTTTCCGATACGCCGACCACCGAGCGCAAGACCGGGGCGGCATTCCCCTCCCCGTTTCGATTTCAGGAGCATGGCCAATCCGGTCTCCCCGTCAGCGACCTGTTCCGGTTGACCGCGCAACACATTGATGACATTGCGGTGATTCGCTCGATGTACGCGTTGGTTCCAAATCACGAACCTTCTTTGATGTTGATGAATTGTGGCGACTCCGTGCAGGCGCGTCCCAGCGTCGGGGCATGGACGCTCTACGGACTGGGAACGGAGAATCGGAATCTGCCCGGATTCATCGCGATGTGTCCCGGCGGCCTGCCGATCAAGGACAGTGAAAACTGGCAGTCCGCCTTTCTTCCCGGGGCACTGCAAGGCACCTTCATTGATCCGAAACACGAGGACATCGGCAAGTTGATCGAGAACATCAAACATCCGCAGATTTCGACCACGGATCAGCGCCGCCAGCTCGACCTGATCGCGAAATGGAACGCACGGCACCGGGCATCACGATTGGATTCCCGACTGGACGCCCGCATCCAATCCTACGAACTCGCTTTCCGCATGCAGGCCGAAGCGACGGATGCATTCGACATCGGACGCGAACCCCAATCCATCCGAGACCTCTACGGCGGCGGAGTCCACGCGCGGCAGACCCTGATCGCCCGGCGCCTGCTTGAACGCGGCGTGCGCTACGTCCAGTTGTGGCACGGCAAAGGGCAGCCGTGGGACAACCATGACAAGATCGAAGCCAATCATCGCCGCCTGGCCGCCGAGATTGATCAACCGATTGCGGCATTGCTGACCGATCTGAAGCAGCGGGGAATGCTAGAGGATACGCTGGTGATCTGGGGCGGTGAATTCGGTCGCACACCTACCGTGGAACTGACCGGAGCCGGCAAGTCCAAGCTGGGCCGCGATCACAATCATTACGGATTTACGGTCTGGATGGCCGGTGGAGGCATCAAGGGCGGCACCGTGCGCGGCGCAACCGATGAGTTTGGCTTCCGCGCGTCAAAGGATCCGACCAGCATTCATGATCTGCACGCCACGATCCTGCATTGCCTGGGATTGGATCACGAGCGGCTCACCTATCGCTACGCCGGCCGCGATTTCCGGCTGACCGATGTGCACGGCCACGTGATGCACGACATTCTTGCATAGACCTTGCTCGGCATTCTTCACGGTTTTCGCTACGCATTCGCGAAAGACATGAACGAGATGAACAAAACGAACATCACCAACCCTTTCGACGCGAGCAAACGGCTGATTGCCTCCCTGCTGATCGCCCTCGCCGTTGGCGCGTCAACCCATGCGGCATCCAAGCCCAACTTCATCCTCATCATGTGTGATGATCTTGGGTGGGGAGACGTCGGTTTCAACGGCGGCAAACACATCCGCACGCCGCATCTGGATACCATGGCCGCCAACGGAATCAAGCTGACACGGTTCTATGCCCAGGCACCGGTCTGTTCCCCGACGCGGGCTTCAGTGGTGACCGGACGTCATCATGATCGCACCGGCATCTACACGGCCAATCACGGCCATTTGCGTGCCGGTGAGTTCACGTTGTACGAGGCATTGAGTGCAAAAGGCTACACGACCGGTCACTTCGGCAAGTGGCATATGGGCACGCTCACCCGCAAGGTGAAGGAGTCGAATCGCGGGGCCAAGAAACCTCAGGACTACTCACCACCTTGGAGTCACAAGGTGGATGCGACCTTTGCCACCGAGGCAAAGACGCCCACCTTTGATCCCATGTGGAAACCGGCCAAGGGTGGCGACAGCAAATCCTTCAACACCGCTTCCCGCAAGGGTTGGCATCAAATCTCTGCCGGCGAGGAGAAGGTGCTTTACGGAACGCACTACTGGACGGGTGAGGAAAAGATGATTGATCCGGAATCCAAGGATCTCATGGGTGATGATTCCAAAATCATCATGGATCGCGCGTTGCAATTCATTGAGCAGGAAAAGGATCAGCCGTTTCTCGCCATCATCTGGTTGCACGCCCCACACCTGCCGGTCGTGGCCAGTCGCGAGGATGCGGCCGGCTACGACGATGGAGCGACGACGGGTTTCGAACAGAACTACTATGGG
>JAYPXF010000028.1:0-3028 GCA_038154405.1 Verrucomicrobiales bacterium | reverse complement strand
TACTATGGGTGCGTGACCGCACTCGATCGTCAGGTCGGTCGCCTGCGCGCCTTATTGCGCAAGGCGGGAATCGCCAAGGACACCTTCGTCGCGTTCTGCTCGGACAACGGTCCCGAGGGCAAGGACGGAGCCCCGGGCAGACAGGGACCGTTTCGTGGCCGCAAGCGCAGTCTGTATGAGGGCGGTGTCCGCGTTCCCGGCGTCATCGAGTGGCCCGCGAAAATCAAACCCGGCACGTCGTCGGACGTCGCCTCCTGCACGGTCGACTACTTCCCGACCATCATGGACATCGTGGGCTTCAAGATGCCGGACACGCGGCCACTGGATGGCATCAGCCTAATGCCGGTGATCAACGGATCAACAAAGACTCGTCCCCGACCGCTCGCGTTCCACATTCGTGGCAAAGCCGCCTGGCACGATGGCAATCTCAAGGCCTATGGCGATGTGAAGAAAAGCAGTTGGGAACTCTACGACCTCGCAACAGATCAGGGAGAAACCAGCGATCTCGCCGATCAGAAACCGGAGAAGCTGAAGTCGATGATCGCGGCTTGGACCAAATGGAAAAAGTCGGTCGACGCCAGCGACAACGGCGCGGATTACTGAGATTCGGCACTGCTTGCATGGCAACTCCCTCCGGGCCTCCCGATGAGTGACGCACTTCTCAGCAACCCGTTGGCAGGCGTCCAACGGACTCCACTGCGAACCCGGATTGTGAACAACCCGTAAAGTAATTCCTCGAATTTCCCGATGGCACGTTATAATTATCTGCATGAAATGGTTCACGAAGCAGGAGCTGACCGTTGCTTTGGTCGTCCTGTTCCTGCTGATTGTCGGCGCTGCCGTCAAAACGTACAGAACCGCCTCGGCGCCGGACACACTGCCGGTCGCCGCGAAAAGCGAATAAGATGCAACCGTCGATCAACGTCGAAGACACCCTTGAGAAGATCATCGAGAAAGATCAGCGCTATCATCGCGACGCCTACTACTTCGTGCGCGATGCCCTGGATGTGGCGCAGAAGAAGTTCTGCGAGAACCGCGCCGAGCCGCAACACGTCACCGGCCAGCAACTGCTCGGCGGCATTCGCGATCACGCCCTCGAAGAATTCGGCCCGATGGCGCTGATGGTGCTCGACGAATGGGGCGTGACCAAATGTGCGGATTTCGGCGAGATCGTGTTCAACATGGTCGAAGCCAGCCTGCTCGGAAAGACGGATAACGACAGCCGTGAAGATTTTGCCGACGGCTACGATTTTGAGGAGGCGTTCCGGCAGCCCTACCTGCCGAAGAAGCGGAAGACTTCGTCAAAGCGCAAGAACAAGGCTCCCGCGCCATCCAAGCAGCCGAAGGAGTAGCACCATTCCCACCGGGAAATTCAATGCCGCCCTTGCCGCCCGTGCAGGTGCGTGCGTATATTGCGCGGTCCGCAGGGCTTTGGGATTTCAGGACGAATTTCCCGGGTAATCCTGGGAAGGGGAGAGTGTTCCACCCCAATCTAGTCACAGAACGTCACGACCTGAAAACCACCAATGGCCCGCAAGTCCAACAGCAACTCCAGCCTCCCGACCGGAATTCCCACCGCACCCGCCGGCGTGTCCATGACCACGCTCGAAAACGGGTTGAACATCATCGTCGGGGAAGATCATTCGGCACCGGTCGTTTCCGTGCAGGCCTGGGCGATGACCGGCAGCATCCACGAGAACAAGTGGCTCGGTGCGGGTTTGTCGCATGTATTGGAACACATGCTCTTCAAGGGCACGGAACGCCGTGGCCCTGGTCAGATCGATCAGGAGGTTCATGATGCGGGCGGTTACATGAACGCCTACACAAGCTTCGACCGCACGGTCTATTACATCGACGTGCCAAATGACGGAGCACCGGTCGCGATCGACATTCTCTGCGACATCATGCAGAACGCTTCGCTCCCGGAAGACGAACTTGCGAAGGAGATGGACGTCATCCGTCGGGAGATGGACATGAATCAGGATGATCCGTCCCGTCGCTCTGGACGGCGACTGTTCGAGACGGCCTACACGAAGAGCCCCTATCGCTTCACGATCATCGGCTATCCGGACATCTACAATGAACTGAAAAGGGATGACATTGTCGGCTATTACAAGTCCCGCTATCAGCCGAACAACGTGTTCTTCGTCGTGGTCGGCGACGTGAATAAGGACGAGGTGATCAAGCAGATTTCGGAAGCCTACGCCAATTCTCCGGCTAAGGCCCTGCCGCCCATGGTGCTGCCGAGCGAACCCCCGCAGACCGCCGCCCGGGAACGCATTGAGGAAGCGGCCGTTGAACTGGGCCACATACACTTCAGCTGGCACATCCCGGATGTGCGACACGACGACGTGCCCGTGCTCGACGTGCTTTCCACTCTGCTCGGCAGTGGGCGTAGCTCGCGGCTTTACCGTGAGATCCGTGAAAAGCAGGCGGTCGCTCATTCCGCGGATGCCTGGACCTACAATCCCGGACTGCCTGGACTCTTCGGCATGAGCGCCATTGTGGACGCTGACAAGTTCGAAGCCGCGCGCGACGCCATGTTGGCCGAAATTGAGAAACTCCGCACCAAGGGCCCGCACAAGAGCGAGGTTGGCAAGGCGGTCAAGCAGACTATTTCCCACACGTTCGCCTCGCGCAAGACGATGTCCGGTCAGGCTCAGGATCTCGGATCCAGCTGGCTGGCTGCCGGCGACCTGAATTTCTCACAACGTTTTCTGGATCGGGTGAAGAATGTGACTTCCGCCGATCTGTTGCGGGCGGCGCAGGAATACCTGACCCCGGAGAACATGACCCTTTATGCGCTACTTCCCGAGGGCGCGGCGCCGAAGTCCGAATCCAAGGTCGAGGAGGTGCTGGAGAACCAGATCAAGAGAATCGAACTGGAGAACGGGATGAAGCTGTTGGTGAAGGAAGATCATCGCCTCCCGTTCGTTCAATTCCGCGGAGTGTTCCAAGGCGGTGTCCTGGCTGAGAATCCGGCGAACAACGGCACGACCGCGTTGATGACCAAGATGCTGCTCAAAGG
>JAYPXF010000027.1:34511-37329 GCA_038154405.1 Verrucomicrobiales bacterium | reverse complement strand
TCTCGTCCGCCACAAGTCACGGTGATCTGGACCGCTGGTGGCGCCGTCCCGAATCGACACTGCGCCTCGGTGGTTTCGATGGCGTGCTGGACTACGTCCGCATCATCGCCGTCCGGAACTAGCTCCGATGCCAACCGGTCATTTCTTGGCGTAGTCCCTGCCTTCCCAACTGTCGTAGACAGAGGACTGCCATTGTTCCAAAGCCTTTTGCATGCGGGTGGCTCGGGATGTGTCCTTATTTGCTAGATCGGTCGTTTCCATCGGATCCTTGACGAGATTGTACAGCTCGGTGGTGACTTTGCCCTTCTTCTGGATGCGATGGAATTTCCAGGGCCAATCGGTCCAGGCGGCGTGACCGTTGTAGTCGCCGCGGGTGAACTTGGGGAACTCGTTCACATTCTTTAGCAGGCGTTGGGGAAGCGGATTGGGAGCACCCGCTTGCTGGGCTTCCAAGAGTTGCTTGATCAGACGGTCGTTCCACGTGCTCTGGCCAACGGTGTGATTGTGCCAGAATCCCATCGGCGGGCGGTGCTTCTGTTTTCCGTCAATGACCTTGGCGAGGTCGATGCCGTCGAGGTGCGGCTGCTGAGCGACATTCGCGCCGCCAATCTTCAGCAGCGTGGGATACATGTCGAAGGAGTTGGCCGGTGTATCGATCTCCCTGTGTGAATAGCGGGCAGGCCACTCGAGGATGGAGGGAACCCGCAGACCGCCTTCGTAGATGCTGCCTTTCTTGGCGCGGCCGCCGGAAGAGGCGGTCATCAATCCGCCGTTGTCGCTTGTGTACCAGAAGAGTGTGTTATCGGCGATGTCGAGATCGCGGAGGGCTTTGCGCAGTTTGCCCAGCTGCTCATCGAGCAGGGTGATCTCCAGGTAATAGCCGCGCTCGCGCTTGTTTTTGACATCCTTGTAGAGATCGCCGGGATGATCTTCAGGAACTTCGTGCATGGGATCGTGCGGCGACGGGAACCAGGTGACCGTGAACATCGGTTTGCCGCCGTCCCTGTGCTTCTTCAGAAAGTCGATGGTGGCATCCATGCTGATGACCGAGCCCTGTCCTTTGATCCGTTCGTACTTGCCGTTGCGGCTCAGGTAGGGATCGACATCGAAGAAATTCAGACCGGACAACCATTCATCAAAGCCCTGGCCACCTGGACTGGTCGGGCTTTCCGCCTGCACGGAACCGATGTGCCACTTGCCAAAGTGACCGGTCACGTAGCCGGCACTCTTCAACGCTTCGGCAATGGTGACTTCATGCGGACGCATGTAGTGACCGTGTTGCGGCACGTTGGTGCGCATCGGTGTGCGGCCGGTCATCACACTTGCCCGCGTCGGAGAGCAGACGGGTGCGGCTGCATAGAAGCGATTGAACACGACGCTGTTCTTCGCCATGGCGTCCATGTGCGGCGTCTTCACGAACGGATGCCCGGTGAATCCGGCGTCGCCGTAACCCATGTCGTCCGCCATCACCAGAACGATGTGCGGACGCTTGTCGGCAGCCTGGGTCAGACTGAGGGAGAACAGAACTGCAAGAATGGCATTGAATGCTTTCATGTGAGAGAGCCGCTTTATCCCGGCACCGTGCAGGGGTGGCAATTCAATTGTATCTGATCTACCTGGTCAGAAAGGCGGCTGCCAGACCAATCGCGCCTCCGAAAACTCCGCCCCAGACAACCAGCCAACCGAGATGCTCGCGGATCATGTTCTGGATGATCTCTTTCACCGCCTGTGGGGTCAGTTCATCGAGACGGGCGATCACGATGGCTTCGATCTTCTTTAGAATGTCATCGGAGATCGCCTCGGCGGGCAAGCCGGCTTGGAAGGCGGACTTGAATTCGTCCGAACCGGCGATGTCCTTCACGGCGCCGCGCATCTTCTTTTCGAACGGTTCGCGCATCGGCTCAAGGGCCTGCACTCCCCCGAACATGCCCAGCATGTTTCCAAATTGAGACTCCATGACCGCTTCCTTCAGCGCCTCGAATGCCGGCTTGAGATCAGCCTTGTCCAACAGCGGATCGAGTTCAATACCCACGGTGGCCTGCGCTTCCTCCTTGAACAGCCGCTCGATGTTCTCCCGCGTGAAGAACTGGCGCATCATGAGTTCCCGGATGCCGCGTTTGAAATCCTCGAAGTGCAATGGGATGATGCCAGAGCCATAGAGACCGGGCACTTTCTCAAACAGCATGTGCACGGCGGCCCAGTTGGTCAGCGCGCCGGAGAGTGCGAACATGCCCATCGTCATCACCGGCGTGCGCCATGGCTCCGGCGACACCGCTCCGACTGCGACGCATACTGCCGAGATAAGGTTGGTGGCGAAACTCTTGTTCATGCTGCGGGTTCTCGATCTGGAACGGCGAAGCGTTTAGCGGAAGGGCACCAATTCCCGCAAGTTCAAACGATGACTCTGAAAGCTTTGCGGAGTGTGTTTGCGCGCGATACGCATCGGCCGTGACCGCAAATCCGTTCGGCACGCGCACTCCCTCTGAATTCAGCTCGCGGTACATTTCTCCCAGCGAAGCGTTCTTGCCGCACACGATCAGCACATCGTCGATGGAAAGTTCGTTGAACCACTTGATCCAATCTCCGGTATCGGCCTGCGTGGAAACAGAAGCCGCTGTTTCGGATTCCTGAAGTGTGTCAGCCGCTGACATAAGCCTGAGTGCGTTGAAGGTTCCTGTCCTGATAAACCCTGCCAGCGGGCGACAACGGGCTCTGCCCGATAATTGTTCAACATCGGGCAGAATCTGGGAGAGTGGGATGAAGTCGAGAAGCGGGGCTTCAGCGAGACACCTTGGAACAAAAAGGACGGCTCCCAATC
>JAYPXF010000027.1:31566-34501 GCA_038154405.1 Verrucomicrobiales bacterium | reverse complement strand
CCCAATCCTTGCGGAATCGGGAGCCGTGTCAGGTGAGTGGGAAGGGCGGCGAATTACTTCTTCTTCGGCTCGCGCGTCTTCTTCTTTTTCTTCACCGCCTTGGGAGGTTCCAGCCCGTCGTCCGGCTGGTTCCATAGTCGGTATGGATCATTGAGCCGACGCATTTCTGAGAGCAGGAGGGCTTCCATTTCCTTGAGCTTCTTGGCGTGACGCGGATCGCCGGCCAGATTGGTCTGGCTCTTCTGCGGCTTGGCGACGACTTTGTCTCCGCGATGCTGCTGGATGAATTCATGCGGGTTCTGCGCCAGGTTGAACAGCTGGGTTTCGCGCACCTGACCGTCCATCACGTCATACTTGATCAGTTTCCAATCGCCCTTGCGAACGCTGCGCATACCCGGCTTGGTGCCGCCGCAATAGACGCCGTAGAGCGTGTCGCGAACGACATCCTGCTTCCCGTTCAGCACGGGCTTGAAACTCTTCCCTTCGCTCGACTTGGGAGCATCGATGCCTGCCAGGTCGCAGATCGTGGAAAGCGAATCCAGCAGGTAGATGTTCCCCTGTGCACGGGTGCCGGCCTTGATGCCGGGGCCCTTGACGATGTAAGGCACGCGCCAGGTGTGCTCGTACAGATTCTGTTTGCCCTGCAGGCCGTGGCGGCCAATCGCCATGCCATGATCCGCGGTGTAGATGATGTAGGTGTTGTCCAGCTCACCCATGGCCTCGAGTTTCTTCAGGACGCGACCGACCTGGATGTCGATGTTTTCGCTGCAGGCAAATTCGCGACCCAGTTCATTGCGAATGGTGCGTTCATCGCGCCGTTCCCAAACCCCGCTCACCTTCACCTCATCGCGCAAACCCGGGTGACCGTGATGAAACGGATGCTCGGGAAGATAGTTGATGGGGAGTTTCGGTTGCTTTGGATTCGCCGCCGGGACCGAGTCCTTGTCGCGATGATTGGTGGCGCCGTATTTCTTGAGCAGTTCCGGCGTACCATCGCGGACGTCATGCGGATGCGAAAAGCCGTAGTAGATCAGGAACGGTTTGCGGTCCTTCTGCTTCTCCCGGTCGTTCAGGTAGTTCAGTACATTCCCGGCATGCCAGGCGCTGCCGGTTTCGGCCGTGCCACCGCGCTTGGTCGCGTCATTGCGGATGGTGAACCGCTTGTTGGCGCCTTCGTAGCTGTTGCCTCGCTTGCAGGTGCGGACGGTGTCATAGCCGGCGCGATTGAACACGGCCGCCATGGTGTTCTGCTCGATGTTCGCGGGCACCAGACCCTGCTTGGCTCCGCGACGATTCGGCAAGTGCCAGACCGTGCGACCGCACATCACCATATGGCGCGATGGCGTGCATACCGCCCCGCTGTACGAACCCATGTGGTAGGCACCATCGAACACCATTCCTTCGGCTGCCAGGCGATCGACATTCGGTGACTCGAGCTCGGACTTGGGATTGTAGACCTTGAGATCAAACGGCGACTGATCATCGACGATGATGAAAAGGATGTTGGGTCGCTTGGCGGCTTCCGCGCTGAGCGAGAGTGCGCACAACAAGAGAACGGAGAGGAGCTTTTTCATATCGGAAATCTATTTCTTTGATTGAGCCGCCAACCAGTTGATCGCGGCGGGCATGTCGCCCTCGTGACCGCCATCGAACAGAGTCAGTCGAGCCGAGCCGGCGGATCGTCGAAAGAGAATCTTGCGAATACGACCATCCTCATCGACGCGCTCATCCGCCAACGCAGCCGGGATCTTTCGCTGCTCGCGAATGTGTTTCATCTGGGCATCTCTCAGACGGGCATTCGAACGACCGTTTGCATTGGCCAATGCGTTGAATGCGTGAACGGAATGGATCGACGGAACGGAACCGGTGTATCCATCGTGGATACCCGCGTTAATGTCCAATGCGACGCCCTTGGCGTTTGCCAGATAGGTTAATGGGGAGCGCTTGCGGTATTCGGAATCGACCTGCTTGGAATCACCTGGTTTGCCGCCGCAGACCTTCTCCATTTCCTTGGCGTACCTGGAGAACTTGGAGCCGGCGCAATCGCGATGCCACTGGGCCAGATTGCTGATGGGGACCCAAGCAGAAACGCCTGCCCAGATCTCCGGGGCACGTCCCGCCATGATCAGCGACATGTGACCGCCGCCGGAAGTTCCGACGAGATAGATCCGGCTCTCATCAACCTTGCATTGAGTGCGTGCCCATGCGACAGCATCCAGCACATCCTGCACTGCGAATTCCGACGCACAGGCCTTGGGTGTCCGATTGGGCCCGCGAAAATCCGGGTGAATGACCGCCCAATCGCGTTTCTCACTTTCCACCAAGGCGACTTCCTTCCATTTCTTCTGCTGGTAGTTGCCACTCCAGGTGTGCAAGACGACCAACAACGGCACGCGCTTCTTCTTCGCATCCGTCGGTGCCCACCAGAACGCCCTTTGGGCGGCACCATCCTTGGTGCTCTTGATGGAGACCTCGGTAAACTCGGCGGCGAGTAATGGCACGGCAAGCAAAGCCCCGAGGGCAAGCTGTATGGAGAATTTCATGGTTCTATTCAGAGACGTCTTCATTGAGCGCAGATTCATCCCGGGCTTTACGACCGGCGGGAATCTCCTTCACCAACAGGAATACGGAGACGGTGATGAATCCGACTGATACCAAGGAAAGATTGGCGATCCCCAGAACTCCGACCAGTTGAAAACCGATCAACGGACCCAGGGCGCCGCGAATGCCGGTGAAGAAAGTATGCGTGCTCATGTAGTCCGCCACCCGTTCCGGGGGTGCGAACTTGGTGACCCAGAGGCTCCAGGCCACATCGCCACCGGCATGCGAGACGCCGAACAACACCGCACCAATTACCAATCCCGGCATGGTGTCGCTGTGGAAGTAGATTCCGATTCCGAGACCGAAGCCGACATTCAGAATCGCGCGGAGAACA
>JAYPXF010000027.1:0-31556 GCA_038154405.1 Verrucomicrobiales bacterium | reverse complement strand
CGCTGGTCGCCAATCGCGCCAGATTCGGAATCACTCCGACAATCAACGCCACCTTGCCGACCTCAAACGCCAGCCCATGCTCGGGATTGGCGAGGTAGTCCACGCGCATGGGAAACATCATCAGGTTGCCGAAGCCCATGAACATCCAGGCGATGAGCGTCAGGCGGAACAGCGGATCGGTCTTGGCGAAGCTCAAGGAACGCAACGGATGGGTGCCCCCGGATACGTGCAGTGGTGTGGACGGAATCCGGCTGACGCAAAAGCTGCTGAAGAAGAACGCGGAACTGAACGCGATCAACAATTCCCGGAAGCGACCGATGTCCGCATCCAGCGCCTTACCTGCCAGTTCGCTGAACAACGCCGCGGCTGCAATGCGGATCATGACGGTCTTGGAGAAGCGGCGCCCACGTTGCTTGCCCGGATAGTTGTCCTGATAGATCTGCGTCATCAGCGGAATGGATGACGACGCACAGGCCATGGCGATGACACTGCAGGTCACATACATCGGCAGGACGGGAAAGGCCGCCATCGTCAGCATGCTCAATCCTCCGATGCCGAGAATGAACGAGGCGGCTTCCGAAACGTTGCAGCCAATCCGTTCGACACGTGAAACCACCAACGGGCTGATCAACAGCCCCACGCTGCCGGCGGCCGCCACCACCGCCTTGGCATTGGCGCCGGCCTCGAACCAGCGCACGGCGATCAACAACAGAAAGGTGTGTGCCGCGGTCTCCAGCATTCCCTGGGCGACCGAGCGCATCATCTCGAAGCGATACGTCGTGGTGGTCTTGTCAGACACGAGTGGCCGGCGATGCTACGGGCTAAGCTCCCCTTTGAACAACGTCGGAATCGATGCAATCGATGTTAGCCGCCGGGCTATCGATTAACACCTTCGCCCACGCTCGCGTAAGGTGACGGCATGAAAAACGAAATGCGCTACGTCGAACCCGATTCCCAACACCCGAATACGGTGGGTTTCATTCCCCCTGAAAAGGTGCGCACCGCGTCGTTTGTCCTGATGACGCTGCTGATCCTCACCGGTGTGGGTGGCGGTATCCTGATGGTCTGGGATCTTGCCACTGAAGACACCTTCTGGCGATTGATGGCGAGCATCGGCCTGATCGCCGGCGGCGTATGCGCCTTTACGATCGTCAACACCCTCTTCGGAAAACGCTCGGAGACGGCGCCAGCTTCGTAGCGGTGACGTCCAGTCGCCGATGAAGGCGCAGCCTTCACATACGACGGAGCGACCCTCGCTACGACGCATGCCGCCGCTCAGGCCTTGAAGGGCATACCGGCGGCGTCCGTCACGACCAGGCGCATATTGTGCGCCCCGTCTTCGCGGGCGAACTCGTAGAACACATACCACTTTCCATCGACCTTTTGCGCGTCGATGTAACGAATCGAAGTCGAAGCGAACGGACTGAGAAATTCCGGCCCATCCGGATTGAGCGACTTCCAGGACTTCAGATCATTGCTCACCGCGAGCGCAGTCTTCTCCTCGTAATTCTCCAGATGGCTCGCGCTACCGTCCCAAAACGCGTAGAACTTGCCATCATGCTCGGCCACCGAGTTGATGCGACGACAATACTGATCCCAACCGTCGCCTTCGGGAGCGAAGATCGTTCCGTGGTATTCCCAATTGTCCAGGTCGGTCGAAGTCGCCAGCCCGGTCGCGGATTTGCACTGACCCGTGTTGTAGATGTCCAAGGTCTCGTGTGAGCCTTCGCCGGTTTCTTCGGTCGGCAACGCGATGCTGAGAAACATGTAGTAGGTGCCGTCCTTCTCCATCACCCACGGATCCTTTATTCCTTCCAAGCCCAGCGGGGCCGCCTTGAAGATGACCGTTTGATTGGCTGGATCAATTTCACTGACATTACCGGCCTTGATCACGTTCGTACACCAGCGACCATCCTCGGCATTCACATAGCTGGAAAAGTAACGCCACTGACCATCCTTGCCCTTGTGCAAGGCGCTGCGTTCGATGGAAGCGGTGTTGTACTGGTCCTTGTGAATCGTCAACACGTCCTCCCAGTTTTCGAGATCGGTGGAGCGGCAGACCTTCACTTCACCACCTCGATCCGGTTGCACGCCGCGGGGGCGCCGAACGCGATAGGTCAGATACCATGAGGAATCATCCGCATCGTAGTAGGCCCCCGGACAACCTACCCAATAGCCTTTTTCGTCACCAACCGGTTCCCGGATTATCTGGCCCGCGGCTAGGCTCTCGTTCGTAATCTTCTCAATCATGTGGCGCACGATGTAGCGCATTCCCCGGGGATTGGGAAGAAATCAGTAATCGGTCGTCTGGTGGGAATCGCTCCGTAGGTGCCGATCTGAGCGTGTTGCATCGAACGATTGGAAAACGGAACCGTCGTAGCGGTTCCCTCCTCAAACTTCCCAACCCGTGCGATATTCACGTTTGATCAGGTGGGAGACGTCCATGTTGGTGGCATTCAGGAGTTCCGCGTTCCATTCCACCTTGCGTTCCGTGCGCACGGCGAGGTTGCCCAGCAACACCATTTCGGTGAAGGGGCCGGAATAATCAAAGTTCGCGGCATCGGGAAACGGATTGCCCGCACAGGCCTGCACGAATTCTTCGTAGTGCCCGGGAGAACGCTCGAGCGTTTCTTTCGGAGTCGGGAAACTGTTGACCTTGGAATCCGGCGTGAACTTGGCGTCACCGCCAAAAGTTCCACAAGTGAGCTTTCCGACATCGCCGATGAAGAGGGATCCGTTGCCGGGAGCCTTCTCATCCTTGCCCAGCCCAAGCAGTTCATTGGAGGGTTTGCGCCCGCCGTCATACCAGACCACCTTGACCGGGGGCATGCCGTCGCGTTCGGGGAACTCATAGGCAATCACCGACCAATTCGGCGCGCTTTCATCAGTTGCGCCACCTGACTCGGCTTCCACGGTGAGCGGATCACCGAGCTTCAGGGCCCAGCGCGCTGGATCCATCACATGACAGGCCATGTCGCCCAATGCCCCGGTTCCAAAATCCCACCAGCCACGCCAGTTCCACGGATGATACGCGCCACGATTGCGATGGTTTCTTCCACGTGGTCCGACGTAGGGACGCCATGGCGCTGGTCCGAGGAATCCTTCCCAATCCAACCAATCCGGCACGGGATCTTCGCCTGTCGGTCGGTCCAATCCCTGCGGCCAAACCGGGCGATCCGTCCAGATGTGACATTCACGGACCGGTCCAACGGCTCCCGCCCAGATCAGTTCACAAAGCTTTCTGATATCGGCGGCTGAATGTCCCTGATTGCCCATCTGCGTCGGCACACCGGCCGCCCTTGCCGCCAAGGTCAATGCCCGCGCCTCGTAAATGGAATGCGTCAACGGCTTTTGTACATACGTCGCCATGCCCTTCCCGATCGCCCGGATGGCAGCGGGGGCATGATGATGATCCGGCGTGCTGATCGTGACACCTTCGACCTTGCCGGCCATCGACTCGATCATCTCCCGGTAGTCGGTGAACTTCCTTGCCCCCGGGTAAAGTCGGCCGGCCGCATCCAGTCGTTTGCCGTCGATGTCACAAAGCGCAACGATCTCCGCTCCAGCCTTGGCACAGCCTGCGATATCCACCGCGCCTTTGCCGCCCGCGCCGATTCCCGCGATCCGAACCTTTTCCATGGACTTCAGTCTCACCACCGACGGCGGCGACTTTGTGACCGGTGTTTGGCAACCGGTGATAGCGACCGCACCAGCAGCACCGGTGACGGTGAGGAAGCGACGACGATCGATCTGTGACGGCGCAAGGTTCAGCGGCAGAAAGTACTTCTTGGGCATGCGGACTGGCTAACGTTCCGCGTCGATCGACTCAAGCCGAATCTAAGGACTGCGCGAACAGACTCCACTCGCAAGAGCGATCGATAGGATTACAAAAACTCGCTCCTACTGTCATGGAGAACGGCAGGGAATGTGGTTCATTACGCGCGTCTTCACCGGACACGATGCCCGAAGGGGAAAGGTAAAAGATGAAAGACAAAGCAACCCGTCTAGTGCAGCTCAAAGAGCTGCATCAGCGCATCGTCGATCAACCGGGACACAGCCCCTCGACCCGTTGGGAATTGTGGGGACGGATCCACAACGCGGAATGCCTGCTCGGTCCCGCTTCCGAGCACTCGCCGAGAACGGCCCACCGCACGCTGGCGATGGACAAACGCTCACTGTTCGGACGCCTGTCATTGACCGCCGCGGTCATCACCTGCGGTCTGGCAGTGGCGGCCCAGTTGTCCGCTTTCGGGGGTAACCAGTCGCGTTCATCGATGTGGGAACCGTTGATCGGCACTGCGATCGTGAGCGGCGTTTCCGCCGCCGGATTTGCCATCCGCGCAGATGAGTATCAACGGGTTGTGAATCTTTTTGATATTGCTCACGAACTGGAGCCAGTCGTGTCCGATCCTCCTGCGAGAGAGGATGACGTCGTTGAGCTCGAAACGGATTCCGAGTGGATCTGGGTCTGCGAATGCGGTGGGCCGGCAAGCGCACCGATCTTCAGCGCCGCCTACGCCTTACCGCTCCTGTCCACAGTTTGAGTTGGGGAACATGCTGAAGAAACGCATGCCCGCGGGCTTCTTGCTTCGTAGGGAGGTCTGAGGACCCGGTTCCTCGCGCGGGATCTGACCTTCGTGGAGTTTGCCTTCCCGATCAATCCACAAAGGGTCGGTGTGAGCGGAACGGTTGATCTTGGCCGTTGCGGAGATCAACGTTTCGCCGGTGCGACCGTGGCGCCAGCGAAAACCCGCTGGTGACATTCCCCAGCGCAGGTAGGATTCCGCGCATGCAGAAATGGTTTTGGATCTGGTTGGCGATGTCTTGTGTGATGGCCCCGGCACGCGAGGCAACAGACCGACCGAACGTGATTCTTATCTTCCTTGACGACAGCGGCTACGGCGACTACGCCCACAACGGGAATCCGGTCATCGAGACGCCGAACATTTCCCGGATGGTGCAGGAGGGCGCCAACTTCACCCAGTTCTACGTCACTTCTCCGGCCTGCAGCGCCTCGCGCTATTCGCTGTTGACCGGACGTTATCCGGGGCGCAGCGGTTTGGGCAGCTGGGTGATCGGGCCCGGCGCAAAACGCCACCTGCATCCGCGGGAGGTGACTCTGGCCGAAGGACTCAAATCACGCGGATACGCCACGGGCATGTTTGGAAAATGGCACCTTGGCAATCCCAATGAAGCGAATTCGTTTTCCCGCGACGCACTTCCCCTGGCGCATGGTTTCGATATCTGGCTGGGCTCGAATGTTTCGCATGACTACGGGAACGCCAAGCTGCTCAAATCCGATTCCTCAGGTGAAGATCCGATCAAGGGCTATCGCACGCTGGCCGTCAACCTCCCTTCCGATCCGGTGGCTTCGACCTCCCTGACCGGGCGCTACACGGACGCGGCGGTCAAGTTCATCAAGGCCAACAAGGACCGTCCTTTCTTCGCCTACGTCGCGCACAATCAGCCACATCTCGGCCTCTATGTTTCGGACCGGTTCAAAGGCCGTTCGCGCCGCGGTCTGTTGGGCGATGTGATGGCGGAAATCGATGACTCGGTGAAACGCATCCGGGCCACATTGGAGGAATCCGGAATCACGAAAAACACCCTGATCATCTTCACTTCGGACAACGGACCGTGGCTCCTGTTTCGCAAGACGAAGGAACACAAGAAGTATGGCGAAGCGAGAATGCACGTCGGCTACGCGATGCCCTTCCGGGATGGCAAAGGCTCCACTTGGGAGGGCGGGCATCGTGTGCCCGGGATCTTCTGTTGGCCGGGCGTCATCCCCAAAAATCAGAGAATTCTTCACCCCGCCAGCACGCTCGACGTCTTGACGACAGTCTTTGCGCTGGCCGGCGTCGATCTTCCGAAGGGGCGTAGCCTCGACGGACGAGACATTCGGTCCTATCTGAATTCGTCCCGCTTTCAACGGTCGGTCGATGAGTTCAAGTTCCTCTATTCCTATCACGACAACGGACCGTCAGCGATCCGGGTCGGTCCTTGGAAACTGCACGTCCGCATAGGATCGCAGCTCCGCGACAACTACGGATTCAAGGCCAGTCGCGAAACCCCCTTGCTCTTCCAGGTGGAGCAGGACATCAGCGAACGTATCGATCGCCGCGCGGAGCAGGAGGACAAGACTCAATCGCTGTTGACGCAACTCGAGACGATGGAAGCTGCCATCAAGCGAGAAGGTTCTTTCTGGAACAACTGACGGAAACCAACACCACGATCGCCTCCATACACCGCAGCATTTCAACGAAACGAACATGAACACCCGCCGATCCAGGTTGAAAGCCGACTGCAGCCAGTTTCATTTTCATGCGCTAAGATACTTCGTTTTGCTGATCGTCCTGATCACGGGAAGCGCGTGCGATGTGCTCGGTCAGGGTAGGACGATTTATGAGAGTGTTTCGCAGGTGGGACGGGCGATCTCTGAAGCGTCTTCTGCCAAGCCGCTTTCGCCGGGCCGGTGGCAGGCGACGCTGGAACACCGGCGGGAGCTGTGGCGGGAGATGATTGGGCTCTCACCGTTGCCGAAACGGACGCCCTTGAAGGCGAAGGTGACCGGAATCCTCGACCGTGGGGATTACGTCGTGGAAAAGATTCACTTCGAGAGTTTTCCCGGCGCGCATGTGGTGGGGAATCTCTACCGTCCTGCTAAGGTAAAGGGAAAGCTGCCGGCGGTGCTCTATCTCACCGGACATTCACAGGGGAAGATTCGCAAGACCTATCAACAGAATCCGCGTTGGTTCGGGCAGCATGGCTATGTCGCGTTGGTACTGGATCCCATTCAACTCGGAGAGAGCCAAGGGTTTCATCATGGCACTTACCGGGAGAAGCATTGGGATTGGCCGAGCCGGGGTTACACACCTTTGGGAACGGAGGTCTGGAATGGGATGCGGGCGCTCGATTACCTGGCGACGCGCCCGGACGTGGATTCGAATCGATTCGGCGTGACGGGTCTCAGTGGCGGGGGCGTGGTTTCGTGGGCGCTGGGAGCTGCGGATGATCGGCTCAAGGTCGTTGCACCGGTTTGTCAAAGCGGCAGCGTGCAGGGCGTGGCGGAGGATCGCTCGGTGCAGGGACACTGCGACTGTGCGTTCTGGATCAACTATCATCAATGGGGATGGCCGGATCTCGGAGCGTTGATTGCGCCACGCGCGTTCATGATTGCTTCAGGCAGCGAGGATCTGCTTTGGCGGCCACGTCATTACCGCGACGTGGCCCACCGGATTCGTCATCAGTTCACGGCGTTGGGGCAATCGGAGAAATTCAAACTGGTTGAGGATCTTACCCCGCACGGTTACACCCCAAAACTGCGCCAGGCGGTTTTCACCTGGTTCAATACCCACCTGAAGAACGATCCGACGCCGGTCGAGTCCGACGTGACCGATTTCGTCGAACCGGAGAAGAACCTGTTGGTGTTCGGAGGGAAGCTGCCGGAGGCTGACAAAATGATGGATGCCCCGAAGCTGCTCGTGCCTGCGCCGGCGCTCCCGCAGGTGTCGGACCAGGCATCCTGGAAGAAACATCAGGACCAAGCGTTGAAGGCCTTGCGACGAACCACCTTTCGCCAGTTCACCGCGCAACCGGCTCCGGTGTTCACGGGACGGCGTGCCGACGGTGGAGCGAAACCCAATGTGGCGTTTGGCACGTTGCTGTTCCGCAACAGCGACCAGATCGATCTGCAGATCCGTCTGCGCCGTTACACCGACACGCCCACCGGTCCGTCCGCGGTGGTCTATGCAATCGAGCCGGATGCGTGGCGGACATTCGCCGGTGGTGGAAGCTCACGTCCGGGGATAGCGGATTCGATCCTGACCGCCGGTGTGGAGGTCAGGGGAACGGGCACGACTTCAGTGGGACCGGGCTACTATTGGACGCTGCGTCGAACCTATCCCATGCTCGGAGAAACCATCCCCGAACGTCAGACTGCGGACCTGCTCGACGGCGTGAAGCTGGTGCGTGAGCGTTTGCAAGCGGGATCAGTCGTCGTTTACGGGAAAGGTTCCACCGCTCCACACGCGATCTATGCCGCGCTTCTCGATCCCGATATCTCCGAGGTCATTCTTTACAACCCGCCGGAAAGCCACGTCGAAGAAGGGACACTGGAATACCTCGGTGTCTTGCGAATTGGTGACCTGCCTCACAATCTCGCGCTTCTCTATCCACGTCCCATCACGTTCGTAGGCAAACTTCCTCCCGCCTATGAATGGACACGTGACCTGTACCAAAAGCTCGGAGCGGCAGACCGCTTCCGCCTCATCCCAAGCGTAGCCCGCTGGAGTGCGTTCCGTGAGGAGAAATCCTCTACGCCAGGACTTCCGTGATGTCCGCAGTGCTGTCGGCGAAGCGCTTGGTCGGGTGGCCGAGTTGGTTGGCGATGGTGAGGAAGAGGTTGGATAGCGGAATGTGGTCGCCGAAGTTCAGATGGGAGCCGTGTTTGAAACCCATGTTCTTTCCGCCACTGAGGATGATGGGGTAGTTGATCGCGCGGTGGGTCTTGCTGGTGGCGCAGCCGTAGAAGCAAAGAGTGTTGTCGAGGAGCGTGCCGTCGCCTTCCTGGACCGCATCGAGCTTCTTGATGAAGTTCGCGTGGAGTTCGTTTAGGAAGGAGATGTATTTCGCGGTGTCGGTGTAGTTCTTCTTTTCGTGGGAAAGCTTGTGGGAACCGGCGCTCAGTCCGATGGCGCGCGGGAAGCCTTCGGTGGGACCGGCTTCTTCGGCGGCGGTCTGGAAGGTGGCGACGCGGGTGGTATCAGTCTGGAGGGCGAGAACGAGGAGGTCGTACATGACCGTCAGGTATTCGCGTGGAGTGCCGCTGGGTTCGGCGTCGAGGTCGAGGCGGCTGGCATCGACCTTCGGCTTCGGCGTGTTCTGCCACTGCTTGGCACGCTCGGTCATGCGTTCGACTTCGCGCACGGAGGTAAGGTATTCGTCCATCTTCTGCCGGTCGTTGCGACCGAGGCGACGATTGAGGTGACGGGCTTCGCCGAGCACTTCATCCAGGATGCTCCCGCGACTGGCGAGGGCGTTGCGTTCGGATTCGGTGACCGCGCCGAACATGCGACGGAAGATTTCTGCAGGACGGTTCAAGGCCGGGATCGGACGGCCACTACGGTCGAAGGAAAGCGTCGAAGTACGGTAGGGACGGTTGACACCTCCGATGGAGTACATGACGATTGATTGGAAGCGGGTGTCCGTCCCCAGGCGTTGCGCGACGTATTGATCGATCGAAATGGATTGCTTGTCATAGGTTTTGAGTATGTTCGCGCCGGTAAGGAAATAGTCCGCGCCCTTGTGTGCGGAGGTGCTCCGCATGGACGGATGCGAGAGACCGGAAAGAAAGGTGATCTTGTCGCGCATCGGCATGATATGCCGATGCATCTTGGGAGCCTGATAATCTTGGCCTTGGCCAACGGGAAACCAGCCGTTCTCCAATCTGTCCGGCGCATCGTCTTCGGGCATGGGAACGCCATAGGCAAAGTAGCCACCGAAGAAACGTTGCTTCGGCGCACCGGCGGTGTCGGTAGCCATCGCTTCGAGCCACGGGAGAGTTAGACAGACGCCGGTAGACTTGAGGGCGGTGCGGCGATTGATGTGCCAGGACTTCTTCATTATTTGGTTCGGAAAGGTTCAGACAAGGCGACCTGTTCGATGAGAGTTTGCAGGCGGTCTTGCTCTTGTTCCAGCGTCTTACAGACCTTATCGACGCTGGCGCGGTCGGAGAATTCGAGATAGCGACCAAGGGCGTAGCCCATGACCTTATGGACGAGGGCGCGCCGGAACTGGGCTTTCTTGTCGGTGAGAATGTATTGCTTGAGGTCGTCCAGATGACGGATCTGACGGCCGTTCTTCAACTGTGTGGACGGATCGATGGTCACGTTCTGGTGCTGCTTGAGCACGTTGAAATCGCGATCGCCTTCCCGCCATTGACCGAGGGCGTTGTAGTTTTCGAAGGCGACACCCCACGGATCGATCTTCGCATGGCAATCGCGGCAGCTCGCCACTTCGGCGTGCGCGACCAGGCGTTCCGTAAGTGACAGTTTGGATTCGTCCTGCGCCTCGGGTTCCGGCAGATCGGGAACGTTGGGTGGAGGCGGAGGTGGTGGGTCATCCAGCATGCGTTCCAGCACCCAGACTCCCCGTTTGATCGGGTGGGTTTCCGCACCAGTGGAATTGCCGAAGAGCATGCTGGCCTGTGTGAGCAATCCACCGCGATGTTGGGAGCGACTCACCGCGTGCGCTTGGAGGCTGCCACCGCTGATGTCCGGCACGCGATAGTGGCGCGCCAAGGCCGGATTCAGCATGGCAAACCGGGAATCGATGAAGTTGGTGATGCTGAGATTCTCCGACAGAACGTGGTGCAGGAATGCGATGGACTCTCGCTCAAAGAGGTCCTTGGTCTTTTCCTCGAAGCCGCTGAAATACTCCGGGTTCACGGCGAGGCGACGAACACCTGCGAGGTCGAGCCACTGGGCGGCGAAGTTTTCCGAAAAGCCCTTAGCCTTGGGATCAGCCAGCATTCGCCTTACCTGTGCCAGCAATACCCGCGGTCGGTTGAGTTGCCGATTCTCGGCGACGGTGAAGAGTTCGTCATCCGGCATGGAACTCCAGAGAAAATACGAGAGACGTGATGCCAGTTCGTAGCCGTCGAGTTTTCGTGTCGCGGCGACCGCGTCTGCCTGCAACGCTTTCGGGGCCGGTTCCGAATGCATCAGGAAGTGCGACGAGCACAATACCGCCGTGAGGGTCGAGATGAGGGTGGAGTTGAAGTTCGGCTCCTGTTTACGAAGGCGTTGGAAGAGCGCAACCTTGCGTTCGATTTCGCTGTCGGCTACCGGACGGCGATAGGCGCGCTTCATGAATCTCGCAAGGATCTCGCGGACGTAGACCGGTTCGTTGCCACGGTCCGGTGAGTCGATCAGAAGGGCGCGTTTCTGTGGGGTGGGCCAGGTCGGGAAGTGGTTGCCGGTGATCTCGACCCAATCGATTCTCAGCTTTGGAAGCTCCTCGTAAGTCAACTGGCTGGTACCGCGCCGAAAGTCGTTGAAGATCCGGAAGTAGGACGGCCGACCCGGCTTGTTCGAGCGAAACGGGAAATTGGCTCCGTGGACGACAAACTCATAGGTCTGCGGCTCGGTTGAGGAGATCTCCACATTCGCCCCTTCCTTCTGGTCCGAGGTCCCGGCTCCGCGAAACGATCCCAGTTCAAAGGACAGGCGCGGCAAGGTTCCGCCCTTGCCCGGAATCGCCGAGGCATGGATGCGCACCAAGACCGGCGCGTCGTAGGGTGTTTCGTACATCTCCACCCGGAACTCCGGTTGAAAGCCGGATCGACCATCACCCTTCGCGCCACCGATCTTCCTGTCCACGGCAAAGGGATCACCGATTTTGTCTTGGGGCCGGTTGCCCGCCAGGATAATGGCCTTCCCGGCCGGATCCGGTTCACCGTGATCGAGTTGGAATTTCCCCCGCGCCGTATTCCCGGGTTTCTGGAAATCACTCGCCTTGAAGTTGTATCCGGTCACCGGTTTACGAACCCGGCGGCGCTTCTTCTTGTCGCCAGACTTCTTCTGCGCCTTGGCTTCGGCCAGGTACTGCTCATACGCGGCCTTTTGTTTCTCGTAATCCTCGTATGCCTTCTCTGGCTCGATGCGCACAAAGTACCCCGTCGGTTTTTCGTCCGGCGCGAGGATGATGCGTTCCAGGGCCGAGCGTGCGATGCGTTCGAAATATTCGAGGTGCAGAGCGGATGTGCCGAGAACGGTGCTGTTGTTCTTGAAGCCCTCCTGCGCCGTCCCCTCCGGCGGCAGATCGCCGGCAAAGTTCAGATCCAGTCCCAGAAGATCGCAGAGCGTGTTGTTGTATTCGTAGGCCGTCAGACGCCGCATCACATTGCGTCCGCCACTCGAACGTTTGGCCTCCATCGCCCGGCGCAACTCTAATGTCAGGGCATCCACCAAGATCTGGCGTTCGGCTGCCGTCGGTTGGTTCGCTTCGTTCGGCGGCATCTCGCTGACATTGATCAGGTCCAAGGCCTCCTGCCACATCCCCGCATCCGGCCCGTTCACCAGATCGTGACTCAGCGTGTCGAAGCGCAAATCCGCCTTCTGTTTCTCGGGACCATGACAGCGAACGCAGTATTTCTTCAGCAGAGGTTGAATCTCCTTCTCAAACCTGACCGCGTCGGCCGCGACGCAGCGGGTGGTGAGGACATACAACAGGACAAATGAGAGCAGGTATTTCAATGATTGATCCAAAACCAGGGGAGGCTCGACGCTTTCGCCGTTGCAGTTCTTCAAATCGGTTGCGCGGCCTACTTCTCCGTGGAAACCGACGGCAGCGAATCAACAAATCCCGCCTTGGTCCTTCGCAGTTCGGCAATGGTGGCCGATCGCAATTTCCGGAGTTTCTTTTGATGCTTCGAATTGAGGGCGAGGTTGACCAGTTCTTCGGGGTCGTTTTCGAGGTCGTAGAGTTCTTCGACTTCCCCTTCGATCAGGGTGCGGATGTACTTGTGTCGGCCGTCCAGCAGTGAAACCCACCAAGGCACGTTGGCGGTTTTGTAGAGGATGGCGGGATCGGTGGGAATCTTGTCGGTATCGGAGCCATACTTCTCGCCGGTCAAGACCGTAAGGACGGGATGCTTCCACTTCCGAGCGGGGTTTTGCAGCAGAGGGGTGAGATCGTGACCGTGCATTTTCCAGGGCAAGGGAAGGCCAACCATCGAGAAAAAGGTGGGCGGCAGATCAGTGCCGCCCACCGGAGAGCGACAGATTCTTCCTTCCGCGATCTTTCCTGGGAAACTCATAATGAGCGGGCCTCGGATGTTGGCGTCGTAGGGAGCGATCTTTTGTTGGAACCCTTTCTGACCCCAAGCAATGCCCTGGTCCGCAGCGAATACGATCAAGGTGTTCTTGGCCTGCCCGGTTTCTTCCAGTGTCTTGCGCAACCGCCCGACGGATTCGTCGATGGCGAGCACGCCCTGATGATATTGACGGACCCAATTCTGCAAGGTGTTACCATGGATCGGCGCGTTCTTCACCGTGCGCTGTTTGACGCCGGATTCGAGTTCCGCCACGCCATCGGCGTTCTTGATCCATCGACTCCGCTCACGAACATACTTCGGCTTCCCTTGGCGCGTCGGTTGGTCGGGGTAGATGTCGGCTGGTTCCGGAACGCTGGCATTTGGGTATGCCGCCTGATGACGTTTGGCCGGCGTGAAAGGTCCGTGGACGGCGCCATAGCACAACCACAAATACCAGGGCGCATCCGGTTTACGGTTCTTCCCCTTGATGAAATCGATGGCGCGGTCGGTGTACCAATCTGTGGTGTAGCCGGAGATGCGCTGCTTTACCCCGTCTACTTCGATGATCTGATCGTCGAAATAATTGCCGGCGTTCTCGGGATACTTGGGGCGACTCCAGACCATCTGATGATCCCAATCGCGGCCGAAGCCGCTGTCGATTCCCGTGTGCCATTTGCCAATCTGGGCGGTGGTGAATCCGTGCTTCCGAAAGACGCTGGGCCAGAACGGACACTGCTTCGGATCGTATACGCTTCCGGGATACTGGCCCTCCATGCGCATGGATTGGACGCCGTATTGATGATGGCCCGTGAGCATGGTTGCGCGGGAGGGCATGCACCAGGTGCCTATATACGCGTGAGAGAAACGGACGCCGGCCTTCGCAAGCGCATCGATGTTCGGCGTGTTCACCCAAGGATAGGCTTCTTCGTAACAGCTCACCGTCCGATGCGATTGGTCGTCGGTGTAGATGAAGAGAATGTTCGGTCGTTTTTCCTCAGCCAGTCCGAGGGAGAACAGACAAAGGAACAGCAAAACAGACAGCGGATGTGGGAACAGTTTCATTGTGGGAAACCTAGCTTCGCCCCACCAAGGGCTGAAGGTTTTTCCACAGAGTCCCTGGAAATCCCTTCCCTGAACCACCCATGATTTGAATTGCCGCGTGTAGTTTCTGCCAAAACTTCGGTAGGATCTGGCGTCCCTTGGCCAATAACTTTCGGATCAAGATGACGACATTTCCCAAATTCACCACCGCTGTGCGCGGGAGCATCGCCTTGTGCGGTGTGCTGCTCTTGGCCAGTCTGTTGCTGGATAGCAGCGCCGTTGCCGCCGCTGAGGTCAAGAAGGTGGAACTTGATCGGCGGGCCAAAGCCTTCGTCGGCAAATACTGCCTCGACTGTCATAGCTCCGAAAAGCAGAAGAGCGATCTCAATCTGGAGGACATGAGCTATGTACTGGACAACGCCAATTCAGCCCAGCATTGGCAGGATGTATTGGACGTCCTGAACCTCGGCGAGATGCCCCCGGATCAAAAGAGCAAACCAGCGCACTCCAAGGATGAGATGACACAGATGCTGGAGGATTTGACCAACACGCTGGTTGATGCGCGCAAGTTCATGGCGGACACGGGCGGACGGCTGGTCAGTCGTCGCCTGAATCAGCGCGAGTATATCCGATTTGTCGGGCAGCTCCTTGGGGTGGACGTCAATGCGAACCTGCTTCCGGACGATTATACCTTCGAAGGTTTTGACACTGTGGGTTCATCACTCTCCCTGACCGGTTTTCACATCGAGCGCTACCTTCATGCCGCGAAGGACGCGTTGGCCAAGCTCCAACCGGAAGTGGCATCGGAACCGGTTCAACGCGTTGAGATGAAGAGCAAGACCAGCGCGAAGAAGCTCAAGGAAGCGTATGAGAAATACAAGGGGCTCTACGAATCAGGCGAGCGCGCGCACCCGGAGTTAAACTCAGAAATCTATCGCCGTATCACCCCGACCGCCCGCAGGACCTACAAGCAGCACTATTTGAACAACAAGAATCTGCATGAAAACTTTGAAGGCTTTGATGAGGGCTATGTGATCATCAGTCCACGCGCTGGTTTTACGGTCAGTGTAGACATGGAAGGCAAGCCGGCAGGGAAATACATCCTGCGGACACGCATCGCGGCTGCCGGCAAATCCAACTATGCCATCGCGTCATCCTCGGCAACGCCGAGCGCACGGTGCAGAAGCACGTGGAAGCCATTCTCACCAAGCTCAACTTGGAGGACCGCCAATCCGTGATCGTGTTCATCTTCGAGCACTTCGAGAGACTTTCCCGTGAGGTGGCCAACTGAGGCGGTAATCCGGATTCACGGGAAGATACCGAGATCAAGGTAGGTCTTGCCTACCTTTTGGATGGCAAAGGAGAACGCCGCCGTGCGGAGATCGGGGAGACAGTGGTTCTTCCATTCCCGGCGGATGTTGTTGTAGCCCATTGCCATCGAGTGGTCCAAGGCGTGGCACACGAGATCGAATTCCGACGGGCCCTGAATGACCGTGGCGCGCTGGTCCGCCGTCATGGTCTTGCCGGAGAGCTGCTCCATGACGGAGATCAAACGGTCGTTCTGGTCTTCCGCATAGCGATTCACCATCCGGTCAAACGCGACGTGGGAAAGATTCTTGAGCCATTCGAAATAGGAGACGGTTACACCCCCGGCGTTCAGGTACACATCGGGGATGATGAAGATCCCTTTCTTCAGCAGGATCTCTTCGGCTTCCGATGTCACGGGGCCGTTGGCGGCCTCGGCGATGATGCGCGCCTGGATGCGGGGAGCATTTTCCTCGGTGATCTGGTTTTCCAACGCGGCAGGTACGAGGATGTCACACTCGCGTTCCAGCAGTTCCATGGAGTTGGGAACATTCTCGGCGCCGGGGTAATTCAGGATGGATCCCGTTCCCTGGCGATGGTTGAAGACCGACACCACATCGAGTCCATCGGACTTGTAGATGCCGCCTTCGCGTTCTGCAATGCCGGTGATGATGGCACGTCCGCGTTCCTGAAAAAATTTGGCGGTATGATAGCCCACGTTGCCAAGCCCCTGGATGATCACCCGCTTGTTCGCAATGCCGGGCTCCAGCTTGAGTTTCTTCATGTCCTCCGATTGATCCAGTGCCTCACAGACGCCGAAGTAGACGCCGAGCCCGGTGGCTTCGCGCCGGCCGGGAATGCCATGCACGGATAGCGGCTTGCCGGTCACGCAGGCATAGGTATGAAGCTGGTCGGGATTCAATGCCTTGTAAGTGTCTGCGATCCACCCCATCTCCCGTTCGCCCGTGCCGTAGTCCGGGGCAGGCACATCAACGGATGGGCCGATGAAGTTCTTCTTTGAAAGTTCGACCGTGTAGCGCCGGGTGACGCGTTCCAGAAAGCGCTCAGAACATTGCGTCGGGTCGACGCGCACGCCGCCCTTCGCCCCACCAAACGGAACGTCCACGATCGCGCACTTGTATGTCATCAATGCCGCCAACGCGATGGTCTCGTCCTGGGTTACAAAAGGGCTGAAACGAATCCCGCCCTTGGTCGGCAGCCGGTGATAACTGTGCTCCGCCCGAAACGCCTCGATCACATTCACTTCGCCGTCATCGTCTTCCACCGGGAAGCGCATGCGGTACACGCCGTTGCAACACTTCACCTGGTGCAGCAGGCCGGGACTGAATCCCGTGTAGTTAGCGGCCTTGTCGAAGTAGGAGGAAACCGATTCCAGAAACCGGTCACGTGGTTGGCTACGTGGAACATGCATCGTGGGAAGGTGTCGTATCATGCCGGACAAGTCCGACATTGGGCAAGGCGGTAAAGCAGCCAGGCAACGTCCGTTCCGTGTTGATGCAGGTCCTTCAACGGTCCAGCCGTCGGCGCAACCAGTCAGGTCGATCGGTGGTGATGCCGTCAACACCGGCCGTGATCAGTACACGCGCGCGCTCAGGATCGTTGATCGTCCAGACATAGAAGCCCAGACCGGCTGCTTTCATCAGGCTCGCCTCCTTCGCGCTCACCCCATGGTTGCCGTCCAGATCCAGGGCGTCGAGTTTCCCTGCGGTGGCTTGTTTGATGAGGTCCTCTATCGGCGGCTTGTTCTTTTCCCTCTCATACCGACTGATGTGGGCAACGACATGTCCGGGCAGCACCTTCTTTACCCGAACGCATGCCTCATGGTTGAAGCTGATGAAAACGATTTGCTCCGGCTTCTTGCCGGCGGCGGCGACGACCCGTTTCAACTCCGGCACGATTTCCAGTCCGGTCTTCAACTCGACGAACATGCGCTTGCCCGCCGGAATGGAAGCCAGCGCCTCAGCAAGCAGCGGAATCCGTTCGCCGGCATACTTGGCGTGTTTCCATTTTCCGACATCCAGTCGACGCAATTCATCGTAGGTGCGATCCGAGACCTTTCCTTCCACGCCAGCGAGACGCTTCATCGCCTTGTCGTGGAACAGGACGATCCGGCCATCCTTTGAGAGCATTACATCGATTTCCACCGCGTCCGCATTCAACGCCCATGCCAGCTGCACGGATGCCATTGTGTTCTCCGGCGCCAGATAAGACGCGCCGCGGTGCGCAATGATTTCCACGCCGGCACCATACGCCGGCGAAGCCGTGTTCAAAATTGCAAATCCGGTCAGGACGGTTAGAGCTCGTGTCAATGTCATGTTACTTGGGGGGTATTTCGCTTGCGCGTTGATACCTATTTCGATAGCACACCCCGACGAAAATCAAAGAAAGACGAAGACAAGATATGGCAAAAGCGCAGAAAGCGGCATTTCCGAAGATCAAGAAGATCAAATACGACGGACCCGATTCCAAGAATCCCCTCGCGTTCAAATACTACAATGAAGACGAGGTGATCGAAGGCAAGACGATGAAGGAGCACCTCCGCTTCTCGGTCGTCTACTGGCACACCTTCCGCAATCCGCTAGCTGATCCGTTTGGCGTCGGCACGGCCATTCGCCCCTGGGACGACGGAACCGACTCCGTCAAGAACGCCCAGAATCGCGTTCGCGTCGCCTTCGAGTTCATGGAGAAACTTGGCGCGCCTTTCTACGCTTTCCACGACCGCGACGTTGCGCCCGAAGGCAGGACGCTCGCCCAGTCCAACAAGAACCTCGATGCCGTCGTCAAGGTGCTCAAGGAAGAGCAGAAACGCACCGGCATCAAGCTGCTCTGGGGCACGGCCTGCCTCTTTGCTCACCCGCGTTACATGCACGGCGCGGCTACGAGCTGCAATGCCGACGCGTTCGCGTATGCCGCCGCTCAGGTAAAGAAGGCCCTCGAAGTCACCAAGGAACTCGGTGGCGAAGGCTACACCTTCTGGGGTGGCCGCGAAGGCTATCAGTCGCTTTGGAACACGGACCTCGAACGCGAAGTCGATCACCTCGGCGCGTTCCTGAACATGGCCGTCGACTACAAGAAGTCCATCAAGTTCAAGGGCCCGTTCTACATCGAGCCCAAGCCGAAGGAACCCACCAAGCACCAGTATGATTCCGATGCCGCCGCGTGCCTGAACTTCCTGCGCACTTACGGCCTGAAGAAGCACTTCAAGCTCAACCTGGAAACCAATCATGCCACCTTGGCCGGTCACACCATGCAGCATGAGATGGAAGTCGCCGGCGCCGCTGATGCGCTCGGTTCCATCGATGCCAACACCGGTGACGAACTCCTCGGCTGGGATACCGACCAGTTCCCCACCAGCATCTACCTCACCACCCAGTGCATGCTCGGCATCCTGAAGTGGGGCGGCTTCAAGACCGGCGGCGTGAACTTCGACGCCAAGGTTCGCCGCGAGAGCTTTGAGCCGATCGATCTCTTCCATGCGCACATCGGCGGCATGGACGCCTTCGCCCGCGGTCTGCGCATTGCCGCCGCCATCCGCAAGGACGGCCGTCTCGCCGACTTTGTGAAGCAGCGCTACAGCTCCTTCGACTCCGGCATCGGCGCCAAGATCGAAGCCGGCAAGGTCGGGTTCAAGCAGCTCGAGAAGTACGCGCTCTCCAACAAGGAAGTGAAGAACGAGAGCGGTCGTCAGGAGTACCTTGAGAACCTGATCAACGAATTCATCTGAGCAACCATCTCAGAGATTTTGCGAAGCCCGCATTGCCTGTGCAGTGCGGGTTCTCTTTTGCCGAAATGCGAATGTAACAGCGAGCGTGGGCGAGTAGGATCCCTTCGGTTGGATCTGTTCGCCCACGCTCGCTGCTACAATTCCATTCTCGAACGAAACCTTTTCCAACCTTTGGTGTTTCATTCATCAGTCAGCCGGAAGTGGCTGAGGGAACAACACCAAACCCGCGATCCTGTTCCTTTGATCACGTCGTCCGCCCGTGGCAATCGGGGATTCCAAAACGCGCAACCAACCGCGGACGGACGACCGCCTGGCTCGTCACAAATCAAGATCCGAACCGCAGATGGACAACGGAATCCAATCCCGTCGTCCACCTCTCTATTCGAGTCGCTGCAGTAGCTCCAACGGTGAACCCGCGATCGTCAGCTTGTCGCCGCCGCCATCCTCGTAGGCCTGAAGCGCACGCAGCTTCATCAGGGACGGGTTGTTGTCCAGCAGGCGCGCGGCGGTGGCCAAGTTGCGCATGGCCGCTGATTCCGCCCGGGCCCGTTCAAGCGTGGCGAGTCCTTCGTTGCGCGCCTTGATCACGTCGTTGAAGGCCTTGCGCAGATCAGCCGGCAACATCACGTCTTTCACATCCAGCGTGATGGTTTCGATGCCGATCGCTGCCAGCTGCGGATACACTCGGGTGCGCAGCTGACCGCCGATGTCCGTCCGATTCGTCAGCACTTCTTCGGATTTGGCAGATCCAATGACTTCACGCAGGGCAACCTGCACCGCGCCATAGACCGCCTCCCAGAACGACTGCACCTCGTGGGTCACCTTGTCCGCATCCGTGATGCGGTAACCCAGCAGAACTCTGACCTTGATGCCGACGTTGTCAGCTGTCAGCACGTCCTGTCCCGGAACGGTCAATTGAGCCTTGCGGATGTCCACGAGGCTCATCGTGTAATCGAATCCGTAGACGGTATGCTTGCCCGCATCCAAAGTGCTCACGAATTGGCCGGCGTGGTAGAGTCAGATACCACCGGCAAAGCCGGTGGCTTGAATTTGTGAGCCGCTCAAAGCGGCTTGTTTGTGTAGTTCGATTTCCGGTTACTGTTGCGGTTTCATTTCAGATACCAGCTCCAACGGGTCCAATCGACGATCCTCGGCTTCCTGTTCTCGGATGTATCTCCGTATCACTTCCTCGCGGCGGCCCAAGGACTCGCACCCGCATGAATCTGTTTAGACCGATTGCACCTGCTCCCATCCGTGAAAACTGACACGCGAGCAGCGTGGTGAAGATCGGGCCCAGGAGTGCCCCCAATGGAGAAGAAGCCGGTCATGGTTCGATCGTTGACGTACCATCCTGTTCCGGCCATTGCCGCCAACAAGGGTGCCTGAAGAGTCAGCATAAAGAGAAACACAGACCAGAATCGTGGTCGGATTTTTGCCTTGAGGTCGTTTGATTCGGTCATTCGCTCGTCTTGTCCACCTCTGGGTGGGAGGTGCGGATCGGAGAAGAATTTCATCGGGATCGTTGGGCCATTTGGGTTAAAACCTCGTCGTGCCGGGATTGTTCAAATTCATCATGCACGATCGTCTGTTCAAATGGGCGGTCGTCTTCATCTTTTTCTTCCTGCTCGGTACGCGGGGGCTCAATGAACCGGACGAGGGACGCTACGCGGAGATCGGCCGGGAAATGGCCGAGACCGGTGACTGGTTGGTGCCGAACATCTGGTATGTCCCGCATCTCGACAAACCGCCGATGACCTATTGGTTGGCGGGCTTGAGCATTGCGGCGCTTGGTTTGAATGAATGGGCTATTCGCCTGCCGTTCGCGTTGTGCGGACTTAGCGGTGTCTGGGCGATGTATCTGCTGGGGATGTCTCTGGGCGGACGCCGGGTTGGACAATGGAGCGTGCTGATTCTCAGTTGCTCGCTGCTCTATTTCGCCATTTCACGATTCGTGATGACGGACATCATACTGCTGCAGTTCATCTGCTGGACCATCTACTTCGGTTGGCGGGCATGGCGGGCCTTGGATGATCCGCAGGATGTCGTGCAACCCGATGACGAGGAAGATCCGGATTTCAGCCCGGAACAGTTGGCGCGTGGTCGCGGTGCCAAGGCATCGTTTCTTTGGCAGATGGCAGCCTGGATGATGGTTGCCGGCGGCTTTCTGACGAAAGGGCCGCTCGTTTTTCTGATTCCGGCGTTCGCTTTCATTCCGCTGTTGGTCTGGCGGCGCAAGCAGAAGCAGCGCTTTTCGATCATTGCGATCGCGCTGATTCCGGGGCTGAGTCTTTTCGCCCTTTTGGGGCTGCCGTGGTACCTGATGCTCTTTGATCATATCAAGGAAGCCTACGACTACATGGTCAAAGGTCAGGTGGTGGGGCATGCGTTGAAGGCGGCAGCCAAGAACCGCGGCGGGCCGGTCTTCTACTTCATTCCGATTTTGCTGTTCGGGTTCCTGCCATGGACGGTGTTGTTGGGATGGCTCTGGAGAAAGTCGCACTGGAGCAGTCTGAGCCAGACACAGAAAGAGGGTTGGGTTATGTTGACTGGTTGGTCCGTGCTGACTTTCGTGTTCTTTTCGATCAACTCCGCAAAGCTTCCGCATTACATCCTGCCGATGATGCCGCCGCTGGCGGTGATGGTGGCGCTTCGTTGGCGCGATTGGGAAGGGGCTGACAACCTCCCACGCTGGGCATGGCGCACGGTGATTGTGAGTCCGCTGGTCGCGATGCTGGCGATTCCGTTCGTGTATCGATTCGCATTCAAGATCGACGATCAACAATGGATCTGGGTGCAGGCGGGTGCTGCACTGATGGCGGCTGTTGCGCTGTCGTTGCTGGCAAAAGATTGGTCTCCAGATAAATGTGTGCAGACAGGGATCGTCCTGTCGTTGGTGAACCTGTTTCTGCTCGTTGGGCTGATGCCGATGGTGGAATCGCGATTTCGTAGCAATCAATCACTGAAGGAGCTTGGAGGTGCGCTGGTCGGTGAATACCGGGACACCGACGAAATCGTGGTCTTCGGTCGGATTCCACAGGGCCTTCCTCTCTACACTTGGCCGATCATCAATCAGAACAATCGTCCGTGGTTTCTCGGGTTACCGCAGCACCGCATGCCTTACCACTTTCCGGGCAATCAGGATCGTTTGGCTCCCTACACGCTGGCAGGTTTTTCCGCGTTGGATAGTCTGGGATCGACCAATCGTGTGCTCGTGATCGGCTGGAGCGGCGCCTACAACGCCGTAACCGCCAATCTCACCAATACGTCCTTCACGATGATCAAGAAGAGCGGTCACTGGGAGTTGTTCTCCAACGAGTCCGCGGATTCTTTGGAAAAGTCTGAATAATGCCCGCCAAACGGCGTTTTTGTTTGGCAATTCGAGGTCATTCCCGTCGAATCACGGGCTGATTTTTCGAGCACACCCAAATTCATGAGCAGCAAAGAAGAAGAACAGGACTTGAAGGCCGTCGAGCGGCTGAAGGACGCCGTCAACAAGATCAAAACCGAGTTGCGGAAGGTCATCGTCGGACAGGACAACGTCATCGAAGAGGCATTGATCGCCATCTTCACCCGTAGCCATGCCTTGCTGGTCGGTGTTCCCGGTCTGGCGAAAACGCTTCTTGTCTCTTCGCTGGCCGAGACGCTGCACCTCTCTTTCAAGCGTGTTCAGTTCACTCCCGACCTTATGCCGAGTGACATTACCGGCACGGAGGTCATTCACGAGGATCCGGGTTCGCACGATCGCAGCTTCAAATTCCTCAAGGGGCCGATCTTCGCCAACATCGTGTTGGCAGACGAAATCAACCGGACGCCGCCCAAGACCCAAGCCGCGCTGCTTGAGGCCATGCAGGAAAGGAAGGTGACTTCCGGGGGGGTGGACTACAAGCTGCCTGATCCCTTCTTCGTGCTCGCAACACAAAATCCGATCGAACAGGAAGGCACCTATCCGCTTCCCGAAGCGCAGCTCGACCGCTTCATGTTCATGATCAAGGTCGATTACCCGACCCCGGAAGAGGAACTCGAGATTATGCGCATGGCATCCGGTGGCTCGCAGGAGGAATTGAAGGCCGTTCTTACTGAAGAGGAGATCATCAAGTTGCAGGACACCGTCCGTAAGATCCCGGTTGCCGATCACGTGCTCAAGTATGCCGAGCGCATCGTTCGCTGCACGCGACCGGGCGAACAGAGTGACTTCTGCAAGAAGTGGCTCTCTTGGGGTGCCGGTCCCCGCGCCAGTCTCAATCTCGTTATCGCGGCCAAGGCCCGCGCCATGCTGAACGGCAACTTCGCTGTCAGTTGCGCCGACGTGGCGGCCGTTGCGCCCGCGATCATGCGTCACCGCATCATCCCGAACTTCGCCGCCCAAAGCGAAGGCGTCACGCAGGACGACATTGTCGCCAAGATCATCGAGTCCATTCCGCAGGACGAGAAACTCAGTTGAGTCTAATCTGGTGATCAGCGATCGGGACGGAATGAAGCTGCAAGCCTTAAGCCTCAATCTCAAAATAAACTCCAAGCTTCAAAACTCAATCGGAAGCACGGCTCCGTCACAGTGCTTTTCTGACTGGAGCTTGGATATTGAAGCTTCTTTGGAATTTGGAGTTTGGAATTTGGAGTTTCCCCGCATCACATCCTCAACCCACCGCGCATAACTCCATGCCTTCCCGTTCCCTCGACGAACTTCTCGATCCCGCAGCGGTGTCCAGCGCCGAAGCGCTCGGAATGCACGCGCGGGAGATCGTCGAGGGCTACATCGCTGGCGAACACAAGTCCCCTTATCACGGCTTCGCGATCGAGTTCGCACAGCATCGCGAATACTCCGCCGGCGACGACATTCGTCACCTTGACTGGAAAGTTCTGGGGCGTACCGAGCGTTATTACATCAAGCAATACGAGCAGGAGACCAATTACGTCGGTCATCTCCTCCTCGACGGCAGCGAGTCGATGAAATACGGCTCCGGCACTGGCACCAAGCTCGCCTACGGCAAAATGCTCGCCGCCGTGCTGAGCTACACAATTCTCAAGCAACGCGACGCGGTCGCTCTCAACATCTTCGATACCGTCTCGCGCCAATACCTTCCGCGCAGCAACAGCCACACGATGATGCAGAAGGTGTTGAACACATTGGCCGACTTTGATCCGAGCGGCCAGACGAGCATTGCACCGGTGTTGCACGACATGGCCCGTCAGATCCGCCGACGCGGCATCGTGTTCATCATCAGCGACTTGTTCGACGATGAGCAGACCATTCTCGACGGAATCCAGCATCTGCGTTTCGGCGGCAATGAAGTGGTCGTGTTCCACATCCTCGACGACGCCGAGATCAGTTTTCCCTTCGAAGGCCTGGTCGAATTCGAAGGACTCGAACAGATCCCGAACCTGCTCACGCGCCCGGCGGAGATCCGCAAGAGCTACATCCGCGAGTTCAACGGTTTCTGTGACCGCATCCGTGAAGGCTGCGAACGCAACCAGAGTCACTATCTGCAGGTCAATACCAAGCAACCGCTCAGCGAGGTGCTTAGCGGCTACCTCGCCTTCCGGTTGAAAACGTCCAGGCGATGAAAGTTCCAATCTCCAATCTCCAAGCTTCAAAGAAGCCTCAAGCTCCAAGCCTCAGTCAGAGGCTCGCGGGTTGGAATGGATTTTTCGGCAATGCGTCAGCGCTTCGATTGAAGCTTGAGTCTGGGAGCTTATCTGGATTTTGGAGCTTGGAGTTTGATGCTTCGCTCCACCCCGTCGCCTGATGTCATTCCTGAATCCACTACTACTGTTCGGAATGGCCGCGGTCAGCGTGCCGATCATCATTCACCTGCTGAATCGTCGTCGCTTCAAGAAGGTCGTCTGGGCCGCGATGCGTTTCGTGCAAATCAGTGTGGAGAAGAACAAGAAGCGCATGGACATGGAGGATCTGATTCTTCTCGCCCTTCGGTGCCTTCTCCTTCTCTTGCTCGCACTGGCCCTGGCCAGACCCGCTTGGCGCGATTCCGCTGCCGGAGCCTTTGGACTCGCGAAGGTCACCTCCGTCATCCTGCTCGACAATTCCGGCAGCATGGGAATGAGCGATGGCGTTGAAACCCGATTCGAACAGGCACGGAAGGCCGCGGAGCAGATCATCGACGCCATGCCGGCCGGTTCCAGCGTCGCGGTCTACTTGGCATCGGATACTGCCAAACCCCTTTTGCCGGAGCCCACCCACGATCTAAACCTTGCCCGTAAGGTGGTCCGCGAAGCTCAACTCAGCGATCGCGCCACCGAGATGTTTCAACCTTTGGAGACGGCGGTGGACACCCTGAAGGGACGCGCTGCCATTCAGAAGGAGATCTATCTCATCACAGATGGGCAAAACACCGGGTGGAGTCAACTTGGTGACATCCAAACGCTGCTGACCCGCGCTGCTGATTCCGGGAAGAAGGAGAATCTCCAGACCCATCTCGTCCTTGTTGGTCGCAAGGGAGAACGAAATCTCGGTATCACCGACCTCAGCCTCGCCTCCGGCTTGTCGCCGGTGAATCGCCCGCTCCGTTTCGAGATTGCCGTTGCCAACACCGGCAGCACCAAGGTCGAGAATATCAAAGTTTCCGTTCAGGTCGGCGACGATGCGACTGCCGACAGCGTTGTCATTCCCGAAGTCCCCGCCGGCCAAACACGCAATGCTTCACTGTTCGCCCGTCTCCGCACGGAAGGCTGGCACGCGGTCACCGCCAAGATCGGGCAGGACCAGCTCCCCTTCGACGATCAGCGCGTTCTCGCGGTCCGCGGCATCAAGGAACTCAGTGCCCTTCTCATCGACGGCGACCCTGGCGACGAACCTCGCGAAGCCGAAACCTTCTTTCTCCGCCATGCAATGACACCGGTTCCGTTCGCCGAGAAGGCCGACTACTTCATCAAGCCCCGTGTTGTCACCCCCGCCGACCTTTCCGGTATCCGCTTCGATGACTACGAAGTGGTCGTTGTCGCCAACGTCTCTGAGATCACCATCGCGCAGGCGCAACTCTTGGAACGCTTCGTTCGTCGTGGTGGTGGCCTGATCGTCTTCCCCGGACCGCGGACCAATCCAACCTTCTACAACGAGCGACTGGTGCGGGAACTGAAACTCCTTCCTGCCATCATTGGCGAAACCGTTGGAGACGAAACCCAGGACGAAAAGTTCGTCCACTTTCAAAGCAAGAACTACGACCACCCGATCGTTTCGTTGTGGCGCAACCAGACCGCCGGTACGATTGCGTCGGCCCGCTTCTACAAATACTTCCAACTAATCCCTCCGTCGGAAGACACTGATCAGGCCGAAAACGCCAGCGCCGCTCCGAAGGTTGTCCTCCGCTTCGACGACGGCAACCCTGCCATGGTCGAACAAATCTTCGGCATGGGTCGAGTGGTGCAATTCGCCAGCACCTGCGACATCAAGTGGAATGACATCGCCGTCCGTCCGGCTTTTGTTCCGCTGTTGCATCGCGTGATGGCGGCGAGCACGCAGCATCAGGACCGCGACGCCAACCTCCCGGTCGGGCAACCCTACCAGCGCCGTATGAACTCCGAACTCATCGGCCAGGATGTCACCGTCGTGAATCCGATCCACGAAGGCGACGAACGCGACCTGGAGAAGATTGAGATGGTCAACGGCAACCCCGCCGTCACGTATGCCAACACGGACCAGAACGGCCTCTATCAGATCAGCCTCGACGACCCACCGACCTATCTGAAATTTGCCGCCCAGTCTGATCCGAAGGAGTCCAACCTTGCGGAACTGAGCGAGGCGGATCTCAAAGAGATTCGCAGAGTGGCGAGCGTCACCAAGTGGGGGCCGATGGTTGACCTTCGCCAGTCGGTTGAACAGAAACGTGTGGGCGCAGAGTTTTGGCTGCCGCTGGCGATTCTCGTCCTGCTCGTGGCCGGTGGCGAAACCTTCCTGGCGCAGTACTTCTCACGATCGAAGTGATGGAAACTCCAAGCATCAAACTCCAAGCTTCAAAAAAGCCTCAAGCTCCAAGTCTCAATCAGAGGCTCACGGAGTGGAGTGACGTTTTCGAAACCGCGTCAGCGTCTTGGAGTGCGGCAGTCCTCTACCACTTTTTAGCTCGCTGCTGCGAAAAGCCCTTGCGGATCCAGCAAGGGCTTGGATTGAAACTTGAGTCTGGGAGCTTATCTGAATTTTGGAGCTTGGAATTTGAAGCTTACCCCGCATGACTGAGATTCTCCTCAAACTCCTTGGAGCACGCGTCGAGTCCGCCGGCGAAGTTGCCGGCGTGCGACTCGCGTTCCAGGGTGGTGTGAGCGGCTTCTGGTTCATCTTCTTCCTGATCGCCTTGTTCGGTCTCGCTTGGTGGTCCTATCAACGCAATCCGGTCAACATCACCCCGCGGCGGAAATGGACACTGTTCGGTCTCCGCTGCGCGTTTCTGCTGTTGCTGACCATCCTGCTCCTGCGCCCCGTTCTGGCCTTCACCGTCGAAGGTAGCATCCGCCGCGCACTTCTGCTCCTCTTCGATGGTAGTGGCAGCATGGCGATCAAGGATCCAAGGGTTCACTCCGTTGACATCCAGCGCGCGGCTATCGCCGGTGGTCAACTCGATCCGACCTCGACGACGAATGATCTTCCTCAGGTTGCGAATGCCCCGATGCAGAGCAGTTCGCGATTTGAGATCGCACAAGCCGTTCTGCAGAGCACGAACCTCAATCTTTTGCCGCAGCTTGACGACGAATTCGACCTCGTCCCGTTCAGCTACGGACAGAGTCTCGTATCTTTGCCGCGGCCAACCGGCACCAATGAGAACGTTGAAATCCAAAAACAGCCCACGCCCGAATTCTTCCCCTGGCTCACCCGCCTGAACACCGACGATCAGGCCACCGCCATTGGCGAAGCCCTGCGCGAAGTGGTCAATCGCAAGCGGGGGCAACCGCTCGCCGGCGTTGTCCTCATCACCGATGGAGCCAACAACCAGGGGCTCTCCCCGCGCGAAGCTGCCACACAGCTCAAACAGGAGAACATCCCCCTCTACGTTTACGGCGTCGGCATCACCTCGCCACGCGACATCATCGTCACCAACCTCATGGCTCCCGAAGTCGCCTTTGTCGGTGATGAATTGCTGGTTAATGTCAGGGTTCGGTCGCAGGGCCTCGAAGGTGAAGCGGCCCAAGTGTGGTTGAAGCTCAATGACGAGAAGGTCGACGAGAAGGAGATTACCTTCGGCAAGGATGGTGAAACGGTGGTTCCGCTCCAGTTCCTTCCCGACAAGGCCGGCGAATACGAAATCTCTGCCGGCATCGATCCGCGCGACGATGAAACTGAACGGAAGAACAACTCCCTCACGCGACAGCTCCGCATTGTTGATGCCAAGATCAAGGTCCTGCTGGTCGAGGAGGCTCCGCGTTGGGAATACAAATACCTGCACGCGATGTTGGCCCGTGACCGTCGCATTGAATTGAAGACGGTCCTCTACGAGGGCGATCCCAGTATCACGCACGGCGAGAACGCACCTTTCCTCGAGAACTTTCCAGCCAACCGCGACGAACTTTTCAAGTATGACCTTGTCATCTTCGGCGATGTTGAACCCCGTCGCATCTCGCGCCTGCAGATGACCTACCTGAATGAATTCGTGTCCCGCTTTGGTGGTGCGTTCATCATGGTGGCCGGAAAACGCCACAGTCCCGCCAAGTATCGCGGCACACCGATCGAGAATCTGTTGCCGGTCGAGTTCAATGCCCCCGTCGGAGACACCGGTCAGGAAGCCGTTGCTGACAAGCCGGTCAAACTTGAACTCACCACCGCCGGTCGCGAAAGCACCATGCTTCAGCTCAGCGATCAACAGGGTGAGAACCTCCGTCGCTGGAAGGAACTCCCGCCGGTGTACTGGATCTCTCGCGTCCTCCGTGCCAAGCCCGGTGCCGAGGTTCTCGTGGTCGATCCCGATCCGTTGAAAGCCACGCGCTTCGGTCCCATGCCCGTTGTCGCCGTCCAACAATATGGCCTCGGCCAATCCCTCTTCGTTGGCACGGACAACACCTGGCGCTGGCGACGGAACGTGGGCGACAAGTACTACTACACCTTCTGGGGGCAGATCATCCAGCGCCTCTCGCTGGCCCATGTCCTCGGCGGATCCCGCCGCACGCAGATCGATCTGGACAAACCGAGTTACCAGTCCGGCGAAAGCTTGCGCGTCTACGCCCGCCTTTATCGGGCCGGCTTTGAACCCGTCACCGACAGCACGGTAAAAGCCTTCTACGTGCCGAAGGATGATGTTCTGGCGTCGGCCACTGAGCTTGAGCTTCGCCCGGTTCCAGACCAACCCGGACTCTACCGCGGCAACTTCATCGCTCCGGCTCCGGGCCAATACGAGTTCGGCGTCGACATGGATCGCGAAGCCCGCACCGCCTTTTACGTCAGCTCCGCCAGCTTCGAACTCGGCGACACCGCCATGAACGAAGATCTCCTGAAGGAGATGGCCGAGATCAGCGGCGGCGAATTCTTCCGCGAAGAAAACCTGCACACCCTGCCGGCACGCATTGCGCGCAAGACCGAGAAAGTCCGATCCCCGATGGAAGTGGAACTTTGGTCCAGCCCCCTTTATTTCCTCCTGATCCTCCTCGTTGTCACTGTCGAATGGGTCCTCCGGAAACTGTCTTATCTTAAATGAGCCGCCGCCACGAACCCAACGATGAACCGATCGCCGCCAGCACATTGCTGGAAGGTAAGGTCGCTTGGTTGCGTTCACGCATCATGAAGGTGGCGTTTGGCACGGGCGCGGCACTGGCCGCCAGCGCATTCATCGTGCTCATTGCCGTCGAGATGATTGTCGATTGGCAACTCGAACTTCCATGGGGCATTCGCTTGGTCTGGTTCCTGGGGTCGCTGGCTATGGTTGTCTATCTGGTCAACGAACACGTCATTCTTCCCCTTCTCGACGCCCCGGACACCGACGGTACGGCTCTCATTGTCGAAAAGCATTTCCCGACTTTCAAATCGAAGCTCATTTCCACCCTGCAACTCACCCGTCCGGGTGGCTTGCATGGCGGTGAAGCCAGCTTCTTGGTGAAAGCGCTTGTTCGCCAAACGGAGGACGAGGCCCGCACGGTCGACTTTGAAGCCATCGTCAAGACTGACAATCTCCGCCGCAACACCATCTGGCTGCTGGGCTGTATTGGCGTCGCTGGAATCCTTTTTGGCATCGGCGGTTCCATCAGCAGCGCGTTGCTACAGCGTGCCTTCCTCAGCGCCAGCGTGGAAGTTCCGCGCAAGACCCGAGTCGCCGAATTCACCGGTGATCTCACCATTGGTCGCGGTGATCCCGTCACGATCAACGCCACCGCATCCGGCATCATTCCCGATGAAGGTACACTTGCCGTCAGTTTTGAGTCCGGTCGCGATCAGGATTTCAAACTGGAGAAAGATGAGAACGCACCGACCTACAGCCGCAAGTTCGAAAGCGTTCAGGAATCCTTCACCTATGTCATCCGCCTCAACGACGGCCGCAGCAAGGTGGGCAAGGTCAACGTTCAGCCGCGGCCGACCGTTGCGAAGCTGGAGACCCGACAGCAATTCCCCGCCTATACCGGCATGGGCGAAGCCAAGCGCAGCCTCGCCGATCTCAGCCTCTTGAGCGGCAGCAAACTCCTCCTCAGCATCACCGCCAACAAGACCATTGAGAAGGGCTACATCCAGCTTTACGGCGTCACCAACCGCCACGCACTGAAAGTCAGCGAAGGCGATGCCCTGGAGCTGCGAGGCATCATCGACATCCCGGCCACCAACCTCACCGGATTCAGCATCCACATGACCGATACCTTCGGTCTCCAGAGCCGCGACGAAGCCATTTATCGCATAGACGTCCTGCCGGATCGCATCCCCGTAGTGAAGATCACCTATCCGGAACGCCGCGAGGAACTAATCACGCAGAAAGCCAGAATGCTCATCGCGTTTGAAGCGCTCGATGACTTCGGGGTCGCGAGCGTCCAATTGAAGTACCAGATCGACGGCGGCAACACCAACACCACCGATCTGGTTCTCGGCAAGACCTCCGACCGCCAGGTCAAGCGTCGCTACAATTGGCGCATTGGTGAATTCAAGCCGCCCGTCCCGGAGGGCGCGTCCATCGAGTATTGGATCGAGGTGAAGGACAACAACAACGTCACTGGACCGGGTGTCGCTGCGAGCGACCGCTACGTTGCCCGAGTGGTGACCGAGGAAGCCAAGCGCCAAGATCTGATGAACCGCGTCGGCGATTCCCTCTCCAGCATCACCGAGGCCACCACCGACCAAGAGACCTTGAATCGCCGTCTGGGTGAACTCATTCGCAGCCGTGCGGAGGAAGAGATTCAGCCTTGAATTTGCCGCGACAAGCGGTCGGCAGTCCATGCTGACGCTCTGGCTGGACAAAAGTTTTCACTAAAGAGTTGCAAAACCCTTTGCGAACCGGTTTATTTCCGCCCCTACGAGGTCGCGGGGTAGAGCAGCCTGGTAGCTCGTCAGGCTCATAACCTGAAGGTCGCGGGTTCAAATCCCGCCCCCGCAACCAACTTTTTCCCCATACCGAAAAATCTAATCAGGTTTGGGACACTTTATTTCGTATAACTAGCCAAAAACCGGTCGTATTCGGCCTGATTCGAGATAATTCGGGATGATTCGACTTTGTCCCAAACCTGATTAGATTTCTC